>CAZPMD010000086.1:0-19394 GCA_964587395.1 uncultured Hyphomicrobiales bacterium
GGCTAGGCGACGCCAACAAGGTCCGCTACACCCCGACCTCGGTGCAGCAGCGCTGGCCGGTGCTGCAGTCGGGACAGGTGGACCTGCTGTCGCGCAACACCACCATCACCTTCTCGCGCAACGCCACCCTCGGCGTGAACTTCCAGGGCATCAACTTCTACGAGGGCCAGACCTTCATCGTGCGCACCGCCTCGGGCGCCAAGAAGCCGACCGACCTCGAGAACGCCTCGATCTGCGTCGCCGCCGGCTCGACCGAGGAGCGTACCGCCGCCGATTATTTCCGCGAGCGCAACATCAAGGTCTCGATCATCAACTTCCAGAAGAACGACGACGCCATCGCCGCCTATGATGCCGGCCGCTGCGACAGCTATACCGCCGGCGTCGGCGCGCTCGCGGGACAGCGCATCAAGCTGAAGACCCCCGGCGAGCACACCATCATGACCGAGCTGATCTCCAACGATCCGCAGGGGCCGGTCACCCGCTGGGGTGACGAGCGCTGGCAGGCGGTGGTGCGCTGGGTGCTGAACGGCATGATTGCCGCGGAATCCCTCGGCGTGACCTCGAAGAACGTCGAGGAGATGCGCGCCAACTCGAAGAACGCCGAGATCCGCCGCCTGCTCGGCGCCGACGGCAATTTCGGCGCCATGCTCGGCCTGCCGAACGAGTGGATGTTCAACGTCCTCAAGCAGGTCGGCAACTATTCCGAGAGCTACGAGCGCACCGTCGGCAAGGGCTCGCCGCTCGGCCTCGAGCGCGGTTCCAACCAGCTCTGGACCCGCGGCGGCCTGCTGTTCACCCCGCCGTTCCAGTGACGGGCCCGGCCTGAACCATCTCCGATCGGCCTCCCGCCCCGGCGGGGGGCCACGTTCCCCTCCCGCCGCCCGGCCGGTGACGTGACCCGCTATTTCTACGACAAGCGCGTGCGCGAGATCTTCTGGCAGGCGGCCCTGCTCGTCGGGCTTGCCGCGACGATCGTCCTCGTCGTGCGCAACGCCTCGCAGAACATGGTCAATGCCGGCATGGCCTCCGGCTTCGACTTCCTGTGGCGCACCTCCGGCATCGACGTGCCCTTCGTGCTGACCAACTACACGCCGGCCTCCAATATCCTCGCCCTGCTCTGGGTCGGCGTCGCCAACACGCTGGTCATCACCTTCGTCTCGGTCATCGCCGCGACGCTGCTCGGTTTCGTCATCGGCGTCGCCCGGCTCTCTGCCAACAAGCTGCTGTCGGGCCTGGCCGGCGCCTATATCGAGTTCGTCCGCAACATCCCGCTGCTGTTCTTCGTGCTGTTCTGGTATTTCGGCGTCATCGCCGCCCTGCCGGGCCCGCGCCAGTCCATCGGCATCTTCTCGGTCGCCTTCCTCAACAACCGCGGCCTGACGATTCCCGTGCCGACCGACGGCCAGGCCTTCCGCATCGCCGCGCTCGTCGTCCTTCTCGGCATGCTCGTCCAGGCCGGCATCGCCATCTGGGCCAAGCGCCGGCGCGACGCGACGGGCGCCATCTTCCCGGTCTGGGCCACGGGCCTCGTCTTCTTCCTCGCCCTGCCCGCCGTCGCCTTCGGCATCGCTTCAGCCATGAGCGCCTGGGATGTGCCCGCTCTCCGCGGCTTCAACTTCCGGGGCGGCTTCGTGCTGGTGCCGGAATTCGTCGCCCTCTTCGCAGCCCTCACGACCTACACGGCCGGCTTCATCGCCGAGATCGTCCGGGGCGGCATCCAGTCCGTGGTGAAGGGCCAGTGGGAGGCCGCCTATGCGCTGGGCCTCAGGCCCAACCGGGCCCTCAGCCTCGTCGTCATCCCGCAGGCCATGCGGGTGATGATCCCGCCGCTGACGAGCCAGTATCTCAACGTGCTGAAGAACTCGTCCTTCGGCGCCGCCATCGCCTTTCCCGAACTGGTCAGCGTCTTCGTCGGCTCGGCGCTGACCAACACCGGCCAGGCCATCGAGATCATCGCCATCACGCTGGCGATCTATCTCGCCCTCGGCCTTGCCGTGTCCGCCTTCATGAACTGGTACAATGCCAAGACGCGGCTGGTGACGCGATGACGGTGGCCAGCACCCTCGGCGTGATGCCGGTCCGCGCCTCGCTCCTGCGCCGCCTCAGGGCCGACTACTTCTCGACGCCGCTCAACGCGCTCGTCTCGCTCGTCTGCATCGCCGCCATCGTCGCGATGACGGTGCCGATCCTGCGCTGGGCCGTGTGGAACGCCGACCTCGCCGGCACGACGCGCGCCGACTGCACCAGCGGGGGGGCCTGCTGGGTCTTCGTGAAGGCCCGCTTCGGCCAGTTCATGTACGGCTTCTATCCGCCGTCCGAGCGCTGGCGGGTGAACCTCGCGGCGCTGCTGCTGATCGGCACGGTGGCCGTGTCGTTCTGGCCGGCCCTGCCGCGCCGCGCGCTGGCGGTGCCCCTCATCTGGGCAGCGCTCCTCATCGTCGACGCCTGGCTTCTCTCCGGCGGCCTCGGCCTGCCGCGGGTCGAGACGCGCCAGTGGGGCGGGCTGATGCTCACCGTCTTCCTGTCGGTCTATGCGGGTGTCCTCGCGGTGCCGCTCGGCATCCTGCTCGCCCTCGGCCGCCAGTCGGAACTGCCGGTCATCCGCCTCGTCGCCACCATCTTCATCGAATTCTGGCGCGGCGTGCCGATCATCACCGTCATCTTCCTCGCCTCGCTGCTGCTGCCGCTGATCATGCCGGCGGGCTGGGACATCGACCGCCTCATCCGCGCCCTCGTCGGCCTCGCCTTCGTCATCGCCGCCTACATGGCGGAGGCGGTGCGCGGAGGCCTGCAGGCCATTCCGAAGGGCCAGTGGGAGGCGGCGGCGGCGCAGGGACTCGGCTACTGGCAGACGACCGGCCTGATCGTCCTGCCGCAGGCGCTGCGCATCTCCATGCCGGCCATGACGAACGAGTTCATCGCCCTGGTGAAGAACACCTCGCTGGTCTCCATCGTCTCGATCTTCGACCTCCTCGGCATCGCCCAGGCCTCGCTGGCCGATCCCGCCTGGGTCGGCATGAACATGGAGGCCTATGCCTTCGCCGGGGCGGTGTACTGGATCATCTGCTTCGGCCTGTCGCGCTGGTCGCGGCACCTGGAAACCAGCCGCAAGACGACGCACTGACGGCACGGGTGCCCTGCCGGGCGCACATTGCCCGACGGCCCGGTCGCGGCTAGGTCTCCGGTTCCACGAGAGATACCGCCATGACCGCCAAGCCCGAGACGACGACCGCCGGACCGCTTTCCGACATCAGGGTGGTCGAACTCGGCTCCTTCATCGCCGGGCCCTACTGCGGCCAGTTGCTCGCCGACATGGGCGCCGACCTCGTGAAGTTCGAGGATCCCGGGAAGGGCGATCCGATGCGGCAGTGGGGCTTTTCCAAGAAGGACGGGGCCTCCGTCTGGTGGCCGGTGATCGGCCGCAACAAGAAGAGCGTCACCATCGACCTCAGGAAGCGTCAGGGCCAGGACATCCTGCGCCGGCTGCTGAAGGATGCCGACGTTCTGCTGGAGAACTTCCGCCCGGGCACGCTGGAGAAATGGGGCCTGACCGTCGAGGCCCTGCATGCCATCAACCCCAGGCTGATCATCGCCCGCGTCTCGGGCTACGGCCAGTACGGCCCCTATGCGGAGAAGGCGGGGTTTGCCGCGGTCGCCGAGGCCATGGGCGGCATGCGCACCATCAACGGCTATCCCGACCGGCTGCCGACCCGCACGGGCCTGTCCATCGGCGACACGCTCGCCGGCATCTATACCGCCTTCGGCATCCTCGCGGCGCTTCACCAGCGCTCGCGCGACGGCAAGGGCCAGGTCATCGACGTCGGCCTGACCGACGCCATCCTCGCCGCGATCGAGGGCGTGATCTCCGAATACTCGGTGACGGGCCACGTGCGTGGCCGCACCGGCCTGACCTCGCCGGGATTTGCGCCCTCCAACATCTATCCGACCCTCGACGGGCACCACATCGTCATCGGCGCCAATGCCGACACCATCTGCAGGCGGCTCTTCGCCGTCATGGGCATGGACTTCCTCATGGACGACCCGCGCTTCGCCACCCACGGCGCGCGCGGGCAGCCTGACAACCAGGCGGAGATCGATCGCATCATCGGCGACTGGACGCGCACGAAGCCGCGCGACGCGTTGCTCAGGCTGCTCGACGGCGCCTCGGTTCCGGCAGGCGGCGTCAACGATGCCGCGGCGGTGGCCGCCGATCCGCATTTCCGCGCCCGCGACATGGTGGTGGAGGTCGATACGCCCGACCTCGGCCGCATGCTCATGCAGGGGATCGTGCCGAAGCTGACCCGCACGCCCGGCGCCATCCGCTGGGCCGGAGCCCGGCTCGGCGAGCACACCGACGCGGTGCTGAAGGCCGCCGGCTATTCGGAGGCGGAGATCGCGGCGATGCGGCAGGGCGGGGTGCTCTGAAACGACGCGCGGACCCGAATTGACTTCGCCCGCCCTCCCGCGTGAGATCGGCGCATGAGCGCCGACCTCGATCACCTGTTCATGACCCGCACCGTCGCCCTGTCGCGCGCGCACATGCAGGCCGGCCATGGCGGCCCCTTCGGCGCGGTCGTCGTCATGGACGGCAAGGTGGTGGCCGAGGGCTGGAACCAGGTCACCTCGACCAACGACCCGACCGCCCATGCCGAGGTGGTGGCGATCCGCCGGGCCTGCACGGCGCTGAACCGCTTCGACCTCAGGGGCGCGACGCTCTATTCGAGCTGCGAGCCCTGCCCCATGTGCCTCGCTTCGGCCCTCTGGGCGCGTGTCGACCGCATCGTCTATGCCAATACCCGGGAGGACGCGGCCGCCATCGGCTTCGACGACGCGCCCTTCTACGAGGAGATGAAGCGCGCGCCGGCCATCACCACGGCGCGGATGGAGCACCGCCCCTCCGCCGAGGCACGCGGGGTGTTCCTCGAATGGACGGCCAAGCCCGACAAGGTCGCCTATTGATGGCACCGCTGCTCGAGGCCACCGGCATCGTCAGGCGCTTCGGAGCGCTGGTCGCCAACGACCATGTCGACCTGTCGGTGGGAGCCGCCGAGATCCACGCCCTGCTGGGGGAGAACGGCGCCGGCAAGTCCACCCTCGTCAAGATCCTCTACGGCCTGCTGCAACCCTCGGAAGGGCGCATCGCCTGGGAAGGCGCGCCCGTCGCCATCGCCAGCCCGGCGGAGGCGCGGCGGCTCGGCATCGGCATGGTGTTCCAGCACTTCTCGCTGTTCGAGGCCCTCACCGTCGCCGAGAACGTGGCGCTGTCGCTGCCCGCCGGGACGCCCATGGCGACCATCGAGGCGGAGGTGGCCCGGCTGTCGCGCGCCTATGGCCTGCCGCTGGAGCCGAAGCGCGAGGTCTGGCGCCTGTCGGTGGGCGAGCGGCAACGCATCGAGATCGTCCGCGCCCTGCTGCAGAACCCGAAGCTGCTCATTCTCGACGAGCCGACCTCGGTGCTCACCCCGCAGGAGGCCGACCAGCTCTTCGTCACGCTGGCGGCGCTGAAGGCGGAGGGCCGCAGCATCCTCTACATCTCGCACAAGCTGGACGAGGTGCGCCGGCTCTGCGACCGCGCCACCATCCTGCGCATGGGCAAGGTCGTGGCGACCGCCAGTCCGCGCGAGGAGACGGCGGCGAGCCTTGCCCGCCTCATGGTCGGCACGGAGGTGAAGGAGGTGCGGGCCGCAGCTCACGCGCCCGGCGCGGACCGGCTGATGGTGGCAGGCCTTTCGCTGCCCGCGCAGGACACCCATGGCACCAGCCTGAAGGACATCGCGTTGACGGTGCGCGCCGGCGAGATCGTCGGCATCGCAGGGATCGCCGGCAACGGCCAGGACGAGCTCTTCGCGGCGCTCTCCGGCGAGGTGACCGGTGCGCCCGATACCATCGCCATCGACGGAAAGCCGGTCGGCGCCCTCGGCATCACCGCCCGCCGCCGCATGGGGGCCGCCTTCGTGCCGGAGGAGCGGCTCGGCCATGCCTGCGCGCCGCGCTTCACGCTGACGGAGAATGCGCTGCTCTCCGGCCATGCCACCAATGGCTTCCTCGATCGCGGTCTGATCGACCGGGCCGCCGCCGCGGCCTGGCTGCAGCGGGTGGTGAAGGCATTCGACGTCCGCATGAGCAGCGCGAACCCGGAGGCACGGGCGCTGTCCGGTGGCAACCTGCAGAAATTCGTCGTCGGCCGCGAGATCCTGCGCGAGCCCGCGCTGCTGGTGGTGGCGCAGCCGACCTGGGGCGTCGACGCGGCCGCCGCCGCGACCATCCGGCAGGCCCTCGTCGATCTCGCCGCCCGGGGGGCGGCGGTGCTCGTCATCAGCCAGGATCTCGACGAGCTCTTCGCCCTCGCCGACCGTCTCGCGGTCATCTCCGAAGGACGGCTCAGCGAGGCGAAGCCGACGGCCGGCCTCGACCGCGAGACCGTCGGCCTGATGATGGGCGGCATTCACGGGGCGCTCGCATGAGGCTGATCCTCGAACGCCGCGACGACCGGCCGGCATGGCTGACCTTCGCCTCGCCGCTGGCGGCCGTCGTCCTGACACTGGTCGCAGGCGCCATCCTCTTCGCCCTGCTCGGCAAGAACCCGCTTGCCGCACTGAAAGTGTTCTTCATCGATCCCCTGAGCGACGGATGGGCGCTGCAGGAGCTCGCCGTGAAGGCGACGCCGCTGATCCTCATCTCGATCGGCCTGACGCTCTGCTATCGCTCGAACAACTGGAACATCGGCGCCGAGGGACAACTCGTCATGGGCGCGATCTTCGGCTCCTGGCTGGCGCTCGCCACCCATGGCACGCCGGACGGCCCCTGGGTCATCGCTCTCATGCTGGTCCTCGGCATCCTCGGCGGCATGCTCTGGGCGCTGATCCCGGCGCTGCTCAAGGCGCGGCTCGGGGTCAACGAGATCCTGACGAGCCTGATGCTGGTCTATGTGGCTGAACTCGCGCTCGACTACCTGGTGCGCGGCCGCTGGCGCGATCCCAAGGGCTTCAACTTCCCGCAGTCCGTGAATTTCGAGCCGGAAGCCACCATGCCGCTGCTGTTCGAGGCCGGCCGCATGCATCTCGGCTTCGCCCTCGCGGTGATCGTCGCCCTCGTGGCCGCCGTGATGATGGGGCGCACGCTCAAGGGATTCGAGATCCGCCTGGTGGGAGAGGCGCCGCGCGCCGCACGCTTCGCCGGTTTCGATCCCGCCAGGACCACGCTCTTCGTCTTCGCCGTCTCGGGGGGCCTTGCGGGACTTGCCGGGGTAATCGAGGTGGCAGGGCCGGTCGGCCAGCTCCAGCCGTCGATCTCGCCGGGCTACGGCTTCACCGCCATCATCGTCGCCTTTCTCGGCCGGCTGAACCCCATCGGCGCATTGATCGCTGCGCTGTTCCTGGCGCTGACCTTCATCGGCGGCGAGAACGCGCAGATCGCCATGCGCATTCCCCTCGATGGCACCCGCGTGTTCCAGGGCCTGCTGCTCTTCTTCGTGCTGGGCTGCGACACCTTCCTGCTCTATCGCCTGCGTCTCGTCTCGTCCGCGAGGGCCACCTGATGGGCATGACCGAGGCGATCCTCCTCACCATCATCACGGCGGCGACGCCGCTGCTCATCGCCGCGCTCGGCGAGCTGGTGGTCGAGCGTTCCGGCGTCCTCAACCTCGGCGTCGAGGGCATGATGATTGTCGGGGCGGCAACGGGATTTGCCGCCGCGGTTCTCTCAGGCTCGACCCTCGTCGGGGTTCTCGCCGGCATCGCCGCGGGCATGATCCTCGCCTCCGTCTTCGCCGCGCTGGCCCTCGGGCTCGCCGCCAACCAGGTGGCGACGGGGCTCGCCCTGACGATCCTCGGCATCGGTGTCTCCGGCCTCATCGGCCGCGACTTCGTCGGCGCCCGGCGCGACCCGATGGCGAAGATCGTCGTGCCCTGGCTCTCGGACCTGCCGGTGGTGGGCAAGGTCCTCTTCGCCCAGGACCCTATCGTCTATGCCTCGGCACTGCTCGCCGTCGGTGTCTGGTGGTTCCTGTGGAAGAGCCGCGCCGGCCTCGTGCTCAGGGCCGTCGGCGAAAGCCACGCCTCCGCCCATGCGCTCGGCTATTCCGTCCTGCGGATCCGCTTCCTCGCCGTGCTGTTCGGCGGCGGCTGCGCCGGCCTCGCCGGGGCCTATCTGTCGCTGGCCTACACGCCCTTCTGGTCGCCGGGCATGACCGCCGGACGCGGCTGGATCGCGCTCGCCATCGTCGTCTTCGCGAGCTGGCTGCCGCTGCGCGCGGTGATCGGTGCCTATCTCTTCGGCGGCGTCACGGTGCTGCAACTGCATGCCCAGGCCCGGGGCTGGGGAATCCCCAGCCAGGCCATGTCGGCCATGCCCTATCTCGCCACCATCCTCGTGCTGGTCGCCATCAGCCTGAGACGGCGGGGCGACAGCCAGGCCCCTGCGGCGCTCGGCACGCCCTTCGTCCCCGACCGCTGATCGCCTCGCACCAATCGCCCGAAGCGTGACGGCCATCACATCGCCCGGCCCCCTCTCCTGCGACTGTCCGATCACCGAAACCGATCGGGCTTCGGCCTAATCAACAGGAGAGTTTCATGACCAGCAGGCGCACGAAGATCCTCGCCGCCGCAGCCCTCGCCGTCGTCGGCACGGTCGGCTTCGCCATGACGGAAGCCGAGGCCCGTGGCGGTCGCGGCGGTGGCGGTGGCGGCTTCCATGGCGGAGGCGGCGGCGGGTTCCGCGGCGGCATGGACGGGTTCCGCGGCGGCTTCCACGGCGGCTTCCGTCATGGCGGCTTCCATCGCCACGGCGGCTTCCACCGCCCCTGGCACCATGGCCATCGTCGCTGGGGCCACCGCTACATCGGCTACGGCCTTGCGGCCGGCGCGCCGATCGCGGCCTGCGGCTGGGTCCGCCAGTTCGATCCGGTCTACGGCATCTATCGCCGCGTCCAGGTCTGCGACTGACCGGCGGAGATGACGGGACGCGGCGGGTCGGACCTGCCGCTTCCCCCACCCTTGCAGGGCCTCGAGGGGCCTGCTCCCTCCGGCTCCGGACGGGCGCACGACTTTCCTGCCTGCGGCATGGCACCGGCCGCATGGTGACGACGGGCGCCCTCCGGTCCGCGGCGTGGGTGGCCATCCGGCCGCCCACGCTCGCCGCGCCCTGCCTTGCCAAGACCGTGCGGCGCTGTAGCCTCGCCGCATGAAGCCGGAACTGCCCCGACGACCCGAGTTCTTCTCAGGCCTGCCCGCGGATATCGCGGCGCGGCTCGTCGCCCGCGCAACGCCGGTCAAGCTCAATCCCGACCAGACCCTGTTCCTCGCCGGCGATCCCGGCGACGGCTGCTACATGATCGACGAGGGGGTTCTGAAGGTGGAGATGGCGTCGGAATCGGGGATCAACCGCATTCTCGCCATCCTGCGGCCCGGCACGGTGGTCGGCGAGCTCTCGCTCATCGACGGCCGACCGCGCTCGGCCTCCGTCGCGGCGCTGAAGGCCTCGAGGCTCCGCTTCATCTCGCGGGCCGCCTTCGACGACCTCGTGGCGGGCGACCTCGCCAGCATGCGGATGGTGGCGGCCCTGCTCGCCGGGCGTCTGCGCGACACCAATCTCGCTCTCGCCAGCTCCAATTTCATGCCGGTGAAGGGACGTGTCGCCGTCGCGCTCGTGGCGCTGGCCGAAGGTTTCGGCCAGCCGGTGGGGCCCGGGCGGACGCTGATCAAGGTCAGACTCAGCCAGAGCGACATCGCCGCCATGGCGGGCGTCTCGCGCGAGACGGCGAGCCGCGTCCTCAACGACTGGCTGCGCAAGGGCGACATCAGCCGGCTGGCGGGTTACTACTGCATCGAGCGGCCGGCCGCGATCGAGCAGGCCGCCGGATAGGACGTCACGCCGCCGGCCCGGCCAGGAACCAGGTCTGCACCGGACCGATGCCCTTGGCCTCGACGAGGCCACGCTCCTCGAACAGGAAGGCATCGCCGGCGGCGATGCGGAATGCCTCGCTGACGTGAATGCGACCGGCGACGCCGGTCGATTCCATGCGCGAGGCCGTGTTCACGGCATCGCCCCACAGGTCGTAGCCCATGCGCGAGCGCCCGATGACCCCGGCCGTGGCAGAGCCGCGGTGGATGCCGATACGCAGCGCCAGACGGCGACCACCAAGCGGCGGCTGATCCTCGAGGCGCGCGATCATGGCCAGGGCGAAGCGGCCCATGCGCACCGCCGCATCGCCGCGCCGCTCGCCGATGCCGGAGGCCGCCATGTAGCTGTCGCCGATGGTCTTGATCTTTTCGATGCCCTCGGCGTCGCAGGACTCGTCCCAGGCCCGCACCAGCCCGTCCAGCCAGGCGACGATGGCCTCCGGCGCCAGATCGTGCCCCGCCGCGCTGAAACCGACGAGGTCGGCGAAGAGGATGGTGACGTCGTCGAACCGGTCGGCGATCGGCCGCTCCGGCTCCCGCTTCAGGCGCTCGGCGACCGGCCGTGGCATGAGGATCGAGAGCAGCGAGTCCGAGCGGCCGAGCGCCGTCTGCAGATCGGCCTCGGCGCGGCGCAGGACGGTCAACGCGTAGAAGACCAGAACGCCGTTGACGAGCATGGCGTTGATCATGGCGTGGTTGGCGAGGGACCGGCGAATGACCGTGTCGCCGCGCACCACGAAGCCCTCGGCCGGAAACAGATAGAGGGTCGCCAGCAACGCGGTGGCGGCGGCGACGACGAAGGGCAGCCAGATCCGCCGGTTCTCCACACCCACCAGCAACATGATGCCGGCGGGCATCAAGGTGAAATAGACGTGGAGGCTGCTGTCGCGCCCCATCATCAAGGCCACGAAGCTGTTGCCGAGGGTGATCAGGGCGAGAAGCGCCATGGCGCCGGCATTCGGGCCGCGCCGGTGCAGTTGCGGAACCATGAGCGCCGCCGCCACCATCAGCGCATTGTAGAGGTGAATGACCGTCATGCCCGTGAAGTCGTGGAGGGCATTCGACACGAGATGCGAGCCGGCATTGGCCACGGTCGCATAGGCTGCCGCATTCGTCAGGCGCTGGCGCCGCGCCACCTCGGGGTCCTGCGCGACGATGCCCCAAGACAGGGCACGATCGAACCACACCGGCAGCGCGAGCCGGCTCCCGGAGGGCTTGTCGAAGAGCTCCCTGTCGCGCGTCATCGGGCGGCGCTTCCATCGCGGATTGCGGTCACCTGGCTCGGTGTCTCAGCGGTGCCCGACATCGGCTGCCGACGCAAGTGCAGCATGGGATGGACCGGCGGTCGCATTGACTTGTCCCCATGCAGTCCTTACCCCATGGAGCATAAGAAGACGGCTTCGGGGCCTCGCCATTCGGCGATGCTGAACACGAACAGAACATCGGAGGAGCCCCATGGCTCTGCGCATTTCCGGCAAGAACCTCGACATCGGCGAGGCGTTGCGTGAACGGATCGCAGGACGTGTCGGAGACGCATCGCAGCGATATCTGGACGGGCGGGTATCCGGTCACGTGACCGTCGAGAAAGAAGCCCATGGCTTCCGCACCATCGCCGCCCTGCATCTGCCGACCGGCACCACGCTCCAGGCGGAAGCCTTCGCCGCCGATGCCTATGTGGCGTGCGATCTGGGCGTCGACCGGATCGAGAAGCGGCTGAGGCGCTATGCGCGCCGGCTGAAGGACAAGTCGGGGCACCATACCCAGCAGGCCGGCGTCGAAACGCCCTATGTCGTCATCGAATCGCCGAGGGAATCGCCGGAGGACGAGTCCGAAGGCGGCTTCGAGCCGGTCATCATCGCGGAACAGACCACGTCGCTGAAGCGGATGACGGTCGCCGACGCGGTTCTCGACCTGGATGTAACGGGCGCTTCCGCCCTCGTCTTCCTCCATGCTGTGCATGGCCGCGTGAATGTGGTTTACAGGCGCGCCGATGGCCATGTGGGCTGGATTGATCCGCCAGCCGTGGCGAATGGCTCTGCCTGAACCGTCATGGCACCGTCATTGCATGGAGTTTAGTGGCGGACCTGACGAATCGGCCCGCACCTTTTTCGAGAAGCCAGCCCATGCCGCTTCCTGACATCATTGCCGAAGGCGCGATCATTCCCGCCCTGCGGGCGGAATCGAAAAAGCACCTGCTTGAGGAAATCGCCGCCCGCGCGAGCAACCTGACGGGCCGCCCGGCGCAGGAGATCTTTCAGACCCTCGTGGAGCGCGAGAATCTTGGTTCGACGGGCGCCGGCGGCGGCATCGCCATCCCGCACGGCAAGCTGCCGAAGCTCAAGCGGGTGGTCGGCCTCTTCGCCCGGCTGGAACGGCCGGTCGATTTCGATTCCATCGATGGCCAGCCGGTCGATCTCATCTTCGTGCTGCTGGCGCCGGAAGGCGCCGGCGCCGACCACCTGAAGGCGCTGTCGCGCATCGCCCGGCTGACGCGGGACCCGGCCAATGCGCAGAAGCTCCGCGCCGCCCGCGACGAAGCGACGCTGCGCGTGCTGCTGGCGCAGCCGCCGACGACCCACGCGGCCTGAGCCGGCGGGCACCGATCCGCCGCAATTGACGGCGAAGCTCCTGATCGCTTGCCCCTCGCCGCGGCGAGGGTAAGCTGCGCGCCACCCTCGTCCGATCTGGGCCCCATGGAGTTTCCGTGTCCGAGAGGATCGCCTTCGACGAATGCCTCCAGCTCGTTCTGCAGCTCGACGCCATGAAACCGGCGCCGGGCCAGCCGAAACGGCTCGACGCGCTGTTCCGCGATCTGGCGCGTTTTCGGCCTCAGCAGCCGGCCTATGAGCTGCAGGACCTGATCTGGGCGGTGTGGACCAATCACGAGGACGACTATGCCGACGAGGCGATGGAGCAGGCGATCAACGCCATCGCCCTCAAGGACCACGACGTCGCTCAGCTGGTGCTCGACGCGCTCGTCGATGCCCGCCCCGAATGGTCGGAGGCCTGGAACAAGCGCGCCACCCTGCACTTCATCCGCGGCGACGACGCCCGGGCGGTCCGCGACGTCATGGAAACGCTCACCCGCGAGCCGCGGCATTTCGGCGCGCTGTCGGGCTTCGCCCAGATCTGCCTGAAGCATGGGCGCGAGACAGAGGCGCTCATCGCCTTCGAGGCGGCGCTCGCCGTCAATCCGCATCTGGAGGGCGTCGCCGCCCTGGTCGCCGAGATGCACGCCAATGGCGGGCGCGTCCTGCACTGAAGCGGCTGCCTGGGGGCGCCCGGAACGGGTAGAGCCTGAGGTCTCCTCCCGCCGGCGCCCGCACCCGTGTTCATCGTCTCTCTCATCCTGAAGGCCCTGACGACGGCGATCATCGTCGTCGTCGCCTCGCTCGTCGCCGAGCGATCACGGCCCTTCATCGCAGCCCTGGTGCTGGCGCTGCCGGTCTCGACCGGTCCGGCCTATGTGCTCCTCGCCCTCGACCATGACGCCGCCTTCATCGCCAATGCCGCCCTGTCTAGTCTTGCCGGCAATGTCGCCATCGTGCCCGCCGCTCTCGCCTATGCCTTCCTGGCCCGCCGCGGGGCACGCCTCGTTCCCGCCTATGCCGGCATGCTGGCGGCCTGGCTTGCGGCGGTTCTGGCGGTCCGGGCCTTCGAATGGACCATCGTCCCGGCCCTCGTCCTCAACCTCGTCGTCTTCGTCGCGGCCGGCGCCCTCACCTGGTCCTGGCGGCGGGGCGAGCGGCCGCCGCCGGTCAGGCGGCAATGGTACGACGTGCCGATGCGCGCCCTCATCGTGGTGTCCGTGGTCGTCGGCGTCATCCTGGTCTCGGAGCGGGTCGGGCCCGCTGCGACCGGCATCGCCGCGCTGTTCCCGGCGAGCTTCTCCAGCTTCATCCTGCTGATGCACCGGCGCCTCGGCGGCGCGGCGGTGGCCGCCGCCTTCATCAACGGCATGACGATGATTTTCGGCTTCACCGGCTACCTGCTCGTCATGCACCTCTTCGCCCTGCAGGGGCAGGTGTGGACCGGCATGATCCTCGGCCTCGCCATTCCGCTCTGCTGGTCGGCGCTGCTGCTGGCGCTGAACCGGATCAGGGCGTCCTGACGCGCCTCGCCTTCAGCGCGTAGAGTGCCTCCTGCGCCTCGCGCGGAGTCATGTCGTCGAGGTCCATGCCGTCGAGCAGGTCCAGCACCGGATCGGGGGCGGGCGTCGCCGCCGGTCGCGGCGCGGCGGCGAAGAGCGGCAGGTCGTCGACCATCCGCCGGGTCGGTGCGGACCGGTCGGTCGCCTCCAGCTCGGCCAGGACCTGCTTCGCCCGCTCGACGACGGAGGGCGGGAGCCCCGCGAGCTTCGCCACCTGGATGCCGTAGGAGCGGTCGGCGGCCCCTTCCGTCACCTCGTGCAGGAAAATGACGTCGCCGCGCCACTCCTTGACCCGCATGGTGGCGTTGTGGAGCCGGTCCAGCCGCCGCGACAGCACCGTGAGCTCGTGGAAATGGGTGGCGAAGAGGGCCCGGCAGCGGTTGGTCTCGTGCAGATGCTCCACTGCCGCCCAGGCGATCGACAGGCCGTCGAAGGTCGCCGTGCCCCGGCCGATCTCGTCGAGGATGACGAGGGCGCGCGGTCCCGACTGGTTGAGGATCGCCGCCGTCTCGACCATCTCGACCATGAAGGTCGACCGGCCGCGGGCGAGATCGTCCGCCGCGCCGACACGCGAGAACAGCCGGTCAACGATGCCGATGTGGGCGGAGGCGGCCGGCACAAAGGCCCCCGCCTGGGCGAGCACCGCGACGAGCGCGTTCTGCCGGAGAAAGGTCGACTTGCCGGCCATGTTGGGGCCGGTGACCAGCCAGATGCGGCCGCGCGGATCGGCGCCCTTGCCGTCGCTGCCCGAGAGGTCGCAGTCATTGGCGACAAAGGGGGCGCGACCGCGGATCGCCTGCTCGACGACGGGATGGCGGGCCTGGCGGATGGCGAAGGCGAGCGAATTGTCCACCAGCGGGCGGCAATAGGCCTCCTCGGCCGCCAGGGTGGCGTTGGAGGCGGCGACATCGAGCACGGCGACGGCATGGGCGGCGGCGCGGATGTCCTCCGCCCGCTCCAGCACCCGGCGGGTCAGGTCGGCGAAGACCTCCAGTTCGAGGCCGAGCGCCCGGTCGGCGGCGCCGGCGATCTTCGCCTCGAGCTGGCCGAGCTCGGTGGTCGAGAAGCGCATGGCCCCGGCCATGGTCTGGCGGTGGATGAAGGTCTCGTTCAGCGGCGCCTTGAGGAAGGTCTCGCCGTGCTGCTGCGCCACCTCGACGAAATAGCCCAGCACGTTGTTGTGCTTGACCTTCAGGGCGCGGATGCCGGTGTCCTCGGCGTAGCGTGTCTGCAACGAGGCGATGACCCGCCGGCTCTCGTCGCGCAGGGCGCGCGTCTCGTCGAGGCTTGCGAGGAAACCCGGACGCGCGAAGCCGCCGTCGCGCTTCATCAGCGGCAGGTCGTCGGCGAGCGCCGCGGCGAGGTGTTCCGGCAGCGCTTCATCCGGGCGGGACAGGCCGGAGGCGGCACCGGCGAGTTCTCCTGCGCCGAGGTCGCCGATGAGGGCTGCGAGTCTCGCTGCCGCGACGAGTCCCTGGCCGATCGCCGCGAGATCGCGCGGTCCGCCGCGGTCCATGGCAAGGCGCGTCAGCGCCCGCGCCATGTCGGGGGCGTTCTGCAGGCGCGAGCGAATCTCCGAGCGGAGGATCGGCGTCTCGACGAGGGCCTGCACCGCGTCGAGCCTGACGAGGATCGCCGCCGGATCGGTGAGCGGGCTGGCGAGCCGGGCCGCCAGCAGTCGCGCGCCGGCCGCCGTCACCGTGCGGTCGATGGCGGCGAGAAGCGAGCCCTGCCGCTCGCCGCCGAGGGTTCGCACCAGCTCCAGATTGGCGCGCGTCGCGGCGTCGATCAGCATGGCCGCGCCGGCCGGCTCGTGAACCGGCGGCGACAGGGGCGCGCGGGTGGCGATCTGGGTGCGCTCGACATAGGTCGTGACCGCTGCGGCCGCGGTCAGTTCCAGTCGCGAGAAGGCGCCGAAGCCATCCAGCGTGCCGACATTGAAGTAGCCGGCGAGGCGGCGCTCGGCGGTCGCCCCGTCGAAGACGTCGCGCGGCGTCGGCGACACCGCCTTGAAGCCGCGCCAGAGCTCGGCGAGGTGCTCATCGGCAAAGAGCGCGTCGGAGACGACGATCTCGCGCGGATCGATGCGGGCGATGTCGGCGGCAAGGCGGCCGCCATCCGTCTCGGCGACGCGGAACTCGCCGGTGGAGATGTCGACCCAGGCGAGGCCATAGGCGTCGGCTGCCCCGACCGAGGAGGTCCTGGCCCGCGCCACCGCCAGAAGGAAGTTGCTGCGGCGGGCTTCCAGCAGCGAATCCTCGGTGAGCGTTCCCGGCGTCACGAGACGGACGACGTCGCGCTTCACCACCGATTTGGAGCCGCGCTTCTTCGCCTCGGCCGGGTCCTCGACCTGTTCGCAGACCGCCACCTTGAAGCCGAGCTGGATGAGGCGCTGGAGATAGTCGTCGGCCGCATGGACCGGCACGCCGGCCATGGGAATGTCCTCGCCGAGATGCTTTCCCCGCTTGGTGAGGGCAATGCCCAGGGCGCGGGACGCCTGCACCGCGTCGTCGAAGAACAGCTCGTAGAAATCGCCCATCCGGTAGAACAGCAGCGAGTCCGGATTGGCGGTCTTGATCTCGACATACTGCTCCATCAGCGGCGTGACGCGGCCGTCCGCCTCGGCGGACGGGGTCACGGCTGGCTGGGGCTTGGAGGCATCGAGCATCGGCGGCGACGCTCGCAGGTGAGGGCAGCGATTTCAACCGGAAGTGCCGCACCGCCCACAGGCTTCGGCTGAACGGCCAGCGATCACGGGTTCCGACCTGCACGAGGGACGTGCCTGCAGGCGGCCGTCTCACAGGATGCGGGCGAGATCCGCCTGCACGGCCACCAGCTTCGGCAGGAGCCCGGACTGCAGCAGGTCCGGCGGAAAGCGGGCGGCCTGTGTGCCGATATTGATGGCGGCGAGGGTCCGGCCGGCGCGGTCGACCACCGGCACGGCGATGGAGGTCAGCCCCACCTCCAGTTCCTGGTCGATGATGGCATGGCCGTCGGTGCGGGCGGCGGCGATGAGCGCCATGATGGCCTCGACATCCGTCACGGTGCGGGAGGTGAGCGCCCGCCGGTCGGAGGCCTCGACGCGCCGGCGCGCCTCGTCTTCCGGCAGGGCGGCAAGCAGGACGCGGCCCATCGAGGTGCAGGTGGCCGGCAGGCGCGCGCCGATGGCGAGGCCCACCGACATGATCCGCTTGGTCGCCGCCCGCGCCACATAGACGATCTCGCGACCGTCGAGGATGGAGGCCGAGGAGCTCTCGCCGATCTCCTCGCTCAGCCGCTCCAGCGCACTCTGCAGCACGGCGGTCAGCGGCGTCGACGACAGATAGGCATAGCCGAGCCTGAGGACGCGGGGCGTGAGGGCGAAGAACCGCCCGTCGGTCTCGGCATAACCGATGCGGGCCAGGGTGATGAGGCAGCGCCGGGCGGTGGCGCGCGTCAGGCCGGTCATGCGGGCGACGTCGGCGATCGTCAGCCGCGGATGGCCGCCGTCGAAACAGGCGATGACGGCCAGGCCCTTCTCAAGGCCCAGCATGTGGTCGCGGTCGATCTGGCGAAATGGGGGCGTCGGCTGGTCCACGATCGCTCACACTCCTGTGCGGTCACCGCACAGTGTCGCGCTTTCGTGCAACGCCGGCAATGGCTTCGCCCCATTTTCCTGGCGCCCGCGATATGTCATCTGAGGACCCGTTCCGTTCCCTCTCCGCAGGCGCCCCATGTCCCTCCGCATCCTCGTCGTCGAAGGCAACACGGCCGCAGACCGGACCCGCCATGCCGCGAGCCGTGGCGCGACGCCCTCGCAGGCCTATGCGGAGGTGCTGAAGGAGCTGGCGCCGGACGCCGTCGTCGACATCTGCTTTCCCGCCGATCCCGGCGCCAATCTTCCCGACGCCGGTGGGCTCGAGGGCTATGACGGCGTGGCGCTGACCGGCTCCTCGCTCAACATCTACGACATGACGCCGGAGATCCGGGCGCAGATCGACCTTGCCCGGCAGGTCTTCGCCTCGGGCACGCCGGTGTTCGGCTCCTGCTGGGGACTTCAGGTCCTGACCACCGCGGCCGGGGGCGTCGTCCGGCGCAACCCCAAGGGCCGCGAAATGGGCTTTGCCCGCAAGATCGTGCCGAACGCCACCGGGCGCACGCATCCCATGCTCGCCGGCCGGCCGATCGTCTTCGACGCGCCCGCCGTCCACCAGGACGAGGTGGAGACCATGGCGCCGGGCACCACGCTGCTCGCCTCCAATGCCATGAGCGAGGTGCAGGCGGTGGAGATCCGCGTCGGCGAGGCGGTCGCCTGGGCGGTGCAGTACCATCCAGAATTCTCGCTGGCGGAGGTCGCAGCCATCGGCGCGGCCATCGGCCCGCGCCTGGTGGAGGAAGGCTTCTTCGAGGACATGGAGACGCTCGGCCGCTGGCGCTCCGACCTCGATGCTCTCGATGCCGACCCGGACAACGGTCCCGTCGCCTGGCGCCATGGGCTCGACGCGGAACTGCTGGACACCGGCCGGCGGCGCACCGAGATCGCCAACTGGCTGTCGGCCATGGTGCGGCCGGCGCGGAGCCGGCGCGGGCGCGGGCGCGGGCGCGGGCGGGGCTGAGGGATCAGGCGTCCATCTTCAAGGCGGCGATGAAGGCTTCCTGAGGAATGAGATCCTTCAGCTGCTCGCGCACGGCGAGGCCGAAGCTCTCGGTGCCCGTCTTGCAAGTCATGGCTGATTGCGTCTTAGGAACGCGACTTCGATGTCCTTCAGAACAGCGCTGAATAGCGCCCCCCCTCCTTTGCGAAAGTCGGTATCCTTCAGCACATCGAAGAACTCGACCGCACCGAATGATGCAACATCAGTTTCATAGATACCGATGAAAAGACGCTCAAACAGAGTCACGGCGTCATCGTGCACCTTACGGCCGGCACGGCGACGGAATACGTCCTTTGCGTGGCCCGCGCTGGAAGCGCCCCTCGAGGCATCCATCGTAGCCTCGCGCGGCATCAAGATGATGCCGGCGAGGACCGCATATGGTTGTCTGGCATGAACATCTTCGGCTTCGGCGCGCAACTCGCCATCAATGCGGCGCAGATTTTTGGTGAAGCGGCCGCTCCCGGAATCCGCAAAATTGCAGGTCTTGATCGAAACCGCCAAACCCAAGCCCATCTGGGGTGTCATGTAGTTTACGTCGATCCGCTTCAAGCCTGCTGCGCCATGAACGTTCGACTCTCTCCCGCCCCCACTTTCGTCCGGCAGGATCCCCTTGAACTTGGGCCGCAAACCGTCGGCTGTTTTCTGCGCGACAGCCTCTGAGAGCCCGATTGAAAAGTAGTTGAGCGATATCAGCAGGTTGTGATTCCCGTT
>CAZPMD010000087.1:0-19375 GCA_964587395.1 uncultured Hyphomicrobiales bacterium
AGATTGTAGCGCAGGAGGACGGTGATCGCTTCCTCGTCCTCGACCACCATGATGCGTGCGGTCATGGCCTTCTTCCCGGTTATGCCCGCAGCCGTCAGGACCCGACCGACACCATGGTCGTCGTGTCCAGCTTCGGCCGCTCGTCGGTGAGCGTCACGCCGTTGACCATGTAGTAGACGGTCTCGGCGATATTGGTGGCGTGGTCGCCGATCCGCTCGAGGTTCTTGGCGCAGAACAGCAGATGGGTGCAGGAGCCGATATTGCGCGGATCCTCCATCATGTAGGTGAGCAGCTCGCGGAACAGCGAATTGTAGAGAGCATCGACGTCGCCGTCGGCCTTCCAGACCTCCAGCGCGGCCGCCACGTCGCGCTGGGCATAGGCGTCGAGCACCTGCTTCACCCGCTCCAGCGCCAGGCGTGCCATGGCATCGAAGCCGCCGGAGACCTTCGGCAGTTTCAGCGCGCCGTTCATGACCATGACGCGCTTCGCCACGTTCTTGGCGAGGTCGGCGATGCGCTCAAGGTCACTGGCGATGCGCAGCGCGCCGACGATCTCGCGCAGATCGATGGCCATGGGCTGGCGTTTGGCGATGATGAGGATGCCCGTCTCCTCGATCTCGCGGTGGAGCGCGTCGATCTGGGGATCGGACTCGCGCACCTTCCGCGCCAGTTCCATGTCGCTGCGGATCAGCGCATCGATGGAGCCGGCGATCTGCCTCTCGGCCAGGCCGCCCATCTCGGCGACGCGCTGAGCCAAGCCCTTGAGCTCGTTCTCATATGCGCTCACGGTATGTTCGGTCATGCCAGGCTCCTGCACAAGCGTCGGGTGGGACTCATTCGATAGTCCTTGCCCGCGACGGTTCTATGCCCGTCGCGTGACGTATCGATGACACGAAATATCTTCCCGGATCAAACACTTGCTACCGTTGCGACAAACGCGCCCGGACTTTTGCGCAGGTTCGCAGCCGGCTGGCCGGGTCAGGCGGGAGGATCGGAGGTCGGTCTGGCCTCGCTGCTGGCGGGATCGGCCACCTCGATCCTGACCGTGAAGCTGGCGCCCTCGCCCGGCACGCTGTCGATGGACAGCCGGCCGCGATGGCGGTTGAGGATGTGCTTGACCAGGGCAAGGCCGAGGCCCGTCCCGCCCTTCTCCCGGCTCGACACCACGTCGACGCGATAGAACCGCTCGGTGAGCCGCGGCAGGTGCTCCGCAGGAATGCCGGGGCCGTGGTCGCGGATCGTGACAACGGCATCGTCGCGGCGCCCCTCGCGGACCTCGCGGTCCATGACGATCTCGACCCGCTTGCCCTCGGCGCCGTACTTGATCGCGTTCTGCACGAGGTTCTCGAACAGCCGGATGAGTTCGTCCTGATCGCCGTTCACCGGCAGGGCCGGCACGGAGGCGCGGATCTCCACCTCGACATCCTGCCCGCGCGCATAGGGTCCGAGCGTGTCGCGCACATGGGCGAGCAAGGGGACGAGGTCGACGATCCCGACGGGCCGCACATGTTCGTTGAGTTCCACCCGCGACAGCGACAGCAGATCGTCGATGAGACGCGACATGCGGCGCGCCTGGGCCAGCATGATGTCGAGGAATTTCTCGCGCGCCTGCACGTCGTTGCGTGCCGGCCCCTGGATCGTCTCGATGAAGCCGACGACGGAAGCCAGCGGCGTGCGCAACTCATGGCTGGCATTGGCAACGAAATCCGCCCGGAGGCGCTCCAGCCGCCGTTCCTCCGTGAGGTCGCGCAGCGACAGCAGCACGAAATCCGGACGGCTCCCGTCGCGCGCCTCGGGCGTCACCGCCACCGGGGCCGCCTCGACATTGAACCAGCGGGCGACGGGCACGCGCTCCGCATAGTCGACACTCTGCGGCATGTTGCTGGACAGAGCCCGGCGTGCGACCTCGACGACATCGGGAGCACGAAGCGACAGCGTCAGGGGTTCGCCGCGCCTCAATCCCGGCACCAGTTCCACCGCACGCCCGTTGAAAGTCCGTACCGTGAGCTTGGGATCGAGCAGGATCGCCGGAATCGGCAGCGAGGCCATCAGGCTTTCCACCGTCAGGTCGGTCAGCCGGGCTGCGCGCCTCGCCAGCAACTCGCTGTCCAGCGGCGCCGCCGTCCTTGGTCGCCGACGGACCACGAGCCCGGCAATCACCAGCATCACGCCCGCGGCGATCGCATAGGGCCAGGCAACCGAGGCCGTCCCCGCCAGCACGAGCGCCACAACGGCGCCGCAGGCATAGAGGAACCAGCGCCCGGCCCATCCCTCCGTCCAGGTCTGCCGGAAGTCATCGGCCATGCGTGCACCCCTCTTCGAGGCCCGGTCCCTGCCACGCCGTCGAGACGGCTCTGTGACTGCGGGGATCAGTCACGGCGGAACACAACGCTGGCGGCCCAGCCGGTGAACAGGGCCAGCATGGCGGCGGCAAGCCCGTAGAGGATCCCGTTGTCACGGGCGGAATTGGCGATGAAGGCCTCGAAGCCCGTCTTGGTGACTTCGAAATTCGTGCTTTCGCGGGCCAGGACAACGCCGCCCGACATCAGGAAGATGTCGACGTCGAAATTGCCGACGGGCGTGTTGGGCACCACGGGGATATTGGCGCGGAACAGATTCGGGGTCAGGAAGGTGACGCCCGTCGGATTCTCCCGGTAGAGGCCCTTGGCGCGGTTGATGCGCAGGAAGGCCTCGCGGAAGGCTGGCGTCGCGGAGGGATTGGTTCCCAGACGCGGCGTGATCGCGGTGATCGCGTCGACTCCGATCTGCTGGCGGCTGCGCAGTTCGAGATCGGCGAGTTCCCCCGCCGGCTTGTTCGAGAGCAGGGCGTAGAAGGTCGGAACCTCGATGAATTCGCGCGCGTCGGTGTTCACCCAGATGCCGAAGAAGCGGCTCTTCTGGCGGGTCACGACCGTGGCCCGGGGACCGCGCACGACGACGGCGAGATCATAGCCTCCGGCGCGCGAGATGGTCTGCGCATCACGCTCGATCGCCCCGAACAGAACGATCTGCGAGCCGATGAAGCTGGAGGTGATCTGCAGACGGTGCGTCGACAGGGAGGTGATCATCGTCTCGGCGCGCGCCGCGGGAGCGGCGACGAGGAGCGCGAGGACGAGGATGATCCACCTCATGCCCGCACCACCCATTCCATGACGGTGTTGGAGAACGGGTCGTCCGGCCGCGCCACCAGATCGATGAAGAAACGCATGCCGACGGCGAGCACCACCAGACCGAGCAGCAGGCGCAGCTCTTCCCCCTTCAGCGCCAGCGAGGTGCGTGCGCCGAACTGCGCCCCGACGACGCCGCCGATCATCAGCAGCAGCGCCAAGACCACGTCGACCGTGGCATTGGTCGCGGCATGGAAGACGACCGCCATGAGCATGGTGACGAGGGTCTGCAGGCTGGACGTGCCGATGACCACCGCCGTCGACACCCGTAGCAGGTAGATCAGCGCCGGCACCAGCAGGAACCCGCCGCCGATGCCCATCATCGAGCCGAGGAAACCGATACCGAGGCCGATGGCGACCACGGGAATGGCCGAGACGGTGATCCGGGACTTCGGAAAATGCATGACAAAGGGCAGCCCCGAGGCGATCCGCCGGTCGCGCGCGGGAAGGAGCTTCGGTGGCTCTCCGGACCTGGCGCGGGCGATGGCGCGGCCGCTCTCGATGACCATCAGCAGGCCGATGCCGCTGAGCAGCGTCACGTAGGACAGCGCGATGAAAAGATCGAGCTGGCCCTCCCGCCGGAGGAGCGAGAAGGCGGCGACACCGCCGGCGGTTCCGACACCACTGCCGATGAGCAGGACCCCGACCAGCTTGGCGTCCACCGCGTTCTTGCGCCAGTAGCTGAGGGTTCCCGACAGCGACGACGCCGCGATCTGGCCGGAGACCGTGGCAACCGCAATGGCCGGGGGAATGCCGATGAAGATCAGCAAGGGTGTCAGCAGGAAGCCGCCGCCGACCCCGAACATGCCGGAGATGAAGCCGATCGCGAGCCCCATGCCCAGGATGAGGAGCATGTTGACGGGCAATTCGGCGATCGGGAGGTAAAGCTGCACGGAGATCCCCGGTCAGGGTGTGCAACCATCGAAGGCCGGAAAAACCGCGTCGCGTCAAGGCCGCGGCCGGAAAAACCGCACCCCGTCCCTGCAGGACTAGTATGAGCGCGGCATTCCCAGCACATGCTCGCCGACATAGGCGAGTATCAGGTTGGTGGAGATCGGCGCCACCTGGTAGAGCCGCGTCTCGCGGAACTTGCGTTCGACGTCGTAGTCGGCGGCAAAGCCGAAGCCGCCATGGGTCTGGATACAGGCATTGGCCGCCTCGAAAGAAGCGTCGGCGGCGAGCAGCTTGGCCATGTTGGCCTCGGCGCCGAATTCATGCCCCGCATCGCACAGCGCCGCCGCCTGGAAGCGCATGAGATCGGCCGCGCGGATGTTCACATAGGCCCGGGAGATGGGAAACTGGATGCCCTGGTTCTTGGCGATCGGCCGGTCGAAGACGATGCGCTCGCTGCCGTATTTCTTCGCCCGGTCGATGAACCAGTAGCCGTCGCCGATGCATTCGGCGGCGATCAGGGTGCGCTCGGCATTGAGGCCGGACAGGATCGTCTTGAAGCCCTTGCCCTCCTGCCCGATCAGATTTTCGGCCGGAATCTCGAGATCGTCGAAGAAGACCTCGTTGGTCTCGTGGTTGACCATGTTGCGGATCGGCCGGACCGTCATGCCCTTGCCGATCGCCTCGCGCAGGTCGACGAGGAAGACCGACAGGCCGTCCGACTTCTTCGCCACCTGGTCGAGCGGCGTGGTGCGCGCCAGCAGCACCATCAGGTCGGAATGCTGGACCCGGCTCGTCCACACCTTCTGCCCGTTGACGACGTAGCGGTCGCCCTTGCGGACGGCGGTGGTCTTCAGCTTCGTGGTGTCGGTGCCGGTGGTCGGCTCGGTGACGGCCATGGTCTGCAGACGCAGTTCTCCCGCCGCGATCTTGGGCAGGTAGCGCGCCTTCTGCTCATCGGAGCCGCCGCGCAGGATCGTGCCCATGTTGTACATCTGTCCGTGCACGGCGCCGGAATTGCCACCCGAGCGGTTGATCTCCTCCATGATGATGGAGGCCTCCGTCAGGCCGAGGCCCGACCCGCCATATTCGGTGGGAATGAGGGCCGCCAGCCAGCCGGCCCTGGTGAGTTCCTCGGTGAAGGCCTCCGGATAGCCCCGCTCCTCGTCGATCCCGCGCCAATAGGCGTCGTCGTAGCGTCCGCAGAGGTCGCGGACCGCCTCGCGCAAGTCCGAATGGTCATCAAGGGTCGGGATCGTCAGCGGCATGTCGGTTCTCCAGCGAAGCACGTTATGGTTCGCTTCGCCGTGGCTGCAAAGTCCGCCGGAGGGAGGGCAGCGGCGCGATGTTTGCTTGGCTCGGTGGCAGCCCGTGCTGCGACACCTTTGACCCGCCGCACTTCACCCTTTACCCATCATAGCCATGGCCATTCTCGCAAAGCTGCATCACGTCACGCGCTATCTCTATGATCGGCCGGTCACCCTCGGGCCCCAGGTGATCCGGTTGCGCCCGGCGCCCCACAGCCGGACCGCGATCCAGAGCTACTCGCTGAAGGTGCTGCCAGAGCAGCACTTCGTGAACTGGCAGCAGGACCCGCACGGCAACTGGCTGGCGCGGTTCGTCTTTCCCGAGAAGGCGACGGAGTTCTCGATCACCGTCGACCTGATCGCCGACATGGCGGTGGTCAACCCCTTCGACTTCTTCATCGAGAGCTATGCGGAGACATTTCCCTTCGCCTATGCGCCCGCCCTGGCCGAGGAGCTCGCGCCCTATCTGATCACCGAGGCGGCCGGCGAGGCCTTCGAGCGCTATCTTGCCGCGGTTCCCCGCGGCCCGACCCAGACGATCGACTTTCTCGTCGCGCTGAACCAGAGGCTGCAGCAGGAGATCCGCTACATCGTCCGGATGGAGCCCGGCGTGCAGACGCCGGACGAGACGCTGGAGAACGCCTCCGGCTCCTGCCGCGATTCGGCCTGGCTGCTCGTCCAGATCGCGCGCCGCCTCGGCCTCGCGGCGCGCTTCGTCTCCGGCTACCTCATCCAGCTGAAGCCCGACCTCAAGGCCCTCGACGGACCGGCCGGCACCGACAAGGACTTCACCGACCTCCACGCCTGGACGGAGATCTACATTCCCGGCGCCGGCTGGATCGGTCTCGATCCGACCTCCGGCCTGCTCTGCGGCGAAGGACACATTCCCCTCGCGGCGACGCCGCATTACCGCTCGGCCGCCCCCATCTCCGGTGCCGTCGATCCGGCCGAGGTGAGCTTCGCCTTCGACATGCGGGTCGACCGCGTCGACGAGCGCCCGCGGGTCACCGCGCCCTTCTCCGACGAGGCCTGGCAGCGTCTGGATGCGCTCGGGGACAAGGTCGACGCCGACCTTGCGGCCGACGACGTCCGCCTCACCATGGGCGGGGAGCCGACCTTCATCTCCATCGACGACTATGAGGGGGCCGAGTGGAACACGGCCGCCGTCGGGCCCACAAAGCGCGAGCGCGCAGATGTGCTGATCCGCAGGCTGCGCGACACCTTCGCGCCCGGTGGTTTCCTCCATTACGGCCAGGGCAAGTGGTACCCCGGCGAGAGCCTGCCGCGCTGGACCTTTGCGCTCTACTGGCGTCGCGACGGCAAACCGATCTGGCAGGACGAGGCGCTGATCGCCCGCGAGGATGCGCCGACCCCGGCCACCATCGACGGCGCCGGGGCGCTGGCCGCTGGGATCGCCGGGAAGCTCGGCCTGGACGGCGAGGCCGCCCTGCCGGCCTATGAGGATCCGGCACACTGGGTGATCAAGGAGGCCGAGCTTCCGGTCAATGTCGACGCGCTGGATTCCAAGCTCGAGGACGCCGAGGCCCGCGCCCGCATCGCCCGCGTCTTCGAACGCGGCCTGACCCATCCCTCCGGCTTCGTTCTGCCGATCCAGCGCTGGAATGCCGCTCCGGCGAAATCCAGCTGGATGACCGAGAAGTGGAAGCTGAAGCGCGAGAAGCTCTTCCTCGTCCCCGGCGACAGCCCGGTCGGCTACCGCCTGCCGCTCGCGTCCCTGCCCTATGTTCCGCCGGCCTCCTATCCCTATGTCGTCAGTGCCGATCCCTGGACGGTGCCCTCCGACCTGCCCGATCCCCAGGACATCGAGGGACGGATCGCACAGCGCGTTTCGGTCGAGCGCGAGAGGGACGCGGAGCGTACCGAACAGGTCGAACAGGTGCTGACCGAGGACAACTCGGTGCGCACCGCGCTGGCGGTGGAGCCGCGTGACGGCAAGCTCTGCGTCTTCATGCCGCCGACGGAGCGGCTGGAGGACTATCTGGAACTGCTCGCGGCAACCGAGGCCACCGCGAAGGAACTGGGGCTCACGGTCCATGTCGAGGGCTACGCACCGCCGACCGACCCGCGCCTCAACGTCATCAAGGTGACGCCCGACCCCGGCGTGATCGAGGTCAACGTCCATCCCGCCGCCTCCTGGCGCGAGTGCGTCGCGATCACCCAAGGCCTCTACGAGGAGGCGCGGCTGGCCCGCCTCGGCACCGAGAAATTCATGGTCGACGGCCGCCATGTCGGCACCGGCGGCGGCAATCACGTGGTGGTCGGTGGCGCAAGGCCGGCGGACAGTCCGTTCCTCCGGCGCCCGGACCTGCTGAAGAGCCTCGTGCTCTACTGGCAGCGCCACCCCTCGCTCTCCTACCTCTTCTCCGGAATGTTCATCGGCCCGACCAGCCAGGCGCCGCGCGTCGACGAGGCGCGGCACGACGGGCTCTACGAACTCGAGATCGCCATGGCCATGGTGCCGAAGCCCGGCGAGGGTGAGGCTCCCGCCCCCTGGCTGGTCGACCGGCTGTTCCGCAACCTTCTGGTCGATTCCACCGGCAACACGCACCGAACCGAGCTGTGCATCGACAAGCTGTTCTCGCCGGACAGCCCGTCAGGGCGTCTCGGCCTCGTCGAGTTCCGCGGCTTCGAGATGCCGCCGGACGCTCGCATGAGCCTCGCCCAGCAGCTCCTCATCCGAGCCCTCATCGCCTGGTTCTGGAAGGAGCCGCAGGACGGGCCGCTGGTACGATGGGGCACTGCGCTCCACGACCGCTTCATGCTGCCGCACTTCGTCTGGCAGGATTTCCTCGGCGTGCTCGGCGATCTCGGCCGCGCCGGCTACGCCTTCGACCCCGCCTGGTTCGAGGCGCAGTTCGAATTCCGCTTCCCGCTGGCCGGCCAGGTCGATCATGCCGGCGTGCGGATGGAAGTGAGGCAGGCGCTGGAGCCCTGGCACGTGCTCGGCGAGGAAGGTGCCATCGGCGGCACCGTGCGCTTTGTTGATTCGTCCGTCGAGCGGCTGCAGGTCCGGCTGATGGGGCTCCAGCCGGAGCGCCACACGGTCACCTGCAACGGCCGGCCCGTGCCATTGACCGCGACGGGGCGCAGCGGTGAATTCGTCGGCGGTGTCAGGTTCAAGGCCTGGCAACCGCCGTCCGGGCTTCACCCGACCATTCCGGTCCAGGCGCCGCTGACCTTCGATCTCGTCGACAGCTGGAGCCGGCGATCGATGGGAGGCTGCGTCTATCACGTCGCCCATCCCGGTGGGCGCAACTACGACACTTTCCCGGTCAACGCCTATGAGGCCGAGGCGCGGCGCCGCGCCCGCTTCCAGGACCACGGCCACACGCCGGGTCTGATCGACCCGCCCCGCGCGGAACACTCGGGAGAATTCCCGGCGACCCTCGACCTGCGGCGTCCACCGGTGCATTGAAGAACCGATGACTCACCGCGGACAACGATCCCTCGACAACCGCGCCGAGCGGGTGCTGGCGATGCTGGCCCGCTACGAGCCGGTTCCTGGCCTCTACGACGAGATCCTCGACGAGAACGGCGAGGTCCGTCCGCACTGGCGTCCCGTCCTTGCCACGCTGGCCGACCTCGGTCCCCGCGAACTCGAAAAGCGCTTTTCGGGCGCCGACCGCTATCTCCGGGATTCCGGCGTCTACTACCGCGTCTATGACGACACCCAGAACCGCGAGAAGACCTGGCCCCTCGCCCATGTGCCGCTGGTCATCGCGCCCGACGAATGGCGCGCCCTGTCGGAAGGCCTGCGTGAAAGGGCGGAATTGCTCGAAGCGGTCCTGAAGGACCTGTTCGGCCCCGGCGATCTGGTGCGCGACGGCCTGCTTCCGGGCGCGGCCATCGCCGGCGCGCAGGACTACCTGCGGCCGCTGGTCGGTGCGACGCCGCGCGGCGGCAACCACCTCCTCTACTACGCCGTCGATGTCGGCCGCGGCCCCGACGGGCGCTGGTGGGTGCTCGGCGACCGCGCCCAGGCCCCGTCCGGCGCCGGCTATGCCCTGCAGAACCGCCTCGCCATGGCGCGGGCCCTGCCCGAAATCTACCGCTCCCTGCCGGTCGAGCGGCTCGCCGGCTTCTTCCAGGACCTCCGCTCCGAATTCTCGGCCCAGGCGGGGGCGACCGACTCGCGTGTCGCGGTCCTCACGCCGGGGCCTCTCAACGAGACCTATTTCGAGCACGCCTTCCTCGCCCGCTATCTCGGCTTCCTGCTCGCCGAGGGCGCCGATCTGACCGTCCGCGACGACACGCTCTACGTGCGCACCGTGTCGGGCCTGAAGAAGCTCGAGATGGTCTGGCGCCGGCTCGATGCCGATTTCGCCGATCCGCTCGAGCTCAATCCCCGCTCCCGGCTCGGCGTCGCCGGCCTCGTCCACGCGATCCGCGCCGGCAAGGTGACGCTGGCCAACGCCCTGGGCTCCGGGGTGGTCGAGTCCCGCTCGCTCCTCGCCTTCCTGCCGACCATCGCCCAGGCCAGGAACGGTCGGGATCTCGCCATCCCGCATGTCGCCACCTGGTGGTGCGGCCAGCCGATCGAGCGCGGGGCGGTCATCGCCGACCTGGAATCCTTCGTCATCGCCCCTGCCTTCAGCCAGTCGATCCCCGGCCTGCTGCCCGAGGGGCCGGTGCTGGCGGCCGAGCTTTCGCCCGAGCAGAGACTGAGGCTCTCGGAGGAGATCCGCGTCCGCGGGTCGGATTTCGTCGCCCAGGAGGTGGTCAAGCTCTCGACCATGCCCGTCTGGTGCGACGGCTATCTTGAGCCCCGGCCGTTCATCCTGCGCTTGTTCCTGGCCAAGGTCGGCGACCGCTGGGAGGTAATGCCTGGCGGCCTCTGCCGCATCGGCGACCGGATCGACGCCCGCGCCGTCACCATGCAGCGCGACGGCAGCTCGGCCGATGTCTGCGTGCTTTCGGACGGCCCCGTCGAGGAGACGACGTTGCTGCCGACGCCCGACAAGATCGAGCTCAGGCGGGCGACGGCGTCGCTGCCGAGCCGGGCGGCCGACAACCTGTTCTGGCTCGCCCGCTACATGGAGCGCGCCGAACAGACACTGCGCCTGCTGCGGGCGCTCGGCGACCAGGTCGGCAGCGGCGAGGCCATGGGTGCCGATGTCGTCAAGAGGCTCGTGGAGCTGCTGATCGCCTGGGAGGCGCTGCCCAAGGAGCGTACCATCGGCGACCCGCAGGCCATTGCCGGCGTCGCCCTGCACGGTCCATCGGCCGGCGGCCTGCTGTCGCTGTCGCGCTCGGCGCTCAATGCCGCCTCGGTCATCCGCGACCGCTTCTCGCCGGACGCCTGGAAGACGATCAACGACATGGTCCATCTCGCGGACCGGGGCAACAAGCCGGAGATCGGCGCCTTCGACCGCATCGAGACGGGCCTCAGGCTCGCCGCCGTCTTCTCCGGCCTGACCCAGGAGAACATGAACCAGCTGATCGGCTGGCGCTTCATGAAGATCGGCAAGCGGATCGAGCGGGCGCTCGCCGTCTGCCGCTTCGCCCGCACCTTCGCCGATGCGAAGGCCGGGACGGCCGGCTTCGACCTGCTGCTCGGCCTCGCCGACAGCCAGATCACCTACCGCCGCCGCTACGTCATGGTGGCCGCGCGCGCCCCTGTGCTCGACCTCGTCATCCTCGACCCGAACAATCCGCGCTCCGTCGCCTTCCAGGTCGAGCGCATCGCCGACCATCTCGCCCACCTGCCGGACCATGTCGCCGACGGCCGCCTCAACGTGCCGGAGAAGCTGATCGCGCGCGCGCGTGTCGACCTGCAGACGGCGGACGCGCACACACTCGATGCGCGCCACATCCTGGCGATCGAGCAGCGGCTCTCGGCGGTGTCCGACGAGATCTCGGAGCGCTACTTCACGCATCGCGACGGCGCGCGGCCCGTCGGCGCAGCCGCAAGCGACCTGTTCTGATGATCTACGACGTCCGCCAGGTGACCGATTACCGCTACGCCCGGCCCGTGGTTTTCGCCCAGCACGTTCTGCGCATCGTGCCGGTCGCCCGCCCCGGCCAGAGCGTCGAATCCTGCCGCCTCACCATTTCGCCCGAGCCCTCGGGCCGCCGCGACGACATCGACTTCTTCGGCAACCATCGCATCTTCCTCGATCTCGACCGGCCCCATCGCGAGCTCCGGATCGAGATGAGCGCCCGGATCACGGTTGCCGGCCGCATCCGCCCGCTGCCCGGCATGGACCCGCCATGGGAACGGGTCCGCGAGACCGCCTTCGCCAGCGCCGACATGTCGCCCCACTCGCCGGTGCACGCCCTCTTTCCCTCGACCTATGTCCCACGCGATCCGGCCATCCGCGCCTATGCCAGCGCCTCCTTTCCGCCGGGCCGGCCGATCATCGAGGCGGCGCTCGACCTTGCCCGCCGCATCCAGGCGGATTTCACCTATGCCCCCGGCGAAACCGACACCTCCACGCCTGCCGCCAAGGCCTTCGCCATGCGCAAGGGGGTCTGCCAGGACTTCACCCACATCATGATCTCCGGCCTGCGCGGCCTCGGCCTGCCCGCGGCCTATGTCTCCGGTTTCCTGCGCACCATCCCGCCGGCCGGCGAGGAGCGTCTCGAGGGCGCCGATGCAACCCACGCCTGGGTGTCGGTGTGGTGCGGCGAGGCTCTTGGCTGGTGGGGCTTCGACCCGACCAACGGGCTCATCGTCGACGAGGACCACATTGTGCTGGCGATCGGACGCGACTTCGTCGACGTGGCGCCGAATGGCGGTGTCGTCATCGCCTCCGGCGACCACGACATCGCCGTTGCGGTCGACGTCAAGCCGGTCGGTGCCTGACACTGGACAGGTGCCGTCCTTCACGCGGCTGACTGCGCCGGCCGCCGGGAGCACGGGCGTCCACGGCTGATTATGATGACCGATTAAGCCTCTGTTCTCCCTGTTCTTTCTCGATTGTTTTATGGATCCTGGCTAGATTCGGGTGAAAGAAAGGGCAGCATCATGTCCCTCGTTCTCACACCTGAACTGGTCGACCACGGCGACATTGCAGCAGCGCCGCCGCTGGCGCCGGCAGAGAGTGCGCCGATCTCCAGGCACAGCGAGCTTCTGGCACGCCTCGGCATCCACGCATGGTCCATCGACCTCAAGAGCGAGCGTGTCCGATGGGAATCGGTGGATTCGAACGGCCGCAACGTCGCCATCAACGCCACCCTCACCGCCCTGCTCGGCCAGGCCGGCGACTCCGACACGGCCAAGTTCCGCGCCCATATCAAGGAAGCCATCGACAACGGCGCCGCTGGCCCGGACGTCTTCTGCTTCGACGACCGGAACCACTCCAACAGCCAGATCGAATCCGTCTGCGTCCTGCGCTGGGTGAGCGGCCGCCCGATCATCGCCGGGCTCTACCGGGATGCCGAGAAAGACCATCGCCGGGATGATCGGATCGGCCATCTCGTGGCCAATCTCGATGCCTTCCTCACCTATTCGCCGAGCTGCACGCTGATCCTCGGGCGCGACGGCACCATCCTCAATTGCAATCCGGCATTCCTGAAGTTCAGCCAGCTCAACGACCGCCGGTTCATCCTGCGGCACAGCGTCTTCGATCTCGCCGACACGATCTCGCCCAAGCTGGTCAGCATCGTCAGGGGGGCGCTCGTATCGGCCGAGAGCCTTCATGGACACAGCGTGCTGACGTTCCGCCACGGTCAGGTCCGCGATGTCCATTGGCGTTGCTTCAGCCTGGAGGGGCATAGCCCCGAAGCTGTGACACGGGTCTTCGCTTTCGACCTGCGCCGGCCCGACGCCGACGACCTCGTCGAGTAGGGTCAGCCCGGACGATAGAGCCGCCCGATGTCGAAGCCGGCCATGTCATCCAGCAGCTTGACGAACTCGCCTGCCTGGAAGGCTGCCGTCGCCCGGCCCTTCTCCGCCGTCGCCAGCGAGGCATCGCCCGCCGCGCCGTGCGGATGGATGTCCTGCGCCATCCATCCGAAGGCATGGTTCAGCGTCGGCCTGAGATAGGTGAACTCCTTCTCCATCGACACCATGACCGGCTCGAAGAGCCTCGCCTCCGCCATGTCCACCAGTTCGGGGCGGAAGTGCAGCATCAACGAGGTCTCCACGTCGCCGCCGTGGATTCCGTGCTTGATGTCGAGGTCGCCGTAGAGGCCGGGCGGCCGGCCGAAGGCGGTCCAGCTGGTCACCACGGCGAGCTGGCCGAAGCGGATGCGCAACTCGCGCGCCACCACGCGCATCGGATCGAGATTGCCGCCATGCGAGGTCAGCAGCACGAGCTTGTCGATGCCCGCGCGCTTCACGCTCTCGCCGATCTCGATCCAGCCTCTCAGCACCGTCTCGGCCGACAGCGTCAGCGTCCCCTTCGAGTGGAGGTGCTCGTTCGACTTGGCGACCGCCTCGATCGGCAGGAACAGCGCCGTCACGTTCGGTCCGACGAGGGGAAAGGCCGTGTCGATCATGCCCTGCATGATGGAGGTGTCCGTCGAAACGGGAAGATGCGGCCCGTGCTGCTCAATGGCCGCCAGCGGCAGCACCGCGACAGTCGTCGCCGGGTCGAGCCGGTCGAAGTCGGTGGTCTTCAGGTCACCCCAATAACGGGCCGGCATGGGAGGTCTCCGCAAAGGTCATGTCACGGCTGTTGGCAAGCCGCATTCTCGCGCGCAATGTGCGCGCGGCACGGGACCGAGCAATGCACCGGTCCGGACATTCCAGCAAGCGGAGCCTTCAGAATGACCTACGACCTGATCCTGCGCGGCGGGCGCGTCATCGACCCCTCGCAGAAGATCGACGGGGTGCGTGACGTCGCCTTCACCGGCGGCAAGGTCGCAGCCGTCGGCAAGGACCTGAAGCCCGGCCCCAAGACCGAAATCCGGGACGTCTCCGGCTATATCGTCACGCCGGGCCTCATCGACCTGCACACCCACGTCTACTGGGGCGGCACCTCGCTCGGCATCGACGCCGAGGAGTTCTGCCGAACCTCCGGCGTCACCACGGCCATCGACACCGGCTCGGCGGGCCCCGGCAACTGGAAGGGCTTCCGCAAGCACGTCATCGAGCCGAGCCAGGTCCGCATCCTCGCCTATCTCCATGTCAGCCATGCCGGCATCTACGGCTTCGACAAGCGGGTGATGGTCGGCGAGAGCCGCGAACTCGACCACCTCAACCCGGCCGACTGCGCGAAGGTCGCCGACGAGAACCGCGACCTCATCGTCGGCATCAAGGTGCGCGTCGGCCGCAATTCCTCCGGCGCCAACGGCGAGGCGGCGCTCGACATGGCCCTGCAGGTGGCGAACGAGGTCGGCATGCCGCTGATGGCCCATATCGACCACCCGCCGCCCTCCTACGAGCATGTCATCGGCCGCCTGCGCCCGGGTGACGTCCTGACCCACTGCTTCCGCCCCTTCCCCAACGCCCCCTGCACGGCCCAGGGCGCCGTGAAGCCGGAGGTCATCGCCGCCCGCAAGAAGGGCGTCATCTTCGACATCGGCCACGGCAAGGGTTCGTTCTCGTTCAAGACCACCCGCGCCATGCTGGCCGGAGGCTTCGAGCCGGACGTCATCTCCTCCGACGTCCACACGCTGTGCATCGAGGGCCCGGCCTTCGACCAGGTGACCACCCTGTCGAAGTTCCTCTGCATGGGCATGCCGCTCGACCGCGTCATCGCCGCCTCGACCGTCAATGCCGCCATGGCGCTGAAGCGCCCCGAGCTCGGCAGCCTGAAGCCGGGGTCGGCGGGCGATGCCACCATTCTCTCCATCAAGGAGGGCAAGTTCGACTATGTCGACGTGGTGGGGGAGCATCTCATCGGCGACCGGAAGATCGTCTCCGAGGGGACGGTCATCGCCGGCAAGTGGTGGCACCCGAAGCGTTCGAACAAGTTCCGCAAGCTGGCGGTCGCCTGACCGACACCAGCATGCCCTGAATCGAAATGCCCGGCCTCGCGGCCGGGCTTTTTTTGTCGGCGGGCGCCGCAGCAGGCTGCGGGACGCTGGTCAGGCCGCGCGGATGCGGCCGAGGAAGGCGGTCACCGCCCCGTCCAGCTTCGCCGAGCCGTCCTGCAGTTCGCGGGCCGCCTGGGTCATCGCGGCCGCTGCCTGGTCGGTTTCGGTGGCAGCACGCGTCACCCGGTCGATGTCGTTCTCGACTGTTCGCGTGCCCTTCGCCGCATCCGCCACGGAGCCGGCGATGCCGTTGGTGACGGCCGACTGCTCCTCGACCGCCGCCATGATGGAGAACGACACCGAGTTGATCTCGCCGATGGTCTTGTTGATGGCCTCGATGGCCGTCACCGCATCGCTGGTCACGGACTGGACCGCGCCGATCTGGCTGGCGATCTCCTCGGTGGCCTTCGACGTCTGGGCGGCAAGGCTCTTCACCTCGGTGGCCACGACCGCGAAGCCCTTGCCGGCCTCTCCGGCGCGCGCCGCCTCGATCGTCGCGTTGAGGGCCAGCAGGTTGGTCTGCGCCGCAATGGCATTGATCAGGTTGACGACGTCGCCGATCTTCTGCGTCGAGGTCACGAGGGTGCCGACGATCTCGCCGGTCCGCGTCGCCTGGTCCACGGCCGATGCGGCGATCTGCTGGGCCTGGGCGGTGCGGCTGGAGATCTCGCCGATCGACGAGGCCAGTTCCTGTGCCGAGGTGGCGGCGCTCTCGACGCTGTGCGTCGCGCTGGCCGATGTCGCGGCCACGGTCTGGCCGAGGTCTGTGACGTTGCGGGCGACATCGCCGACCCGCGATGCGTTGCCGACGATGGCGTCGGCGGATTTGGTGACGGTCGCGACCACCGCCTGAACGGTGCCGGAGAATTCGTCGGCCAGAGCCGCCATCTCGCGGCTGCGCTGCTCGCGCATCTGCGCCTCGCGCTCGGCCTCGGTCGCCTTCAGGCGTTCGACCTCGCGGACATTGTCGCGGAACACGAGCACCGAGCGCGCCAGACCGCCGATCTCGTCCTTCCGCTCGGTATCGCTGACGTCGACGTCGGTCCGCCCTTCGGCCACGGCGTCAACGGCGCCGGTGAGGCGGCCGAGCGGACGGGTCACACCCGACAGGATGGTCCAGAAGGCCATCAGGCCGGCGAGCAGCGCCAGGCCCACCGTCGCGCCGATCAGCCAGGTCAGACTGCTCTTCATCTCCTCGATGCGGGTCGCCAGCGCCTCGACACGACGTGCATTGGCGGCCGCAAAGGCCGACATCTCGGCATTCAGTTTCTGGCGGGTGGTGCGGTTGGCGTCGTTGTCGCCGATGACGCGAGCCGCCTCGTTGCCCTGCGCACGGCCGGCCTGGGCCAGTTCGTTGCGCAGCTTGATGAAGGCCTCGGCCTGCTCCAGCAGGCGGTCCCGGACAGCGGCGTCCTCGGGGCGCGCAAGACCAGCCCATTCGGTGACGACGGCGCGAAGCTTGGCGAGTTCCTTGTCCTGATTGGCGGCGAAGCGCTCCAGCGCGGGCTTCTGCGCCGACATGTAGATGCCGCGCGATTCCATCACGACCGCATAGATCAGGCCATTCGCCTGCTCGGCGAGCTGCGTCACGCGGGCGTTGCGCTGATTCTCCTCGATCGCCGTCTGATAGCGCTGGAAGCCGTAGGCAGCCACGGCCCCGACAATCAGCGATGCCGCCGTCAGGCCACCGACGATCGAAAAGAGCCTCGTCTTGATCTTCACGGAACGTCTCCGGGTTTCTGTTCAACAGCAACTTGTCGTGAAAACGTTGGGAATCCTTTAATCACGAATGGTCCCTGTGCATGGCAGCCGGAACAGCAGGCGATCGCGGGCGAGCTTGCGCCCCCGCGCCGAGGTCACGATGATGGCGCCGAAAGGTTCGCCGCCCCATGACCCACCAGCCGTCCCTCCGCCGCAGTCCGATCGATATCGAGGCCCTTGAAGGCCTGATTGGCGGCATCCCGACCGAGCGCGAACCGGTGATCGTCCGCCGCCGCTCCCGCGACTTCTTCTGGTACTCGCCGATCCTCGCCGAAGAGTTGAAGAGCGTCTCCGCCGACATCATCGTCAGGCCGCGCGACGAGGCCGACGTGGTCAGGACGGCCGCGGCCTGCGCGAAGCTGAGGATTCCGCTCACCGTCCGCGCCGGCGGCACGGGCAACTACGGACAGGCCATGCCGCTCGCCGGCGGCGTCCTCCTCGACATGACCGACATCACCGGTGTCGTCTGGCAAAAGCCGGGCAGCGTCAGGGTGAAGGCCGGCACCAACATCCTGGCGCTCGACCAGGAGACGCGGCCAAGCGGATTCGAGCTGCGCATGCACCCCTCCACCAAGCGCACGGCGACCATCGGCGGCTTCGTGGCGGGCGGCTCGGGCGGCGTCGGCTCCGTCGCCTATGGCGGCCTGCGCGAGCCCGGCAACATCCTCGCCGCGCGCATCGTCACCGTCGAGGAGGAGCCGCGCATCCTCGAGCTCAGGCAGGACGCGGCGCAGAAGGTGAACCGGGCCTACGGCACCACCGGCATCATCACCGAACTCGAAATGCCAACGGCCCCCGCCTGGCCCTGGATCGACGTCATCGTCGCCTTCGATACCTTCAGCGAGGCCTTCGACGCCGGCAAGGCGATCGCCCATGCCGACGGCGTGGTGAAGAAGCTCGTCACTCCCATCGCCTGGCCCATTCCGGGCCATTTCTCAGCCCTGAAGGACGCCTGTCCCGAGGGCAAGGCCATCCTCATCTGCATGATCGCCGAACCCTTCGTGGAGAGCTTCGAGGCGATCCTCGGCGGGCGCGGCACCATCACCTATCGCGAGCCCTCGCGGGAGGGCCCGACCGAGACGCCTCTCTACGAATATGCGTGGAACCATACGACGCTGCAGTGGCTGAAGACCGACCGCTCCGTCACCTACCTGCAACTGCTCTATCCCCATGACCGGCTGGACGAGAGCGTCCACCGGATGGCGGCGCTGTTCGAGGGAGAGGTGCTGCCGCATCTCGAATTCATCCGCTTCGGCGGAAAGCTGACATGCTCGGCCCTGCCGGTCGTCCGCTACTCGACCCCGGAACGTCTCTTCGAGATCATCCGCCTGCACGAGGACAACGGCGTGATGGTCGCCAATCCCCACGTCTTCGGGCTGGAGGGCGGCTCGCGCCACAAGCGGGCGGAGGCGGACCAGCTCGGCTTCAAGGCGGATGTGGACCCCATGGGCCTGCTCAACCCCGGCAAGATGGAGAGCTACGTCCCCGTCAGGTAGGCCCGGGCACGGGATTTGCCCGTCGCAGGCAACCCTCCATCAGCAGGCCCACTTCATGCGCGTTCTCTACCTCTACTGCCATCCTCTCCCCGAGAGCTTCCATGCGGCCATCCGCGCGGAGGCGCTGGCCGCCCTCAAGGCGGCCGGCCACGAGGTGGACCTGCTCGATCTCTATGCCGAGGGCTTCGACCCCGTGCTCTCGGAGGACGGCCGGCGCCGCTATCACGACGAGAGCCGCAACCAGCAGGGGCTCGAGCCCTTCATCGCACGGCTGCGGGCAGCGGAAGCGCTGGTGGTGCAGTTCCCGACCTGGAGCTTCGGGCCGCCGGCCATGTTGAAGGGCTTCTTCGACCGCATGTTCATGCCGGGGGTCGGCTTCGACATCTCCGACCCCGCAGCGGTGAAGCCCCTGCTCGGCCATATCCGCTCGATCACCGGCATCGTCACCTACGGCCGGCCGTTCTGGTACGCGGTCTACATGGGCGATCCGCCGCGCAAGATCGTCATGCGCTACCTGTGGTGGTTCACCGGCTGGAAGGCGCGCCGCCGCTACCTCGGCCTGTACCACCTCAACGTCGCAAGCGCGGACAAGCGCGCCGGTTTCATCGCCAAGGTGAAGGCGGCGATGGCGGGGCTGTAGCTCAGTTCTCCCGCTTCAGTGCGCTTTCGTGCCAGCGGCGCAGCAGCAGGTGTGACACCCAGCTGATCGTCAGGAAGATGGCGATGCCCGACATGGAGATCATGATCAGGGCGGCGAACATGCGCGGGATCTTGAGCTGGTAGCCGGATTCGAGGATGCGGTAGGCGA
>CAZPMD010000088.1:0-17366 GCA_964587395.1 uncultured Hyphomicrobiales bacterium
GGAGACCAAGCTTGCAATGAGCCTGCCTAGCAAGGTTCTGATCGTGGACGACGAGCCGCACATCCGTCGCCTGCTCCATGCGACGCTCGTCCGTGCGCCGGAGGCGGTGCGGGGCGTTGTCGACGTGTTCTCGCCGCCGGCCGGCCCGCTCATGGCGATTCAGCGCAAGATGAAGTCGAGCTTCGATCCGGCGGGTGTGCTGAATCCCGGCCGCATGTACGGGGGGGTGTGATGCAAAAATTGGTCGAACAGGCAGCCTTCTGGAATTTCTTGTCTGCACTAGTCTGGCCGTCGTTGCTAGCATTTCTCCTATTCTATTTCCGGAAGAGCTGGAGCCCTATCGGCGCGCGTTTGGGCCAGATTCTCGATGGAATATTTAATAAGGGTGACGTCAACGTCGAGGTTGGAAGCTTTAAACTGAAGGCATCGGCCGCTATTCCAGAAATTGGAAAGCAAGTATCTGAACTCCAGTCGCGTATAGCTTCGCTGGAGGCCCGCCTTGAGAACAATTTTCTTGAATTCGCACCCCCAGATGATAATGATTCCAACGTTCGAATTCTTTGGGTTGATGACTTCCCATCAAATAATGCCTTTTTGATCGATAGATTTATTTCCGATGGCATTGATGTAACTACTGTTATTTCGACAGAAAATGCGATCGATCTATTGAAGAAACAAGAATATTCTGTCATAATATCTGATCTCGGTCGAATTGAGAAGGGAACAGACAACAAGTTCGCAGGGCTAGATCTAATCAAATCAGCTCGACAGATGGGAATTAAGACCCCCATTGCAATCTTTGCTGGGCACCGGGGGATGCAGAACAAGGCCACCTTGTTGGAGGCAGGAGCCCAAGGAGTTTTTGACTCCGGTGTAGATGTTTTGAAGTTCGTTACCGAACAGACGGCGAGGTCGCGTTAGTTTATGCAGACGAACTTCACCCCTGCCCAGCTCGCCGATCCCGCCATGGCGGCGTCGGAGAAGATCCTCAGGACCTGCGTCCATTGCGGGTTCTGCACGGCCACCTGCCCGACCTACCAGCTGCTCGGCGACGAGCTCGATAGCCCCCGCGGGCGGATCTACCTGATGAAGGAGATGTTCGAGACGGGGAAGCCGGCGACGCCGGAGGTGGTCAAGCATGTCGACCGCTGCCTCTCCTGCCTCTCCTGCATGACCACCTGCCCGTCGGGCGTGCACTACATGCACCTCGTCGACCATGCCCGAGCCCATATCGAGAAGACCTATGAGCGTCCGTGGCAGGATCGGCTGATGCGGGCGGTCCTCGCCAATATCCTGCCCTATCCGAACCGCTTCCGCCTGGCGCTGGCCGGCGGCTTCCTGGCCAAGAAGGCACTGTCGGTCGTCTCGGTGCTGCGCTGGAAGGGACGGGCGGCGGTCGCCGTGTCGCGCAAGGCGGCCGGGCCGATCACCGCAAGGGTCGGCATCCTCAGGCGCACGCGGGCGATGATCGGACTTTCGCCCGACCGGCTGCCCGCCCGCTCGTATCTCGACCGCGGCGGCGTCCACCCGTCGGAGGGGACCCGGCGTGGTCGCATCGTGCTGCTGCAGGGCTGCGCCCAGCCGGTGCTGCAGCCCTCCATCAACGAGGCGACGGTGCGGCTCCTAACCCGCCTCGGGGTGGAGGTCGCCTTTGCCAAGGGCGAGGGCTGCTGCGGCGCGCTCGTCCACCACATGGGCCGCGAGGACCAGAGCCACGCGCAGGCGAAGCGGACCATCGACGCCTGGATCGCCGAGATGGACGGGCCGGGCCTCGACGCCATCGTGATCACCGCGTCCGGCTGCGGCACGACGATCAAGGACTACGGCTTCATGTTCCGCGACGATCCGGCCTATGCGGAGAAAGCGGCACGGGTGTCGGCGATCGCGAAGGACGTGACCGAGTATCTGGCAACGCTCGGCCTGCCCGAGGCGGTGCCGAACGGCCTCGTCGTCACCTACCACTCCGCCTGTTCGATGCAGCACGGCCAGCAGATCAAGGACTCGCCGAAGACCCTCTTGAAGGCGGCCGGCTTCACCGTGAAGGAGCCGCCCGAAGGGCACCTGTGCTGCGGTTCGGCCGGCGTCTACAACATCATGCAACCGGAGATCGCGGAGCGCCTGCGCGATCGCAAGATCGGCAATCTCGACAAGACGCGGCCGGACATCATCGCGGCCGGCAATATCGGCTGCATCACCCAGATCGCCAAGGGCTACGAGGAGCGCGAACGGGCGGTGCCCATCGTCCACACGGTCGAACTGCTCGACTGGGCGAGCGGCGGGCCGGTTCCGGAGGCGCTGTCAGGCCGCGGTCTGTCCCTGGAGCCGGTCGCGGTGCCGCTTCACGCCGCGGAGTAGAGGCAGAGACCCGCGGCCAGACCCAGAACGGTGATGGTGCCTGCGACGCCCGCAACCCGCCAGGCGAAGGTTTCCGGCTGCCGGGACACTCCGCAGGCGTGACTGAGGCGCGCAGCGAGGAGAAGACCTCCGAGCCCGTGGCGCCGGGGCGCCGGCGCCCGAAGGCTCTCGGCCAGTCCGATGAGGATGAGACGCGGCGGCACATATTCGGCGAAGTCCGCGTGGACAGGGACGCGGCGCAGCAAGGCGGTATCTCCACCATCGCCGAGGCCGATGCGGACGACGCGTCGCAGGCCGATGACGCGGACCGACAGGACCATGAAGATGAGGGCGAGCAGGAAAAGCGTAGAGGACGGTGTTCGGCATCAGCGGCTCCCGCAGAGGCTGCAGCGTCTACGGCGGGGTCGGCGGCTGGGTCCCCGCTTGCGCGCCGGCGGCCCCGCACGCGGGCGCGCCGCTGTTCATCAGGCGGCGGAGGCGCCGGTTTCCGCCTCGACCATGGCGCCGAGACCGTGGCGTTGCAGGACGGCAGCGAGATCGTCCCCGGTCACCGCGCCGGCCGCCATGGCCAGGGCGCGGTTGCCGATCAGCGCCCATTTGTCGAAGGGGACATGGCGCATGAGGCTCGCCCTCAGCCGCGGCATCGACGCACGAAGCTCAGAGACCGTGACCACCTCGCGACTGCGGTGGAAGGCGCGTTCCTTCTTCTCGAAGCGGCGGTTGCGGCCACTCTCGATCTCGTAGTTGGCGAAGCCGAGGCCGGTCTTCAGATACTTCATGTGCCAGTAGGCGAAGCCGACGAAGACGCGGCGGAAATGATACTTGCGAAAGTCCTCGAAGCGCCGGTCGTGGACGAAATAGGCGTCGGGCGTCATGGCGAAGAAGCCGATGTCGCCATTGCCGGAGAAGGGCGTGCCGGCGTGGATGCCGACGGCGCCGTCCTCGTCGCGCACCAGATTCAGTCCTGAAAAGCAGTTCATCCGCCCAGGAGCGAGACCGTCGCGCCTCAGCGCCTCGACCATGGGCGTCAGCCCCCGCTCGAAGGCGATGTGGTCGTCGTCAAGCTTGACCACGATACTGCGCGTGGTGCGCGACAGGGCGAAGTTCGAGTAGTTCACCACGCTGTGAGGTGAATCGGCAGGCTCGGCGGCGTGTTCCCTGGAACCCGGTGGGTGCACGCGCGGCAGATAGTGGAAGAGCTTGAGCTTGTCGGGACCGAGTTCGTCCTGAAGCCCGGCCAGCACCGCCTCCGTGCCGTCCGTGCACTGATTGTAGACCGCGACAATCTCGTCGACATAGGGCGCATGGCTGCGGATGGTCGGCGCGAGGAAATCCGCCCCGTTCTTCGTCCTTACGAAGGCGGAGATTCCGGGCCGCCGTTCCCCGACCTTCAGGTCGTCGGGCACGAAGGAATAGGTCTCGATCGCGGTGATGTGGGCCATGTTTCAGTCGTGGTGGCGGGCGGACAGCCCATAGACGGCTGCAGGCACGAAATCCAGCCGCCGCGAGGTGTCGCCCTGAACGGGCTGCCGCAGCGGCAATCATAGAAACAATGAGCAATTTTACCGAACGTAACCGTTCATAAAAGTTTCTGTGCGATAGAAACTCTCGCTCCCCCGCACGCCAGTTCAGCATTCTGCGGGGCAGCCTGAATGAAAAACACAATCCACCCGACAGGCCGTGAAGTCTCGTTCGACAATGGCAACATCATTGTCTCGAAGACTGATCTAAAAGGGCGAATCTGCTACGCTAACCGAACATTCTATTCGGTCTCGGGCTTCGATGAGCGTGAAGTCGACGGTCAGCCCCACAGCATTATCCGGCACCCGGACATGCCAAGAGCCGTGTTCAAGCTTCTCTGGGACCGTATCCTCGGAGGCGATGAGATTTTCGCTTATGTCAAGAACATGACTCGCAGCGGCGACCACTACTGGGTCTTCGCGCATGTGACGCCGTCCTTCGACACCGCGGGAAACATCGCGGGCTTTCATTCGAACCGCCGGGTTCCGCGGCGCTCCGCTGTGGGAGCTATCGAGCCACTCTACGACACCCTGAGTCGTATCGAGGCCTCGCATCGCAATGCAAGGGAAGGCCTCGAGGCAAGCTCCCGCCACCTCTCCGAGTTCGTTACAGCCCAACGCAAGACCTATGATGAAATTGTCCTCGCTCTCTAAGCTCATGCTGTGCACTGGCGTCACCATCGCCGCGATTGCGGGGTCGGCGGGCGCCGCCCTGGTCGACTCGCACTCCACGACGCTCGGTCTGGGTGCCCTGGCTCTGGCCTCCGCGATGGCGTGCCTCGCCCAGACGCTGCGGCTGGCGCGCACCATTCACCATGTCCGCGTCGTCACGGCGGCGGTGGCGGACGGTGATTTCGAGCGGCGCGTTCTCCACATCCGCGAAGGCGGCGAACTCGGCGCGGCCCTGCACGGCATCAACGACATGATCGACCGCTGTGACGCCTATGTGCGGGAGTCGGCGGCCGCGATGGCGGCGGTGCGCGGCAACCGCTATTTCCGCCATATCCGGGAGGAGGGGCTCCACGGCGCGCTGCTGGCGGCGGCACGCACCATCAACGGCGCGATGCTGGCGATCAGCGAGCGCATCGGTGCCTTCAATGCCGAGACCGGCCGGTTCGAGACCTCGATCCGGTCCCTGGTCGAGGGCCTCTCGCAGGCATCCAGCGGCATGGGAGCCACCGCCGACACGCTGGGCGAAGGCGCCAGTGCCACCCTCCATCGCGCCACCACCGTTGCCGCCGCGGCCGAGCAGGCCACCAGCAACATGGAAACTGTCGCTGCGGCGACAACCGAACTGACGGCCTCGGCACGGGAAGTCGGTGACCAGGTGGAGCGGTCGGCAGGCATCTCCCGAAGGGCTGTCGAAAGGGCGTCGGAAGCAAGCCGGACGATCAACTCGCTGACCACTGCCAGTGAGAGGATCGGCGAGGTGGCAAACCTCATCAACGCCATCGCCGAGCAGACGAACCTTCTCGCCCTCAACGCCACGATCGAAGCCGCGCGAGCCGGGACTGCCGGACGCGGCTTTGCGGTCGTCGCCGCCGAGGTGAAGTCGCTCGCCGGCCAGACCGCGGAGGCGACGCGCCAGATCAGCGCCCACATCGCCGAGGTCCAGGGCTCGACGCGTGCCGCGGTCGAGGCGATCTCGGAGGTCGGCGGCATCATCGCCGAAATCGACACCATCACCGTCCATGTCGCCGATGCCGTGGCGGCCCAGGCGCACGCCACGGAGGAGATCGCCGCCAACGTCGAACAGGCTTTTGCCGGCATTCGCGACATCACCGTCAATGTTCACGGCGTGACGGGCAACGCCCGGGAGACCGAGCAACTGGCGGGAATGACCAGGGTGTCGTCCGGTGAACTGTCGGTGCAGGCCACCAGCCTCGCCGACCACGTGCGCAGCTTCCTCCTCGCGCTCAGGCGGGGGCCGCTGGATCGACGGCAGCGCAAGGACCCCAGCTATGCTGGCCCCGCCCGCCGCATCGATGATGAGATGGAGAGCAAGGATGTGAGGGCGGCGGCATAGCAGGGATTTTTGCCAACCGAGCACAAGTCCTCATCATTGACGTCCATTCCGACAAAAGCTGATTGGCGCTAATCTCCTTCTATCGTACGGGCGCCAAGCCCGTCACCGCGAGGAGACCGCCATGACCGCAGCCAGCCGGACCCCGATGCCGGGTGTCGAGATCAAGGGGGCCATGGGCCCGCGCTATGAGGAGATCCTGACGCCGGAGGCTGTCGCCTTCGTCGTCGACCTCCAGCGCACGTTCAACGAGACGCGCAAGCGCCTGCTGAAGGTCCGTACCGAGCGGCAGAAGCAGTTCGACGCCGGCGTCCTGCCGGACTTCCTCCCCGAGACGAAGCACATCCGTGATGGCGCCTGGACCGTGGCGCCGATTCCCGGCGACCTCCAGGACCGCCGTGTCGAGATCACCGGCCCGGTCGACCGCAAGATGGTCATCAACGCGCTGAACTGCGGCGCCAAGTGCTTCATGGCCGATTTCGAGGACGCCAATTCGCCGACCTGGTCCAACCAGATCGAGGGCCAGATCAACCTCAGGGATCGCTGGGCCGGCACGCTTTCCTTCATCGATCCGAACTCCGGCAAGTCCTATGCGATGAAGGACAAGGTCGCGGTCATCATTCCGCGGCCGCGCGGCTGGCACCTGCCGGAAGTGCACGTGCAGGTCGACGGCGAGGACATGTCGGGCTCGCTGTTCGATTTCGGCCTCTATGTCTTCCACAACGCCAAGGCGGCGCTCGCCCAGGGCTCGGGCCCCTACTTCTACCTGCCGAAGATGGAGAGCCACCTCGAGGCGCGCCTGTGGAACGACGTCTTCGTCCATGCACAGGACAGGCTCGGCATTCCCAAGGGCACGATCAAGGCGACCGTCCTCATCGAGACCTTGCCTGCGGCCTTCGAGATGGACGAGATCCTGTTCGAGCTGAAGGACCATATGGCGGGCCTCAACGCCGGCCGCTGGGACTACATCTTCTCCTTCATCAAGAAGCTCGCCCGCAACCAGGCCTATGTGCTGCCCGACCGCAGCCAGGTGGTCATGAGCAAGGCCTTCCTGAAGGCCTATGCCGAGCTTCTGGTGAAAACCTGCCACAAGCGCGGGGCCTTCGCGATGGGCGGCATGGCGGCGCAGATCCCGATCAAGAACAATCCGGAGGCCAACGCCGCGGCCTTCGCCAAGGTCAAGGCCGACAAGGAGCGCGAGGCCACCATCGGCCACGACGGCACATGGGTGGCACATCCGGACCTCGTCCCGGTGGCGATGGAGGCCTTCGACCGGCTGATGCCGACGCCGAACCAGGTGTCGCGCCAGCGCGACGACGTCGCCGTCGGCCAGAAGGACCTCCTGCAGATCCACGAGGGCGCGAAGACCGAGGCCGGCTATCGCGAGAACATCCGCGTCGGCGTGCAGTACATCGAGGCCTGGCTGCGCGGCCGCGGCGCGGTGCCGATCTACAACCTGATGGAGGACGCGGCGACGGCCGAGATCTCCCGCGCCCAGATCTGGCAGTGGACCACCTATGGCGTCGCGCTCGAGGGCGGCATCACCTGCACGCCGGCCTTCTTCGACAAGGCCCTCGCCGAGGAGATGGATGTCGTGAAGGGCGAGGTCGGCGCGGAGGCCTTCGAGAAGGGGCGATTCGCCGAGGCCATCGGTCTCTTCCGCAAGCTGTCGCTGGCTGCGGAGTTCGAAGAGTTCCTCACGCTGCCGGCCTATCGCATGCTGACCTGACCATCCGGACTACGACGAAGGTCTGAAAGGTTAACGAAACCCCTGTTGCAGCAGCGCAACAGGGGTTTTTCATTGGGATTGTTTGCATTTTCTTTGGGCAATTTGCCGGCTCTTGCCCGGTTTTTTGCCTTGTCCAGCCCACCTGCCGCGTGACGTCATGGTGACGAACATGTGGTGATTTGGGGCCCGGCAGGGTGGCCCCACCCAGGCAGGAGACGCAGATGCTTCGCAAGACCATCCTGACGGGCCTTCTGGCCGCAACGCTCGGAGCCCCGGCTTTCGCGGCTGACGTTGCTGCCCCGGCCCCCATTGCGGCTCCGGCGCCCTGGGCCTTCGACTTCGCCTTCGGCGGCAAGCTGATGTCGGACTACAATTTCCGCGGCATCTCGCAGTCGGCCCGTGGCCCGGCGGTCAACGTCTATGGCGAGGCGCGCTATGGCTGGCTCTATGGCGGTGCGGCCTTCTGGACCACCAAGCTGCCGAACCGTCCGGTCGGCGAGGTCGATCTCTACGCCGGCATCCGTCCGGTGGTGGGCGATGCGACCTTCGATCTCGGCGTCATGTACTATCTCTATCCGAACGAGACGCAGTTCATCACGGCTGGCCTGCCGGCGCCCGCCCTCAACGGTGTCTGGGCCCCGGCCCGCAGCAACTTCGTCGAGGTCTACGGCAAGGTCGGGTACGACTTCACGCCGCAGTTCAACGCCGGCGCTGCGATCTACTACGCGCCGAACTGGCTCGGCACGGGGGCCTCGGGCACCTACGGCGAACTGAACGCCAAGTACAAGCTGCCGAACGACTTCGCCATCTCGGGCGCCGTCGGCTACTACTGGCTCGGCACCACCTCCGCCGCGCTCGGCGCCGTCAACCTGCAGGACTACGCCTACTGGAACGCCGGCGTGTCGTGGACCTACAAGGACTTCCTGACGCTGGACCTGCGCTACCACGGCACCAACCTGTCCTCGACCAACTGCTTCAACATCACCGGCGACTATCGCGGCGTCCTGACCGGCTCGGGCCGCTCCAACTGGTGCGGCCACAGCGTGGTCGCCACGCTCTCGGTCGACCTGCAGTGGTCGAAGCTGCCCTACAAGTGATCCGCCATCGCCATGGCATGGCGGAAAGGCCGGGGCTCGCCCCGGCCTTTTCGTTTTCCCCTGCGACTTCGCGCCACGCCCCCTGCCGCCCTCTGGCGTAACGCTGCGGCGTATCCCATGTTTTCGTGGCCTTGAGGCTCGGACCCGGAACGCGACATCAGATCGCAACGAGACGATGCCAGAAGGAACCGATGCGGGGGCGACCCGCCACGAATGTTCTTCCGGAGGATCTTTCCCCATGAACCAGCAGGAACGCGATATCATCGCCGGCCTGTTCGACCGTCTGAAGTCGGCCGAGAGCCAGCAGCGCGACCCTGCGGTCGATGCCTTCATCAAGGAGCGCATCGCCCAGCAGCCCGGCGCGATCTATGCGCTGCTCCAGTCGATGTATGTCTCCGACCAGGCGCTCAACGACCTGTCGAAGCAGAATGAGGCCATGCAGGGCCAGATGCGCGCCCTGCAGGGTCAGGTCGAGCAACTGCAGTACCAGTTGCAGCGCCAGCCCGAACCGCAGCAGGGTGGCGGCTTCCTCTCCAGCATCTTCGGCTCCAAGCCAGCCGCTCCCCCGCCCATGCCGCCGCGGCCGCTCAATCCGGCCATGGCCGCGCCTCCCCCGGGCTTCGGCCAGCCGCAGGGAGGACCGCCCCAGGGCTACGGCGCACCGCCGCAGGGCTATGGCGCTCCCCCGCAGGGCGGTTACGGCGCTCCGCCGCAGCGCGGTCCGTGGGGCGGCCAGCCGATGGGAGGCCCGCAGGGCGGTCCGATGGGCGGGCCCCAGGGAGGTCCGTGGGGCCAGCAGGCCGCTCCCGCTCAGCAGGGCGGTGGCGGTGGCGGTTTCCTCGCGACCGCAGCCACGGCAGCGGTCGGCGTCGCCGGCGGCATGCTCGCGGCCAATGCCATCTCCAGCATGATGGGGGGTTCGCGCACCGCGTCCGCTGCGCCGTCCTCCTCCCCCGCGTCCGGCGGCCAGCAGTCGGCCGAGAAGTCCGGCGGTCAGGACAGCTTCACCGGCGGTGACGGCGGGACCGGCGAACGGAGCGGCGAGAAGGGCGGTTACGACCAGTCCGCGGCCGAGCAGGGCTACGACAAGCAGGCCCATGACCAGGGCTATGGCAACGAGGGCTCCTATCACGAAGCCAACTACGACAGCGGTGGGTTCGACGACTTCGGCGGTGACGACATCTGATCGCGCCGGGTTCCAGCGACCCCTGACGCCATGACGAACGGCCGCCCAATGGGCGGCCGTTTCCGCTGAAGCAGCGCACTGCTGGACATTCCCGGAAGCCGGTGGCATGAACCGGGAAACCGCAAGCGCGCAGGCAGGCGATGAAGGCCTTCTTCCTCAAGTTCTTCACCTGGTGGAACAGCCAGACCTTCGGCACCCAGCTCACGATCTGGCGCCACGGCGTCTTTGTGGGTGAGGACGAGTTCGGCAACAAGTACTACCGTTCCCGCTTCGCCAGGGATCCCGCGCTGGGGCACGAGCGCCGCTGGGTGGTCTATGCCGGGGTCGCCGAGGCATCCGCCATCCCGCCGGGCTGGTGGGGCTGGATGCACCACCGCACCGCCGAGCCCCCGACGGCCACAGCCTATCAGGCGCAGCCCTGGCAATTGCCGCATCGCCCGAACGGCACCGGCACCGCCGACGCCTACCGGCCGCCCGGTTCCACCCTCAATGCCGGCCGTCGCCCGCAGGCGACAGGTGACTACCAGGCCTGGACGCCTGGCCGTTAAGGCCCGCATCACACCGCCGGCCCGGCACTGTTCTGCCATTTTCGCCGGGTTATTGGGCGCGTTGCGGAATCGATCCGCGGCGGTCCAGGGGCAGAGCGACCGGCTCCCGGCAAGAGGGACGATAAGAGCAACCTTGGCCCAGAAGCTTCCGATCCTCACCCTGCTCGTCGGCCTCGGCCTTGCCGGTCCCGCCGTGCTGCCAAATGTCGGGCAGGCCGCTCTGGCACAGCTGCAGCTCGGCCCGCCGCCGACCCAGCCGCGGTCGCAGACTGCGCCACAGCCTGTGCCACAGCCGGGACCGGCGCAGACCACGCCCGCCCCCCGTCCCCCCCGGGCGGCTCGCCCCGCGCCGCCGCCTCCGGCGGATACGGGGCCCTCGCCTTCCGACGCCCCGCGCGACCGCCGGCGTGCCCTGCCCGGCGAGACCGTGGCGCCTGCCCCGGACGAGACGGTGATCGCGCCGCCGCGCCAGCGAATCAACAACCAGACGGCGGTGTTCTCGGGCCTCGACAAGATCACCGGCCGGATCATCTCCTTCGACGTGGCGATCGACGAGACGGTGCAGTTCGGCGCGCTGCAGGTGACGCCGCGCGTCTGCTACACGCGCCCACCCACCGAAACACCACAGACGACATCCTTCGTCGAGGTCGACGAGGTGACCCTCGGCGGCGAGGTGCGCCGGATCTATGGCGGCTGGATGTTCGCGGCGAGCCCCGGCCTGTCCGGGGTCGAGCACTCCGTCTATGATGTCTGGCTGACCGACTGCAAGCAATCCGCCCCCGTCATCCAGGGCCAGACCCAGCAGCGCCCCGCGGCGCCGGCGACGGCCCCGCAACGCTGACCAGCCGGACGCGACGGGCAGCCGCCCCGGCTCGGCATTGATCCCGTGGGCCGCCCGACCTAGAACCCATCCATGCGCCAGCTGCGCCTTGCCATCGCCCTGCTGTTTGCCCTGACGCTGTCGGCGCAGGGCCTGCTCGGCCATGCGTCGATGGCGCAACGCCTCGCTGAGGTGTCCGCGGCGGAGGGGCTCTGCATCCCCTCGCCCGGCGAGGGCGACCGGCTTCCCGGCCACATCTGCATCAGCCACTGCCTCGCGGTGGCGGGCCCGACGGCTGCACCGCCGCCCGAACTGGCAACGCCGCCTGTTCCCGGCCAGGCCTTCGTCGCCAAACTTCGACCCGCCCCGACCGAGCTGCGCCTCGTTCATGTCCTCCCGCGCGATCACGCTCCCAGGGCGCCGCCCGCCCGTGCCTGACGACATCGCACGCCCTTTCGGACATCATCGAGACAGCACCATGAACCGTCGTTTCTTCCTCGCGGCTGCGGCCGCGCTGCTCCCCGTGCCTGGCGCCCTAGCGCAGCAGCATGGGACACCCCCACAGCCCGCAGCTGGCGCGCAGGTCGCCACCTTCCGCGTCGGCTCCATCGTCATCGAAGCCCCCTGGACCCGGGCCACACCGGGTGGCGCCAAGGTCGCCGGCGGCTTCATGACCGTCCGCAACACCGGCACCGAGCCCGACCGCCTCATCGGCGGCACCTTCCCGCACGCCCCGCGTGTCGAGGTCCACGAGATGGCGGTGATCGATGGCACGATGCGCATGCGCGAAGTGCGCGGCGGCATCGAGATCCCGCCCGGCGGCTCGGTCGAGCTTCGTCCCGGCGGCTACCACATGATGTTCATGGAGCTGACGGCGCCGGTGCGCACCGGCACGCCGGCACGCGGAACCCTGGTGTTCCAGAAGGCCGGCACCGTCGAGATCGACTACAATGTCGCCCCCGTCGGTGCCCCTGGTCCATCGGGCGCCGCTGGCCACGGCGCCAACGCGCCGCGGCACTGACGCGATGCTCTCCCGCCGCTCCCTCATCGTCCTGCCCGCGGCTTTTGCCGCGGGCCCCGCCGTGGCCCATTCCTACCGCCATCGCGACATCATGATCGGGCACATCTGGTGTCTTCCCTCGGACGGGCCCACCACCCGCGCCTTCGTTCCCCTGGCCGTCGTCCAGGACAAGGCGGATGCCCTGGTCGGTGCCACGACGCCCGTGGCCGAAGCGGTCGAATTCCGCCCCGTCGCCGATGGCCCGGCCGCGGCGCGCTGGGAGATCGTGCCACGCAGGCCCATCGGCATGCGCACCGACGGCCCCCACCTGCTGCTCACCGGCCTGCGCCGGCCGCTGCGGGTCCGCGACAGGTTCCCACTGACTCTCGTCTTCGAGCGCAATGGCGCGAAGGAGATCGAGGTCTGGGTCGAACGTGCTCCCTATTCCAGCTGAACCGCCCCAAGGAACCCCATGCGCTCCATCAGCCTCTCGGGCCTGCCAGACGACCGCGTCTACAAGATCCTCTGCTCGCTGGTGATCCCGCGGCCGATCGCGCTCGTCTCGAGCCTCGGCCCCGGTGGCGTGGTGAATGCCGCGCCCTTCTCGTTCTTCAACGTGTTCTCGGAAGCGCCACCGCTGATCGTCCTCGGCCTTCAGAACAAGGCCGACCGGTCCCTGAAGGACACGACCCGCAACATCGCGGCTCAGGGCGAGTTTGTGGTCAACATGGTCGACGAGACGCTCGCCGAAGCCATGAACCTCTGCGCCACGGACTTCCCGGCGGAGATATCGGAGGTTGCCTCCGCCGGGCTGACGACCGCGCCATCGTCCACCGTGCGGACGCCGCGCATCGCCGAGGCCCCGGCGGCGCTGGAATGCGTGCGCGAACTCTCCCTCGCCTTCGGCCCTCAGCGCGAATTGTTGATCGGCAGGGTTCTGCACGTCCACGTCCGCGAAGACGTGATGGACGAGCGTTACAATGTCGACGTCGCCCGCTATCAGCCTGTCGGCAGGCTGTTCGGCAATTCCTACTCCCGCCAGCAGGACGTCTTCTCGCTCGAGCGGCTCGACTACGCGGCCTGGGCGGCGGCGCGCGGAAAACCTGGTGGCTGACGCCCGCGCCTGATCTCAGGCGAGCCCCTCGCCGGCCCGCAGTCTGGCAATGAGATCCGGCACGTCACTCTCCTGGCGCGGCGGGCTGACGAGATAGCCCTGCACCTGGGTGCAGCCGCAGTTGCGCGCCACGGCGAGTTGCTCCGGCGTCTCGATGCCCTCGGCGGTCGTCTCGATGCGGAGGCTCGCGCCAAGATCCGCCATGGCCCGGACGATCGCGGCGTTGTCGCGATTGGTGTCGATATCGGCGATGAACGATCGGTCGATCTTGATCTTGTCGAAGGGGAAACTGCGCAGATAGCTCAGCGACGAGTAGCCGATGCCGAAATCATCCATGGCGATGCGGACGCCCATGTCCCGCAGTTCATGCAGCATGGCGATGGTCCGTTCGTCGTTCTGCAGCAGCACAGCCTCGGTGATCTCGAGTTCCAGGCGGCTGGCGGGCAGGCCGGTTTCCCTGAGGGCCCGGCGAACCACGGCGACGAGCGAGCGGTCCTTGAACTGCACGGGCGAGAGATTGACCGCAACCTGGACGGATTCTGGCCAACGCGTCGCCGCAGCGCAGGCGCTGGCGAGCACCCACTCGCCGAGCGAGAGGATCAGCCCCGTCTCCTCCGCGAGGGGAATGAACTCGGCCGGCGAGACCGGTCCATGGCCGGGACGATCCCAGCGCAGCAGCGCCTCGAATCCGAGGAGCCTCATGTCGCGGCTGCCGACCTGTGGCTGGAACACGAGATGGAACTCGTCCGCCTGGAGGGCCTTGCGCAGATCCAGTTCCAGCGCTCGGCGGGCCTCGAGCCGCCGGCTCATGTCGGGTTCGAAGAAGCGGAACATGGCGCGCCCGTCGAGCTTCGCCCGGTAGAGCGCGAGGTCGGCGCATTTCATCAGATGGTCGCCACCCGACGCATCCTGCGGGGCGAGCGCGATGCCGATGCTGATACCGGAATTGATCAGATGTTCTTCGACAACGAAGGGATCGGACATGAGGCGGACGAGGCGTCTGGCGAGTTCCTCCGCACGGGCGAGATCGGCACCGTGCAGAAGAATGGCAAACTCATCGCCGCCCAGCCGCGCCACCGTTCCATGCCCCTCGACCGCAGACTGCAGCCGCCGTGCGACCATGCCGAGCAGCACGTCACCAACCGGATGTCCCAGTGTGTCGTTGATGCTCTTGAAATGGTCGAGGTCTAGGCAGAGCAGCGCCAGCGGCTCGCCCGAGCGCGCCATCTGCTCCAGTCCCTCGGCCATGCGCTGGCGGAACAGGACCCGGTTCGGCAGGCCGGTGAGCGAGTCGTGGTGCGCCAGATGGGCGATGTGCTCCTCGGCCTTCTGGCGCTCCGTCACGTCTTCGTGGACGGCCACCCATCCGCCATGCGGCATCGGCTGGTAGAGGACCTTGAAGATGCGGCCGTCGGAGAGGCGGCGGTGGGAGAGGAACTCGCCCTGCCGCAGCCGCTCGAAATAGCTCTGGAGCAGTTCGTCGGGGGTCGCCCTGGTGTAGTTTCCGGCGGCGATGCTGTGCTCGACGATGGCGCGCATCGTCACGCCCGGGCGGACCACGTCCGGAGACATGCCGTACATGTCGAGATAGCGGCGGTTGCAGACGATGAGATTGAGATCCTCGTCGAGCATGCACAGCCCGTGGGCCATGTTGTTCAGCGCGGCATCGAAGCGGCGGTGCTGTTCGCGCAACTCGTCCGCCGCGCGTTCACGGTCGGTGATGTCGTCGTAGGTGACGACCCATCCGCCATGGGCCATGGGACGAGAACGCATGGCGAGGATGCGCCCGCTGCCGAGGCGGCGCTGGAGGACCATGTCCTGACTGATCGACAGGCCGCGCCGGAACTCTTCGAAGACGGCCTCGGCGTCCTTGCCGGGCGGATGGATCCCGTCGCGGACGCTCTTGGCGATGATGTCGAAGACGCGCATTCCGGGCTCGGCATCGCGTTCGCCGAGGCCGAAATGGTCGAGGTAGCGGCGATTGCGAACGACGACGCGCAGGTCGGAATCGAAGACACAGAGCCCCTGGGCCATGCTTTCGAGCGTGGCGTCCAGCAGCAGGTTCTTCTCCTGGATCGCGGCAACCGCGTCGGCGCGCTCGCGATCGGCGCGGCGCAGTTCGGTGACGTCCTCGAACATCCCGAGCCAGCCCCCGGTCTCCATCGTCTCGATCGCCACCGAGATGATGCGGCCGTCAGCCATGCGCTGGTCATAGGCCCGGCCGTCGGCCCGCGAGACGGCCTCCAGACGCCTGGCGACGAGCTCGTCAGCGGTCTTGCCGGGATAATTGCCGATCCGCACACCATGCTCGAAGATCTCGCGCAGCGTCACGCCGGGGACGACGACGGCAGGATCGGCACGGAACACGTCGATATAGTTCTGATTGCAGACGATGAGGCGCTGCTCGGCGTCGAACATGCAGAGCGCTTGCGGCATGGCGTTGAGCGCCACGTCGAAGCGCTGGTGCTGCTCGTTCAGCGCCTGGACTGCCAGCTCCCGCTCGGTGACGTCCTCCGAGGTGAAGACCCAGCCGCCATCGGGCGTCGGCCGCGAGCGGGTGTGGATCCAGCGTCCGTCGGGCAGACGGCGTCGGCGGGTGATCTCGCTGCCCAGGGCGAAATTTCGATCCGACTCGGCGATCAACTGGTCGAGCGTGATGCCCGTGTAGTTTCCCCGCTCGATGGCCAGGGCAAAGATCTGGTGCAGGTGGATCCCCGGCCTGATCTCGCCATGCTCGTAGCCATACATGGTGAGGTAACGGCTGTTGCAGACCACCAGCCGCTTCGATGCATCGAAGACGGCGAGGGCATGCGACATGTTCTCCAGGGCTTCGCGGAAGATGGTCGCCTGCGACCTGAGTTCTTCCTCCAGCCTCTGCTGGGCCGAGATGTCCTGGTGGATGGCCACCCAGCCGCCGCCCGTGGTCGGCTGATAGGAGATCGAGACAATACGCCCGTCGTCGAAGCGTTCGACGCGGGAGAAGGGCTTACCCAAGGCGATGAGGGCGAGCCGCTCCTGCCAGGCCCTCTCCAGGCTCATTCCATCGAGACGGCCCTGCTCGTGGCTGTACTTCAAGAGGCCATACATGGAGGCGCCGACATGCGTGACGCTTTCCGGCATGCCGAAGAGATCGCGCATGCGTCGGTTCGACAGCCGGATGGTCAGGCCAGCGTCAAAGACGCAGAAGCCGTGAGAAACCGAATCCAGGACGATGTCCCTGTAGTCGACGTCCGGCCCATACCGGTCAACCGGCAAGCCGTCCTGCGCGACCAAGGCATCGCTTCGCGCCGCCCTCACCCATTTCACTCCATGGCTCAAGGCCCATAGATTCGCCGGGTGACAAGAATAACTCGTTAATGCCGCGAAATCCCGCCTGCGCGGACAAAGTTCCGCGTCGACCTTCCGGAACGTCCGGAATGCATCCGACGGGCGGCCGGAAGCGGCCGCCCTCTCAGCGGAAGGGCCGGGACGGCGGCGTCAGGCAGAGACGACGGCCGCCAGCGACTGCTCGATGATGTCGAGACCCTTCTTCACCTGCTCCTCGGGAATGGTCAGCGGAGCGAGCAGGCGGATGACGTTGGCATCGGGACCGCAGGACAGCAGGATCAGGCCGTGGGCCTCCGCCTTGGCGATGAGCGCGCTGGTGAGAGCGGCATCCGGCTCACGGGTCTCGCGGTCCTTGACCAGCTCGAAGGCCACCATCATGCCGAGGCCGCGCACGTCGCCGATGCAGTTGAAGGTGTTGCGCTTCGCCATGTCCTTGAGGCGCGACTGCATCATGTCGCCGATCCGGGCGGCGCGGGCACAGAGGTCTTCCTTCTCGATCACGTCGAGCACGGCATGGGCCGCCGCCACCGCCACGGGCGAGCCGGCATAGGTGCCGCCGAGGCCGCCGATCTGGGCGGAGTCCATCACGTCGGCGCGGCCGGTCACCGCGGAGAGCGGGAAGCCGCCGCCGAGGCCCTTGGCCATGG
>CAZPMD010000088.1:17376-19271 GCA_964587395.1 uncultured Hyphomicrobiales bacterium
TTTGTGCCGCTTTCGAGGTCTCCGAGACATTCCGGGCGATCTCTCGCGTGGTGACGACGGCGCCGAGAGGGTATCCGTTGCCGAGGCCCTTGGCCATGGTGACGAGGTCGGGCACGACGCCAGCATGCTCCATGGCGAACATGCGGCCGGTGCGGGCGATGCCGGTCTGGATCTCGTCGACGATGAGCAGGATGCCGTGCTGGTCGCAGACGGCGCGCAGTTCGCGCAGAAAGTCGAAGGGCGCGACGTAGAAGCCGCCCTCGCCCTGGACCGGCTCGACGATGATCGCCGCCACCCGCTCCGGCTCGACGTCGGAGGCGAAGAGCTGCTTGAGATTGGCCATGGCGGCGGCCGTGTCTAGGCCGTGATAGGTTTTCGGGAAGGTGACGTGGAAGACGTCGTTCGGCATCGGGCCGAAGCCCTTCTTGTAGGGGTTCACCTTGCCGGTCAGGGCCATGCCCATCATCGTGCGGCCGTGAAAGGCGCCGGAAAAGGCGACGATGACGGAACGGCCGGTGAAGTGGCGCGCCGCCTTGACGGCGTTCTCGACCGCCTCGACGCCGGTGGTGACCAGCAGCGTCTTCTTGGCGTGGTCGCCGGGGGTGAGCTTGTTGAGCCGCTCCGCGAGGGTGATGTAGCTCTCGTAGGGGGCGACGTTGAAGCTGGTGTGGGTGAAGGATTCCAGCTGCTCCTTCACCGCGGCCATGACGGCCGGGTGGCGGTGGCCGGTGTTGACCACGGCGATGCCGGCGGCGAAATCGATATACTCCTTGCCGTCGGCGTCCCAGAGCGTCGCGTTCTCGGCGCGGGTGGCATAGATCCCCTTGGTGGCGACGCCGCGCGGAACGGCCGCGTGCTGACGGGTCGCAAGGGCTGTGTTCTTCGACATCGCGGGGTCTCCTCCGGTCGCATCCGACGAATGGATGGGCGATGAGTATCGCTTGCTCAAAATTTTGAGCAGACGGGAAAATGCAAGGCAACTATGTTGGGCGAGAGAGGGATCGCCCACACATGGACGGCAAGGACTTCGACCTAGGCGGCCGCCTCAGGGACATCCGGCAGAAGGCCGGCCTGTCGCAGCGCGAGCTTGCCACACGCGCCGGCGTGCCGCACGGCCTGATCGCCACCATCGAGCAGAACAAGTCGAGCCCCTCCGTCGCATCGCTGCGCAAGGTGCTGGACGGTCTGGGCATCAGCTTCGTCGACTTCTTCACCCCGGCGCGCCCTGCGGCGGACAGGGTCTTCTTCGAGGGCGGCGAACTCGTCGACCTGACGTCGATCCTGCCGGGTACCATGACGCGCGGCGAAGGACGCATGGTGTTCCGCCAGGTGGGCGATGCCCACGCCAACAACCTGCAGATCCTGCACGAACGCTACGAGCCGGGCGCGGATACCGGCGAGGCCATGCTCTCGCATCCCTCGCGCGAGGGTGGCGTGGTGCTGTCGGGGCGGCTCGAGGTGACCGTGGGAACCGAGGTCCGCATCCTGAGCGCAGGCGAGGCCTATCTCTTCGACAGCCGCATTCCGCACCGTTTCCGCAATGTGGGCGAAGAGCCCTGCGAGGTGGTGAGCGCCTGCACACCACCCTACCTCTAGCGGCAATTTCATACCTCCCGGCTTCAGGACGCAACATTCGGCGGCTCAATGCGCCGCGTCTTGGAAACACGCGCGGCCTAGGCGAGGCTGCCGCAACGCAACAACGGGTTTCCCATGGCCGCCAGACGAAGCCTTGCCAGCCGCTCCCTTGCCGGAATCCTCGCCGTGACCCTCGCGGGAGGGACGCTGTCGGCCGTCGATGTCCGCCCGGCTTCGGCCCAGTTCGATCTCGGCGCAGGCCTGCGCGCCCTCGGCGGCGGCCAGCAGAGGCCCGGGGCCACGGCACCCCGCCGCGGTCA
>CAZPMD010000089.1:0-13056 GCA_964587395.1 uncultured Hyphomicrobiales bacterium
GGCTGCCAGGGCGGGCGCCGGCGTTGCGGCCGGGCCGGCACCGCCGATGAAGACCGGGACGGGGTCCATGGTGGGGCGGTACGGACCGAGGTGCGAGACCACCGCCCCAGGCATGGCGGCGAAGACGCCGGCCTGGCGGCTGCCGGAGCGTCCCTGGCGTTGCTGGGAGGCCGCCATCATCTGCGCATAGGTCAGGTTGCCGGGATCGGTGACCGCGGCCACCGGCTCGTTGTCCAGTTCCTCGCCGGCCTCGATGTAGACTGGACCTCCCCGGCCGCGTCGGCGGCAGGCCTGGTCGCGGATGCTGGGCGGGGCGGTGGAGAGATCGTTGGCGATGCCGTCGAGGCCGACGCCGGAACCGCCGGAGACGAAGTGGCGCTCGAAAAGGCCCGCTGCGGTCTCGGCACGGCCGCGCGCCGAGGTGGCGCCGAGCACGACGACGATGAGCTTGCGGCCGCCGCGTGTGGCGGTCGCCACCACGTTGAAGCCGGAGGCACAGGTGAAGCCGGTCTTGAACCCGTCGGCGCCCTGGTAGCGGCCGATCAGGTGGTTCGGGTTGCGCATGACGCGGGTGCCGTAGCGGATCGCCGGCATGCTCCAGAGCAGGGAATGCTCGGGAAACTCGCGCATCATGGCATAGGCGAGAAGGGCCATGTCGCGCGCGGTGGTCTGCTGACCGGCGCCGGGAAGGCCGTTGGGGTTGATGAAGCGCGTGCCGCTCATGCCGAGGCGGCGGGCCTCGGCGTTCATCATCGCGGCGAAATTCTCGACGGACCCACCGAGACCCTCGGCGATGGTCACCGAGACGTCGTTGGCCGACTTGACCATGATCATCTTCAGGGCGTTGTCGAGGGTGACCACCGTGCCGACGCGGAAGCCCATCTTGGATGGCGCCGAGCGGGCAGCGCGCTGCGAGACGACGAGGCCGGAATTCATCGTGGCGCGGCCGGCGCGCACCTGCCGGAGTGCGACGTAGGTCGTCATCATCTTGGTCAGCGAGGCCGGCAGCCATGGCATGCCGCCGCGATCGGACTGCAGCACCTGCCCGGTCGCGGCATCGACGACGATGGTGGGACCCACCTGTTGGGCGGTGGCGGCGGATGCGCCGGCGAAGAACGCAAGGGCGCCGGCAAGAACAGGGATGCTGATCCGCAAGAGCATGAGCCTTTTGGGAATGTCGCCGCGACCTCGCCCCTGTTTACCTGCTTCGGGCGCCTTTCGCCAAGGGCGAAGACGGGAACCGCGGAGGGGGCCGGCGGAACGGGTCCGTCGGATGGATGAACATGGCCGCCAGAAAGACAGTCCCAAGGCGGCCAAAGCATGGCGGCAGCCGCCGTCAGGCGAAGGCCGGGGCCTGCCATGCGCCGGACGGAGGATGGCGAAACGCCGCCTCTCTGCCTAAAGTGTAACGACACATCATCATTTCGCGGGGAACGCCTCCATGACCGCCTGCATCGTCGGCTGGGCCCATACGGCCTTCGGAAAGCTCGAGACCGAGACCGTCGAGAGCCTGATCATCCGCGTCGTCAACGAGGCGCTCGACAATGCCGGCATCGGGCCGGACGACGTCGACGAGATCCTGCTCGGGCACTTCAACGCCGGCTTCTCGCCGCAGGACTTCACCGCCTCCCTGGTGCTGCAGGCCGATCCGCGCCTGCGCTTCAAGCCGGCGACGCGCGTCGAGAACGCCTGCGCCACCGGTTCGGCGGCCGTCCACCAGGCAGTTCGCGCGGTCAAGGCGGGCGATGCCCGCGTCGTGCTGGTCGTCGGCGTCGAGCAGATGACGAAGACGCCCGGCGCGGAGATCGGCAAGAACCTGCTCAAGGCCTCCTACCTGCCCGAGGACGGCGACACCCCGGCCGGCTTTGCCGGAGTCTTCGGCAAGATCGCCCACAACTACTTCCAGCGCTGGGGCGACCAGTCCGACGCCCTCGCCATGATCGCGGCCAAGAACCACAAGAACGGCGTCGAGAATCCCTATGCGCAGATGCGCAAGGACTTCGGCTACGAGTTCTGCCGCACCGAGAGCGAGAAGAACCCCTTCGTCGCCGGCCCCCTGAAGCGCACCGACTGCTCGCTGGTCTCGGACGGCGCCGCCGCCCTCGTCATCACCGACACGGCGACCGCGCTGAAGATGAAGAAGGCGGTGGCCTTCCGCGGTCATGCCCATGTGCAGGACTTCCTGCCGATGTCGAAGCGCGACATCCTGAAGTTCGAGGGCTGCACCCGGGCCTGGGGCAAGGCGCTGGCGGAGGCCGGCATCAGCCTCTCCGACCTCTCCTTCGTCGAGACGCACGACTGCTTCACCGTCGCCGAGCTGATCGAGTACGAGGCGATGGGCCTCGTGCCCGAGGGCCAGGGCGCGCGTGCCATCCTCGAGGGCTGGACGCAGAAGGACGGCAAGCTGCCTGTGAACCCCTCCGGCGGCCTCAAGGCCAAGGGTCACCCGATCGGTGCCACCGGCGTCTCCATGCACGTGCTCTCGTCCATGCAGTTGATGGGCGAGGCCGGCGGCATCCAGGTGAAGGACGCAAGGCTCGGCGGCATCTTCAACATGGGCGGCGCGGCGGTGGCCAACTATGTCAGCGTGCTGGAGCGGCTGCGCTGAGGCGCCGCTCCGGGGTCACGCCCCCTTCGGCCTGAAGGCGATGCAATGGGCCGGGTTGGTCTCCAGCCGCGGCCCTTCGATCAGGTCGATGCAATAGGGGATGGCCGGCATTACCGCGTCGAGGCATTCGCGGATCGAGGAAGGCTTGCCCGGCAGGTTGACGATCAGCGAGCGGCCGCGGATGCCGGCCGTCTGGCGCGACAGGATCGCCGTCGGCACGACCTTGAGGCTCACCTGGCGCATCAGTTCGCCGAAGCCCGGCATCATCTTGTCGCAGACGGCCTCGGTCGCCTCCGGCGTGACGTCGCGGACGGCCGGCCCGGTGCCGCCGGTGGTGAGGATCAGCGGGCAGGCCTCGCGGTCGGCGAGCTCGATCAGGGCCGCCTCGATGATCTGGCGCTCGTCGGGAATGACGCGCGCGACGGGATGCCAGGGCGAGGCGAGGAGGTCGGTGAGGGCGGCGACGATGCCGGGGCCGCCCTTGTCCTCATAGAGGCCGCGGCTGGCGCGATCCGACACGGTGACGACGCCGATGGGAATTGAGGTCATGCTCATGCCCTTCCCTTAAGGTCGTCGGCCGCCGGGCTCAACGCCGCGAAGGCCTCGCGCGTCAGCTCCATCTCGACCTGCATGACCATGCCGCCGCGCGCCGCGCTGCTGCGGGATGCAAGGCCCGTCCGGACGAAGCCGACCTTCTCGTGCACCCTGAGGGAGGCCGGATTGTCCTCGAAGGCGCCGGCCCTGAGGACGTCGACCGCAGGATCGGAGAAGGCGAGGCCCGCCATGGCCGTCACCGCCTCGGTGGCGAATCCGCGCCCCCAGTAGGGCTTGCCGAACCACCAGCCGATCGTCGCCGCACGGCCTTGCCGGGTAAAGGTGATCATGCCGATGGCGGCGTGCGGCTCGCGCAGGCGAGCGATGGCGAGAGCGAGGGAATCGCCGGTGAGGTTGGCGGTGAGCACGTCGCCGATGAACGCCGAGGCGTGGGCCTCGCCGTAGGGATGGGGAACCGCCACCAGCATGCGCGCCACGTCGAGGTCGCCGGCATAGAGGGCGATGCGCGGCACGTCCGCGAAGGTCGGCTGGCGCAGCACCAGCCGCCGCGTCGCGAGCGGCACGGCGGCGAGCCAGGGCGAAGGCGGGGTCATGGCGGTCTCCGGTGAGGGCCCGCCGGAGCGGGGCGGACCCCCGTTGGTGTCGCAAGGCGTCAGGACAGCGAGCCGATCACCACCTTCGGCGCCGAGCGCCTGAGGATCGGATCGCGCCAGGCCTTGAGGCTGGCCCAGAGCGTGCGGTCGAGGCGGAATTTGTCAACCGGCACGGAGCTGGCCAGCAGGCGGGACCGGGTGAGGCCGGCGCCGACCCACTGGAAGCCGCACTTCTCGATGACGCGCCGGGAGGCGGGATTGACCACCCGGGCGCGGGCCGCGACGGCTTCCGCGCCGCGATTCGTGAACAGGTGGTCGACGACGGCCCGGGCCGCCTCCGTCGCATAGCCGCGGCCCCAGTGGGCGGTGCCGAGCCAGTAGCCGATCTCAGGATCGCCGAAGTCGGGCATCACGAAGCCCGTCGCGCCGACGAGCGCGCCGTTGGTCTTGAGGGTGATGAGAAAGGGATGGTCCTGGGAGGTCCAGGCGTTGGCGATCCAGTTCTCCGCGTCCTTGGCCGCATAGGGATGCGGGAGATTGGCCGTCATTTCGGCAATCCGTCGGTCATTGGCGATCGCCACGACCGTCGGGACGTCCTCGAAACGCGGCACACGGAGAACCAGCCGCTCCGTCTCGAGGACGGGCATACAGCTCTCCAGCAGTTCGCCGCCGCAGCGGCCTTCCAGTTCGGTTTCCAGTGCAGTCATGGCAGGTTCCTTCCCTCGCCGGTGGCCGGGCCTGGAACCGTTTCCAGGACCGAAAGAAAAAGGGGCGCCGGCTGGTCCTGCCGGGCGCCCCTTGATCCTCGATCCTCGATCAGCGGAGCGGCCTGGCGAACTCGCCGGCGGCTCCGATGTCGGTGCCGCCCGTTACTCTGCGGCGGCAATCATCGGAACAACCGACACGTAGGTACGGTTATTCGCTTTCGTTCGGAATTCTACGCGGCCGTCGACGGTCGCGAAGAGCGTGTGGTCCTTGCCCAGGCCGACATTGGTGCCGGGATGGAACTTCGTGCCGCGCTGGCGCACGAGGATGTTGCCGGAGACAACAGCCTGACCGCCGAAGCGCTTCACGCCGAGACGCTGTGCGTTCGAATCGCGACCGTTCCGAGACGAGCCGCCTGCTTTTTTGTGAGCCATGAGGAGCTCCCGATTCCGTTATGTCTTATAAGACGTCTGATTCACGAAGATGGCAACAGCAGGTCGCTGCTTACCAGTCCTCACCGGATTTCTGCTCGGCCTGGTCGGCCTTGGCGCGCGGCGGCTTACCCGCCAGCAACTCCTTGGCCTGCTCGACCCACTCCTCGCGCTTGGCGCGGCCGCGGAGCGCGAGCTCCTTGTCCTTCGCCTCGAGGTCGGCATCGGTCCAGGAAGCGATCTGCTCCCAGGAGGTGATGCCGGCAGCGCGCAGCTTCTTCTCGATCGTCGGGCCGATGCCGGCGATCAGCGACAGGTTGGACGTGTCCAGGCCGCCTGCGGCCGGCATGGCGGCGATGCCCTGCGGCTTCGCCTCGGCGGCGGGAGCGGCGGCCTTCTTCGGGGCGGCGGCCTTGGAGGGCTTGGCGCCGTCGACGAGGATTTCGGAAATGCGGACGATCGTCAGATCCTGGCGATGGCCCTTCTTGCGCTTGGAATTCTGGCGGCGGCGCTTGCGGAAGGAAATCGTCTTCGGGCCGCGGGCCTGACGGACGATCTCGGCGGCGACCGAGGCGCCGGCCACGAAGGGCGCGCCCACGGTGACGCCGGCATCGCCGCCGACCATGAGAACCTCGGGGAACACCACCACGTCGCCGGCTTCGGCTTCGAGCTTCTCGATGGTGATCGTGTCGGCGGCGGCAACCTTGTACTGCTTGCCGCCAGTCTTGATGACTGCGTACATCGTTTCGGTCCTTGTCTCGACGGGCCTTGGCGCGACCCTGAGGGGGCTGGCCGGCCGTCTTCTTGTTTGGTCTTGCCGCCCCTTCAGAGGCGGTTGGTTCTGGGTCCGGACGAGCCGCTGCACGCATGACACGCGCAAGCTGATGGTCCAAGAGGCGGCTCAATGATGGAAAGGAGCGCCTGAGTCAAGGAAAACCCCGCAACACCGGGGCATTTTCTGATTCCCGGGGCCGCCGGCGCCCGGCGACCCGGGTCCCGCCCTGTCGCCGCGCGCCCGATGCCCGGCCCCGCTCGCCTTCATGCCCGGCCGGTGTCCGCGCGCCGCGCCGCCCGGAATTCGTCGCCCTCGGCCAAAGCTGTGCTTGAATGCGCCGCCCCGTTCCGCTATGTCGCGCTTCGCTTCAACAGCCGGCGATGGCCCGTGCCATCGCTCATGCGACCGCGGAGAGGTGGCTGAGTGGTTGAAAGCACCGCACTCGAAATGCGGCATACGGGCAACCGTATCGGGGGTTCGAATCCCTCCCTCTCCGCCAATATTCCCGATAGGTCATTGTGCTAGCGAGACGTTCTCGGGTCGAGGCAAGCCTCGCGAAGAACGGCTCGCAACTCGTTTGGGGTTGTGAAAGCGGCGGCCATCCCGGCCGGGTAGCCCAGCAGGAATCGACGCTCCGCTTCCTTGTGCCTCGCGGCTGTGAGGCCGGATGATGGTGCGAATTCCGGCTTTCACACCAAGTGCGTGCTGAACGGCCGCTACCGGTCCTCTCCCGTGACCGGACCGCGACCGAGCGCATGATGTGCCGCCTCAAGGACACCCGCCGCGTCGCCACGCGCGACGACCGCCTCGCCTCCAACCTGTCCGCTGCCGTCGGCATCACGATGGCCGCCAGCGACTGGCTGCAATCCCGCACCTAACGCCACAATAGCGTGATGCCGCCGACTAGCACTGCGACAGCCATGGTCACGATGAAGGCGTTGGTGATCAGAGCCTCTCGACTCTTGATTTTCGCATGCGCCGCAAACACGTCGGCGTCGCTGTCCGTCTTGTCGCCACCAGAAAGTCTGTGGGCATGCTCGAAAAACTGATCTCGAGCATGCATCCTCTCGAAGACCTTGATTGAATCGCGATCCTGGAACATCGCCATATCATGGGGAAATAGTACCAATTTATCGTAAATGTTCGCCTTGCCGGCGGCTCGGTCGCCTATGGGTTGACCGGACCCGAACCACCCACCGCCCCCCAGGGTTCGCGGGACACCTCACCCGTCGATGCGCCCGTCCCTGAGCGACACCAGCCTGTCGAAGCGCGAGAAGATCTTCTCGTCGTGCGTGACGGTCACGATGGACGCCTCGTTCTCGACGGCGACGCGGCGCAGGAGGTCCATGACGATGCGGGCCCGATCGGAATCGAGGGCTGCGGTCGGCTCGTCGGCGAGGATGATGCGCGGCCGGTTGGCGAGGGCGCGGGCGATCGCCACCCGCTGCGCCTCGCCGCCGGAGAGCTGTGCCGGCATGGCGTTGCGGCGGTGGGAGACCTCCAGATAGGAGAGCAGCTCGTCGGCCCGTGCGGTGGCCGCCTGCTCGCCCTGGCCGGCGAGCCGCAGCACCAGGGCGACGTTCTCCACCACCGACAGGAAGGGCAGGAGATTGTGCGCCTGGAAGATGAAGCCGATGCGCTCGAGCCGCATGCGGCGGAGGTCGCGCATCAGCCATTTGCCGTCGAAGACGGTCTCGCCGTTCAGCACCAGCTGCCCGGCGGAAGGCTCCAGGATGCAGCCGATGACGTTGAGCAGCGTCGTCTTGCCCGAGCCGCTCGGCCCCTTGAGGCCGATGACCTCGCCCGCCATGACATCGAGGGAGACGTCGGTCAGCGCGTCGACGCGGGCCTCGCCCTCGCCGAAATGCTTGGAGACGTTGCGGACGCTCACCAGGGGCGTTGCCATGTCAGCCTCCCAGCGCCTTGGCCGGATCGACCTTGAGCGCGAGGCGTACGCCGAGGCCGCTGGCCAGAATGCAGACCGCGAGGATGACGAGGGCGAGAATGCCGACGTCGGAGGGTTCGATCACCACCCGGCGCGGAAACCGGTCCTTGATGGTGAGGATCAGTGCCAGCCCGAAACCGAAGCCGATCACGCCCATGGCCACCGCCTGCTGGACGATGAGCCCGACGATGATGCTGTCGGGCGCGCCGATGAGCTTGAGCGTGGCGATCTCGCGCAGCTTGTCGATGGTCAGCGTGTAGATGATCAGGGCAATGATGACGGCCGAGACGGTCAGAAGCAGGGAGGTGAAGAGCCCGATCTGGCGGCGCGCCATCTCCACCACGGAGCGGGTGAGGATCGTCTCCTGTTCATCCTGGCTGAGGGCGTTGAGGTGCTTCCAGCGCCGGATCGTGTCGGCGACGAGCCCGGTCGAGGCGTTGGGAATGAGGGTCGTCACGACGGCATTGACGATGTCCGAGGACCCGCCGGACCCGCCGCGCGCCTGCTCCCGCCTCTGGGCGGACGGGGTGAGGTCGAACTGCAGCCGCTGCGAATCCTTCAGCGTCACGTAGACGACGGGATCGCCGCCGGAGGCCACGTGGCCCGTCGTCGTGCCGACCACGTGAAACTGGCTGCGCCCCATGGTCACCACATCGCCGATGGACAGGCCGCCGCGCGCATCCGCGATCATCTCGAAGCGCGTCCGCGTGATCGGGCGGCCCTCCGTCAGAACGCGCGGCCCGCCCGGACGCCCGGGCTCGAAACCGATGACGTAGAGGCGCAGGGGGCGACCGCGGAAGCTGGCCTCCACCGACTGATAGGTGACGGAGCCTGCATCCTGGACACCGGCGATGCGGGCGATCGCCTCGCGCGTGTCGCCCGGGATCCGCGAGGCCTCGGCGAAGGGCCCGCGGCTCTTGGCCTCGACCACCCAGATCTGGGCTGCCGGCGCGCGGGCGATGCCGAGCGCATCGGCGACCAGCCCGCGATAGATGCCGATCATCGACATGACGACGCCGAGGAGAAGGCTGAGCCCGAGGCAGGTCAGCAGGAAGCGCCCGAGATTGTGCCGGATGTCGCGCAGCGCGAGGTTCATGGCGCGGTCCGCGCCGAGGCATTCCGGCCCTCGTAGGCCCGCGCATGGCGCTCGATGACGATCGTCTCGCCGGCGGCGATGCCGGTCGCCTCGTGCCGTCCGTCCAGCGTCCGCTGGCCGAAGGTCAGGCTGCGGCGGGCGAGGCGCCCGTCGCGGATCACCCACACGGTTCCCTGGCCATGGCTGAGGCCGTCGATCACCGCTTCGGGAACCAGTACGGCCCGCGGCAGGTCGCCGGTCCGGATGGTCACCTCGGCCTGTTCGCCGAGCACGTAGCCGCCGGCCGGGCAGTCCTCGCAGGCGACATAGACCCGTCGTTCCTCGTTGACCCGGTCGGCCTCGAGACCCATCCGGACGACACGGCCGGCAAAGGTCTGCCCGGGCCGGGATCTCAGCCGGATGGTCGCCCGCTGCCCGAGGGCGATAGCGCCTGTCCGGGCCTCGTCGAGATAGGCGAGCACCCAGTAGGTCGCGGGGTCGACCAGCGTGAAGATGGCCTCTCCGGCGCCGGCGACGGCCCCCAGCTCCTTGGTCCTGGCGATGACCACGCCCGAGAACGGGGCCCGCAGTTCGTGCTGGGCGAGGATGGCGCCCTCGAAGGCATATTGCGCCTTCGCGTCCCCGAGCCGGGCCTTTGCCGCCACCACCTCGGCCTGGGCCACGGTCATGTCGGCCCTTGCGGTGGTCTCGGCGAGCTGCGCCTCTTCCGCCTGCTCGATGGAAATCGTGCCGCGCGCCAGAAGCGCCTGCCGCCGCTGGTTGGTCTGCTGGCGTTGCGCATAGACGACGCTGCTGCGGTTCGCGACCGCTTCCGTCACCATCACCGCCGCTTCCGCATTGGCGACCCCGGAGCGCGCCTTGGCGGCGCGGGCGTTCTGCTCCTGGCTGTCGATGCGTGCCAGCAGGCGTCCGGCCTCGACCACGTCGCCGTGATCGGCTGCCAGTTCCACCAGCGTCCCCGCCTGCTTGAAGCCGACCCGCGCGACGACCTGCGCCTCGACGGTGCCAAGCCCGAAGACCTCGACCGGCACCCTCTCCTCGGCACGCGCGACCGCCAGCGACAGGGGCTGGTAGCGCATCGTCCAGACGAAGGCCCCGGCGCCGAGTACGGCGGCAAGGCCCATCGCCACCCAACTGATCCGAACACGCATGATGGCCGATCCCGGAGAGGACAGTTTTCGATTTTTGAATGTGACCCTTCCCACAGTGGGAAGGTCAAGCCGCCCCTGTAGCCTCCGTCGCAACGCCGCTTTCGCCTCACGATCTCCGGCGCCTCGACCGTGCCGGCTTGCACCGCCCGTTCCATGCCGGCTATGGACGCCTTCGTCCAAGCAACGGCCACCCACTCATGACCCATCCTCCCGTGATCATCGCCGGCGGCGGCATCGGCGGCCTGGCGACGGCGCTGACGCTGCACCAGATCGGCGTTCCCTGCCTGGTGCTGGAGGCGGCGCGCGAGATGCGGCCGCTCGGCGTCGGCATCAACCTGCAGCCGAACGCGGTCCGCGAGCTCGGCGATCTCGGCATCGGCGAGGCCGACCTCGACCGGGTCGGCGTGCAGGCGAAGGAGTGGGCGCTCGTCGGCCTCAACGGCAACGACATCTATTCCGAGCCGCGCGGACGTCTCGCCGGCTATCGCTGGCCGCAATATGCCGTGCACCGCGGGCAGTTCCATATGCTGCTGTTCGATCGCGTGATCGAGCGGCTCGGTCCGGACGCCGTGCGGACGGGATGCCGCGCCACCGGCTACGCGAAGATGGCCGGAGGCGTCCGTGTTCAGGTCGAGCAGGCCGACGGCACGAGAGGCGATCTCGAGGGATCGCTGCTGATCGGCGCCGATGGCATCCACTCGGCCATCCGCGCCCAGATGCATCCTGACCAACCGCCGATCCACTGGGGTGGCGCGCTGATGTGGCGTGGCACGACGCGGGCCCGGCCGATCCGCTCCGGCTCCTCCTTCGTCGGGCTCGGGACCCATCGCCAGCGCATGGTCATCTATCCCATTTCCCCGCCGGATCCGCAGACGGGCCTCGCGACGATCAACTGGATCGCCGAGGTGACCCTCGACAATGCCGAGGGATGGAAGCAGAGCGGCTGGTTCCGGCAGGTGGCGATCGACGACTTCATCCACCACTTCGACGGCTGGACCTGGGATTGGCTCGACGTGCCCGCGCTGATCCGTGGTTCGGACGGCGCCTATGAGAACCCGATGATCGATCGCGATCCCGTGCCGACCTGGCAGGACGGGCCTGTGGCCCTTCTCGGCGACGCCGCCCACGCCATGTATCCGACCGGTTCGAACGGCGCGAGCCAGGCGATCATCGATGCCCGCGTGCTGGGTGCCGCCGTTCTCGACCACGGGGTCACGCCCGAGGCGCTGGCGGCTTACGACGGCCGGCTCTGCGGGCCGGTCTCCCAGCTCATCCTGCGCAACCGCGGCGCCGGGCCCTTCGGCCTCCTGAACCTCGTCGACGAACGCTGCGGCGGCATCTTCGACGACATCGACACCGTCGTTCCGCCGGATGAACGCAAGACGTTCATGGCCGGCTACAAGGCGGCTGCCGGCTTTGCCATCGACCAGCTCAATGCGGCGCCGCCCGTGATTCCCGCAGGCGCACGCGTCTCGGTCGCCACCGCCTGACCATCGGGCCGGTCAGCGGGCCGGAACATAGGGACGCCGCTTGCCTTGCGACGACGCGATCGGCGCGGCGGACTTCAGCGCCCGCATGATCCAGTGGCGCGACTCCGCCGGGTCGATGACGGCGTCGATCTCGAGAAAGGCGGCCATGTTGACCGCCTTGCCCTTCTCGTAGAGCTCGGCGACGTGGCGCCGGTAGGTCGCTTCGCGCTCGGCCGGGTCGGCGATGGCGGCGAGCTCGTTGCGGTAGGCGAGGCGCACCGCGCCCTCAAGGCCCATGCCGCCGAACTCGCCCGTCGGCCAGGAGACGATGAAGACCGGCGCCTGGAACGAGCCGGCGGCCATCGCCTGGGCGCCGAGCCCGTAGCCCTTGCGCAGCACGATGGTCATGAGCGGGACTGTCAGCGCCGCACCCGCGAGGAACAGGCGCGAGACGCGGCGGACCAGCGCCGTCTCCTCGGCAGGCGGGCCGACCATGAAGCCCGGCGTGTCGCAGAGCGACAGAACCGGCAGGCCGTAGCTCTCGCAGAGGTCGAGGAAGCGCGCCCCCTTCTCCGCCGCCTCGGCGTCGATGGCGCCGCCGAGATGCCGGGGGTTGTTGGCGATCAGGCCCATCGGGCGGCCTTCGACGCGGATGAGGGCGGTGATCATGCCGATGCCGTGCCGGGGCCTCAGCTCCATCACCGAGGCCTCGTCGGCGAGGAGGTCGATGACGCTGCGGATGTCGTAGGCGCGCAGGCGGTTCTCGGGGATGGCGCGGCGGAGCTTCTGCTGGTCGGCCGCCTGCCAGTCGCTCACCGGTCCCTGGAAATAGGCGAGATATCTCTTCGCGGCGGCGACCGCCTCTGCCTCGTCGGCGACGAGCAGGTCGACCACGCCGTTCGGCACCTGCACGGCCATCGGTCCGACCTCCTCGGGCGTGAAGACGCCGAGGCCACCGCCCTCGATCATCGCCGGGCCGCCCATGCCGAGGTTGGCATTCTCGGTGGCGATGATGACGTCGCAGCAGCCGGCCACCGCCGCATTGCCGGCGAAGCATCGACCGGAAACGATGGCGACCGTCGGGGCGGTGCCGCTATGGCCGGCGAGCATGCGGAAGGTCGGCACGTCGAGGCCCGCGACGCCCATGTAGTCGGTCTCGCCGGGACGGCCGCCGCCGCCTTCTGCAAAGACGACGACGGGAAGGCGCTGTTCCCCGGCCAGGCGGAACATGCGGTCCATCTTCTTGTGGTTCATGAAGCCCTGGGTGCCGGCAAAGACCGTGTAGTCGTAGGTCATGGCCATGCAGCGCGCCGGCTCCTCGCCGAACAGGCCGGCATTGACCGTGCCGACACCGCAGATGAGGCCGTCCGCCGGGCTCATCTCCCTGAGGTCCGCGAGGCTGCGGCGACGGCGCTGGGCAGCCAGCGCCAGAGCGCCGTACTCCATGAAGCTGCCGGCGTCGCAGAGGTCGGCGATGTTCTCCCGCGCCGTGCGCTGTCCGGTCTTGCGGCGCCGCGCCACCGCCCTGGGACGGCGATGGTCTTCGAGCGCGTCGTGCATGTCGAGGACCTCGGCGAGGTCGGCGCGGACGTCGCCAGCCTGATCCGCATCAGCCTCGGCTGAGGCTTCCACCACGATGTCAGCCGGCTCGAGGAAGACAATTGCGTCGCCCGCGTGGGCCTGGTCGCCGACCCTGAGCGGCAGGGCGCGGACGATGCCCGCCCGGCC
>CAZPMD010000089.1:13066-18902 GCA_964587395.1 uncultured Hyphomicrobiales bacterium
GCGACGGGTTGAAGGTCGGAAGAGAGGCTTCCGGCGCCCGTCGCGGAGACTCGCGATGTCCAGACAGATCTCGCATGCGCGCACCGGCCAGGACCGGGCGGACGATGCCCGCCCGGTCGGCGATGACGACGTGCTCCATCTTCATCGCCTCGATGACGGCGACCTGCCGTCTCGCCGCCACCGCCTCGCCTTCGGCGACGTCGATGGAGACGATGCGTCCGCTCATCGGTGCCTCGACCGGCTCGGTTCCCGCCGGCCCGGCGGTGGTCGCCCTGGCGGTCGCCTGCATCGCGCCGCCGGCGGCAAAGCGTGTCGCCCGCGGCGTCGCGATGAGCCGGGCCGCATGGCGCTCGACGAAGCCTGTGTCGACGTGCGCGGACAGCACATCTCCGTCGGCGAGCAGAGCCTGCAGCACGCCGAGATTCGTCTCGACACCCTCGATGCGGAACTCGGACAGGGCCCGAAGGGCCTTTCCCGCCGCGGCGCGCCAGTCGCCGGTCGGCGCATGGGCGATGACCTTAGCGAGCAGGGAATCGAAGCTCGTCGCGGTGCGATAGCCGGCATAGCCGAAGGTCTCGACGCGGATGCCGGCACCACCCGGCGGATCGAAGGCGGAAAGCGTGCCGCCGGTCGGCGTGGCGCCGCCGTCGACCGCCATGCGCTCCATGTTGACGCGCAGCTGGACGGCGACGCCGCGGGTCGCGACCCGGTCCGGCGCGAGCCCGAGGGAGGCCAGAGTCTCGCCGGCGGCGAGCCGCACCTGCGTCTGCACGAGATCGACGCCGGTGATCTCCTCGGTCACCGTGTGCTCCACCTGAAGGCGTGGATTGGCCTCCATGAAGACGAAGCGGCCGGCGGCCGCCTCGTCCACCAGGAACTCCATCGTCGTCAGCGTGCGCACCTTCGCGGCATGGGCCAGCGACACGGCGGCGGCGAAGATCTCCTCGCGCAGTGCGGGGTCGAGACCCGGTGCCGGTGCGATCTCGACCAGCTTCTGGTGCCGCCGCTGCAGGCTGCATTCGCGTTCGAAGAGATGCATGACGTTGCCGGCCGCATCGCCGAGGATCTGCACCTCGACGTGCTTCGCCGGGCGGATCAGCTCCTCGACATAGAGCCCGTCGGAGCCGAAGGCAGCCTTCGCCTCGGAGGCCGCCCTGCGGAATGCTTCGGCCAGCGCCTCCGGCCGGTCGACCACGCGCATGCCGCGCCCGCCGCCGCCGGCCAGCGCCTTGACCATCACCGCACGGCCAGCGAGCGAGGCCATGAAGGCCTCTGCCTCGCCGAGCGTCGTCGCGCCCGAGGTGCCGGCGGCCAGTGGCACGCCCGCCTCGGCCGCCAGCCGGCGGGCTGTCGCCTTGTCGCCGAAGAGTGCCAGTGTCTCCGGCGCCGGGCCGATGAAGGTGAGCCCGGCCGCCGCGCAGGCGCGGGCGAAGTCGGCGTTCTCCGCCAGGAATCCATAGCCCGGATGCACGGCATCGCAACCGGACGTCACCGCCGCATCGACCACCGCTGCGATATCGAGATAGGCCGCAGCTCCCGACCCGGGCAATGCCACCGCCTCGTCCGCGCGCACGGCGTGGAGGGAGGCCTTGTCGTCGGCCGAGAAGACCGCAACGGAGCCGATACCGAGATCGGCGAGGGCCCGCGCCACCCGGATGGAGACCTCGCCGCGATTGGCGATCAGCACTTTCTTGAACATGCGGGGCTTTCGCTGGTTCTGATGGGCGGGTGCGGGATCAGCCGGGGCGCTGCCGCCCGTTCATCCATGCTAAGCGGCAGACGGGGCGAATCAACGCAGAGGCCGGCTTGCGGGCTCGTCCGTGTGGACGATGGCCGGCGCCACCGGATCATCAGGCGCCGATCAGGGACCGCCGCACGTCGCGCCAGAGATCCATTGACACTCCGGCATTTGTTCCGGAGATTGAATGATACAAGCGTATTGCTGAGCGATGCGATCTGGGCCGCCGCCTTACGCCTGTACGACCGACAGGAGATGCGCGTGTCCGATGCTGCTGCCGCCGCTTCCCCCCGTCTTCCGCCCCTTCTCGACGTCGATCCCTATGCCGACGCGGTGCTGAACGAGCCTCACGCCATGCATGCCGCGGTGCGCGAGGCGGGCCCGGTCGTCTTCCTGCCGCGCTACGGCGTCTATGCCATGGGGCGCCATCGCGACATCCTGCCCGTGCTGAAGGACTGGGAGAGGTTCTCGTCCACCGGCGGCTCGGGACTTGCCGACATCCGCAAGCCCGGTGCCTGGCGCGCGCCGAGCCCGATCGTCGAGGTCGATCCGCCGCAGCACACCAGGGTCCGCACCGCGCTGCAGAGAATCCTGTCCCCGGGGCTCATCCGCCAGTGGCGAGAGGATTTCGAGAAGGAGGCCGATCGCCTTGTCGCGAATCTCGTCGCGAAGGGTGCCTTCTGCGGCGTCCACGATCTCGCCGAGACCTACGTGTCCACCACCTTCCCGGAGGCCCTGGGGCTGCGCGATTCGCCGCAGCGGCGCGACAACCTCTTCCTGCTCGGCGCCCTCAACTTCGACGGCCAGGGGCCGCGGAACGCGCGCTACGAGGAGACCCAGCGGCGGGCCGACGCCATCTGGGACTGGTATCTCGACAGCATGACGCGCGAGGCCATGGTGCCCGGGGGCTTCGGCGAAAAGATCTTCCTCGCCGCGGATGCCGGCGAGATCGAGCCCGAGGTCGCGCCATTGTTGGTGCGATCCTTCCTCCGCGGCGGCCTCGACACCACCAGCAGCATGATCTCGGCGGCCCTGTGGTACCTCGCGAAGGATCCGGCGCAGTGGTCGCTCTTGAAGCAGGACCCGGCCCGCATCCGCCAGGCGCTGGACGAGGCGATGCGGCTGGAGACCCCCATCCAGAACGTCTGCCGCCAGACCATGCGCGCCGTGGAGATCGACGGCGTGACGGTGGAGAACGATGCCAAGATCCTCATCATGCTCGGAGCCGCCAACCGCGATCCCGACCAGTGGGAGCGGCCGGATACCTTCGACGTGACCCGGCAGACGCTCGGCCACCTGGCCCTCGGCGCCGGTGTCCACATCTGCATCGGCCAGATGATCGCGCGGCTCGAGGGCGAGGCGGTGCTGAAGGCCATGCTGGCGCGGGTCGGAACGCTGTCGCTCGAGGGAGCACCCACCCGCACCCTCAACAACAACCTGCGCAGCCTGAAGACCCTGCCGCTCTCCGTCACCGCGGCCTGACCGGGCTGCTGCAGCGCGTTCACCCGCATGACGCTCGCGGGGTGGCATGCTATCGCAGCGACCTTCGTCCAGTTCCGCGACCCCGGCGGACAAGCCAGCCGTGCCCATGACCCGTTCCATCGCAGACCACGCCGACGTCGTCATCCTCGGGGCCGGGCAGGCCGGTCTCCAGGCCGCCCTGTCGCTTCGGGAGGAGGGGTATTCCGGCACGATCCAGATGATCGGCGACGAGCCCGTGCTGCCCTACCAGAGGCCGCCGCTGTCGAAAGCCTTCATGCTCGGCACCATGGGCGAGGATGCGCTCGTCCTCAGGCCGCAGGCCATGCTCGACAAGCTGGACATCCGCCTCGCGACCGGCGTCTCCGCCGCGCGCGTTGATCGGGCCGCGCATCGATTGGTCCTCCCCGACGGGACGCCATGCGGCTACGGCCATCTGGTGATCGCCACCGGTTCCCGCGTCCGACGCTGGAGCGGAGCCGGCGCCGGCCTCGATGGCGTCGCCTATCTGCGGACTCTCGACGATGCGCGCGACCTCGGCGCGCGCCTTGAGGCCGCGGAGGACGTGGCCGTGATCGGTGCCGGCTTCATCGGGCTGGAATTCGCAGCCGTCGCGGCGAAGCGCGGCAAGCGCGTGCGGGTCTTCGAGGCGGCGGACCGCCCCATGGCCCGCGCCGTCACGCCGGCCATTTCCGCCTTCTTCCGCGAGCGGCATGAGATCGCCGGCGTGCAGCTCCAGTGCGGCGTTTCCCTGGACGGCATCGCGGGCGAGACGGGGAAGGTGTCGGGCGTCAGGCTGGCGAGCAGCGAGGTCTTTCCGGCCCAGCTCGTCCTCGCTGGAATCGGCGGGATCGCCAATGCGGAGATCGCCGCCGAGGCGGGCCTTGCCGTCGACAATGGCGTGGTCGTCGACGAGCTGCTGCTGACCGCCGATCCCGCCATCTCGGCCATCGGCGACTGCGCCAATCACCCCAACCCCTTCGCAGGCGGTCGCATGCGGCTCGAATCGGTGCAGAATGCCATCGACCAGGGCCGGGTCGTCGCCGCGCGCCTTTCCGGCAAGCCGCAGCCTTACCGCGCGGTGCCATGGTTCTGGTCCGACCAGGGAGACCTGAAGCTGCAAATGGCCGGGCTCACCGCCGGCCTTGACGACCAGGTGGAGATCGGCTCGCGCGACGAGGGCCGCTTCTCGCTGCTCGCCTTCCGCCAGGGGCGGCTCATCGGAATCGAATCGGTCAACCGCCCGGCCGACAACATGCTGGCGCGCCGCATCCTGGCGCGTGCCGAGCCGGTGTCGCGGGCGGAAGCGGAGGCGGCCGGATACGACCTCAAGGCGCTTGCGGGCTCGCGGACGGCGTGAGGCACGCCGTCCGGCCTACGACTTTCGGTGAATGGGAATTGGAAATCGATACGACCGTGTTGCATGGCGCAAGCCTGCGCGCATAGCCTTGCACCCAGGGTGGAAGCACGGGCTGGCCCGCCTGCGGCCTGGAAGGTCGGGGGCAAGGATGCCAGGCCGCGGGAGGAGAGCCGCTCAGGCTCGCGCTGACGGCAGGCCATGACAAAGAATCCGGGCGCATCCACCGTCGACGAGCGTCTGTTCCTGCAATCGGTGGCGCGGGCGCTGGATGTCCTCGAAGCCTTCGCCCGCAACCCGCGACCGAAATCGCTGGGCGAAATCGCGGCGGAGACCGGCATCAACAAGAGCGCGGCACAGCGCATCGGGCAGACCCTGCTGGCGCGGGGCTATCTCGAGCGCGCCGACAGCGGCGGGTTGACCCTCGGGCGGCGCCTTCTCGACCGCTCCTTCGACTATCTCAGGTCCAATCCGCTGGTCGAGCGCGCGACGCCCGTGCTCACTGACCTCAGGAAGATCGCCGGGGAGCGCGTCGATCTCAGCCTGTTCGACGACACGACGACGATCTATGCCATCCGCCTGCAGAGCAAGCGCGAGACCTTCTACGCGACGCTGCCGGGACGGCGCATCCCGACCTTCCTGTCATCCGGTGGGCGCGCCTGCATGGCCCACCTCGCCGATGATCTGGTCGACGACATCCTGGCGCGGTCCGACCGGCGCCCGCTGACGCCGAAATCGCGGACCGAGCTTGCGGAGATCTGGGAGAAGGTCCGCGAGGCGCGCAGCTACGGCTACTGCCATGGCGTCGAGGAGGCGCTGCTGGGGGAGGTGGTCCTCGCCGCGGCCGTTCTCGACGGCCAGCGCCGCCCGATCGGGGCCGTGCACATCGCGGGATCGCTGAGCGAATGGTCGGTCGAGGACTTCCGCCGCCGTTTCGCGCCACTGGCGATCGAGGCCGCCCGCGCCGTGAGCGGCTGAGTTTGCGGGCTGCCGAAGACACGGCAGGCCGGCACCGTTCGTGGGGTCTGCACTGACGTCAGGCCACCCATGAAGCTGCCACATGCGCTTCGGTCGAATCACGGGGTGACAGGCGGCGGCGACCCGTTCAAGCTCTTCGATAGAACCGTATCGATCATCAATACGACGAGAATCTGGCTGGCCTCCGCCAGCGCGTGGTCCGATCGGCGATGAGCCGCCGGTGTGTGCAAAGCCCAAGACGGGATGCGAGGTGCCCATGGCCGACCCAGGATCCGGACGTTTCG
>CAZPMD010000090.1:0-3805 GCA_964587395.1 uncultured Hyphomicrobiales bacterium
GGCAAGTCCACGCTGATGAAGCTGGCGACCGGCCTGCAGTTCCCGCAGGCGGGCGCCGTCGTGGTCGACGGCAAGGAGGTCCGCGATCCCGTGAAGATCGCCGGCATGGCCTTCCAGGCGCCGACCCTGCTGCCCTGGCGGACGACGCTCGAGAACCTCATGCTGCCGCTTGAGATCGTCGAGCCGCACCGCTCGCGGCTGCGGCGCCACAAGGCGGAATATGTCGCCAAGGCCGAGGCGCTGCTCGAGTCGGTCGGCCTCAAGGGCGCCGGCTCCAAGTTTCCCTGGCAGCTCTCCGGCGGCATGCAGCAGCGCGCCTCGCTCTGCCGCGCCCTGATCCACGAGCCGAAGCTGCTGATGCTCGACGAGCCCTTCGGCGCGCTCGACGCCTTCACGCGCGAGGAGCTGTGGTGCGTCATCCGCGACCTGCATGCCCGCATGGCCGGCACGCTCACCGTCATCCTCGTGACCCACGACCTGCGCGAGGCGACCTTCCTCGCCGACCGCATCTTCTGCATGTCGTCGCGGCCGGGGCGGATCATCGCCGAGAAGGAGATCGATTTCCCGCGGCCCCGCGATCTCGAGATCACCTACACGCCGGAATTCTCCGACATCGTCCACGACCTGCGCGGGCGCATCGCCCATGCACGGTCGACGGCCTGAGGACGCCGCCATGGAAGCCCTCGCCGAATTCCTGCTGACAACCTGGCCGACCGCGCTGGCGATCGGCGTCGTCGCCTACATCGCCTACCTGCTCTTCAAGGTGATGGGCGCGAGCGCCCTGGACCGCACGAAGCTGTCGCTGCAGCTCGCCCCCTTGCTCTGCACCATCGGCACGTTCCTTCTCTGGGAGGTGCTCTGCAAGGCCTTCGCGGTCTCCACCTTCGTCCTGCCCGCGCCGAGCGACATCGCCATCGCCCTCTGGCAGTTCCGCCGCCAGATCGGCTTCCACTCGTTCCATACCGCCTGGATGACGTTGGCAGGTTTCGGGCTTGCGGTCGCTTTCGGCATCGCGCTCGGCCTGGTGCTCGGCGCCAGCCGCTTCTTCTACGCGGGCTTCTATCCGCTGCTGGTCGGTTTCAATTCGATCCCGAAGGTCGCCGTCGTGCCGATCCTGGTCATCTGGTTCGGCGTCGGCTGGCTGCCGGCCGTGCTCACCGCCTTCATGATCTCCTTCTTCCCCATCGTCGTGAATGTCGCCACCGGCCTTGCCACCATCGAGCCGGAGACCGAGGACGTGCTGAAGGCGCTCGGCGCCTCCAAGCTGCAGATCATGACCAAGGTCGGCATCCCCCGGTCGCTGCCCTATTTCTTCGGCTCGCTGAAGGTCGCCATCACGCTGGCCTATGTCGGCTCGGTGATCGCCGAGTACAATGCCTCGCGCTACGGCATCGGCAACCTGATGGCGCGCGCCTCGGCCGACTTCAACGTACCGCTGCTCTTCGCCTCCCTCATCGCCCTCGCGATCCTCGGCGTCGCCATGTACATGGCCACCGTCTGGCTGGAGAACCGCATGACCGGCTGGGCCCAGCGCTCGTCCTTCGCCGCGAACTGAACGGCCGGCGATCAAAGCGCGCGCTTGCTCCGGCGGCCGGCAAACCCCATAAAACGGGTCCGACTTCCTCACCCGTCACGGCGGACCCATGAAAGCAGTCATCGACATCATCATCATCGCCCTCAACCTCTACTGGTGGGTGATCATCATTTCGGCGGTCCTGTCGTGGCTCATCGCGTTCAACGTGGTGAACTACCGCAACCAGATCGTCGCCCAGATCGACACGACACTGCGGGCGCTGACCGAACCTGTCCTCGCGCCGATCCGGCGTCGGATGCCCAATCTCGGCGCCGTCGATATCTCCCCCATCGTCCTGCTCCTCGGCATCATCTTCATCCAGATGCTGCTGGCCTATTACGTCCGCCCCTACGTGTTCTGAGGCGCACGGTGAGCGAGGCCCCCTACCGGATCGTCGGCGAGCACCTTCTGGTCGATGTCCGGCTGACGCCACGGGGCGGACAGGACCGCCTCGAAGGGGCTGACCGGCTCGCCGACGGGCGGGCGGTGTTCAGGGCGCGGGTACGGGCCGTGCCCGAGGACGGCAAGGCCAACCAGGCACTGGAGCATCTGATGGCTGACGAACTCGGCGTGGCACGGTCGCAGGTGAGTGTGGTCCAGGGCAAGACAGCGCGGCTCAAGACGCTGGAGGTTCATGGCGACGTCAGCGCCCTCGCCGCCATGCTGGCGCGGCTCGCCGCAGCCGTTCTGCTGATGATCATCCTCGTCGCGGGTGCAGGCCCGGCAGGGGCGCAGTTCGCGACCCGCGGCGACTTCTGTTCGGACCCCTCGCTGTTCCTCCGGACACGCGCCACCGTCGAACGTGCGGGCCTTGCGACGCCCGACCGCGCCCGCCTGGTACGCACCCTCCGGGCGTCCCAGTCGCTGGCGCGCGATGCCTGTCCGAAGCGGGACGGATGGCTCATCCGCCGTGCGGTGGGCATGCTCAACGCGGTCAATCGCGAGGTGCGCCTGCCGCCCGTCGATCTGCCGCTGTTCCTGCGCGAGTGACCTGTCCGATCAGCGCCCGTTGACCGCAACCGGTCCCTTCTGGAGCTTCTCGGCCAGCCCGTAGAGCTGTTCGCGCCGGTCCATTTCGTTCCAGACATCCTGCGGGACAATGCCCATGTCGGTCCACAGGACGGTCAGGTTGTAGATCAGGTCGGCGCTCTCGCGCACCACCGCCTCGCGGTCATTGCCGACCGCGTCGAGAGTCACCTCCGCGGCCTCCTCCACCAGCTTCTTCGCCATCTTGACGCGGCCGCTGTTCAACAGCCGGGCGGTGCGCGAGGACGCGTTCCCATTGCGGCTGACCCGGGTAATGGCCGCATGCAGACGGGAGATGGCATCAGACATTCGGGGGGCTTTCGATCCTTGTCTCCGGTCGAATCAATCATCTACTTTCGCGGATGAATCACGCTGCCACACAAATACGTCCTGTCAATGACGGCGGGTCCTGCGCGAAGCCCGCAGGAGCATTCCCGGGGCCCGAGAAACCGGGTGGTCGCATCGAATGGCATTGGCCTATAGGACCGCTTCCGAGATGAACGGGAACGGAATGCCGTGAGCCTGCGCGACTGGTCCCTGCTGGTGACGCTCTCGATTCTCTGGGGCGGATCCTTCTTCTTCGTCCGCGTCGCGTTGGAGGGCGTGCCGCCGCTGACGCTGGTTCTGGCGCGGGTCGCGATTGCGTCCGCCGTGCTGCTTGTCCTGCTGCGGGCCACGGGCGAGACGCTGCCGCGGCGCCGCGACGTCTGGCTGACGCTCGCCGTCATGGCGCTGCTCAACAACATCATTCCCTTCTCGCTGATCTTCTGGGGCCAGACGGCGATCCCGGCGGGGCTTGCGGCCATCCTCAATGCGACGACACCGCTCTTCACCGTCATCGTCATGCACCTCTTCACCGATGACGACCGGGCAACCCCCGGCAAGACCGTCGGCGTGGCCCTCGGCTTCGCCGGGGTCGTTGTGCTCGTCGGGCCGGCCGTCACCGGCGCCCTCGACACGCCGCTCTGGGCGCTGGCGGCCTGCCTCGCAGCTGCCCTGTCCTACGCCTTCTCCGGGCTCTGGGGCCGGCGCATCAAGCCGCTCGGACTGACGCCGACCTTCACCGCCTGGGCGCAGCTCACCGTCACCAGCCTGGTCATGACGCCCGTCGTCGCGCTGGTCGACCGGCCTTGGGCTCTCGCCGTGCCCGGCCTGCCCGCCGCAGCAGTCGGCGGACGCACAATTGCAAACCGGCGCCAAGCCTCC
>CAZPMD010000090.1:3815-14148 GCA_964587395.1 uncultured Hyphomicrobiales bacterium
CGGCCTGCCCGCCATCGCCGCCGTTGTCGCCCTCGCCGTGCTGTCCACGGCACTGGCCTACATCCTCTTCTTCCGCATCCTCGCCAGCGCCGGACCGAGCAACCTTCTGCTTGTGACCTTCCTCATCCCGGTCTCGGCCATCCTGCTCGCCAGCCTTTTTCTCGGCGAGCGGCTGGCCCTCACTCACTTTGCCGGCATGGCCCTCATCGGCCTCGGCCTCGCCGCCATCGACGGCAGGCTCTGGCGTGCGGTCCGGGGCTAGCCCTCGCCCCCCGCCAGCAGGCTGGCATTGCCGCCCGCCGCGATTGACGTAGACATTGCCGTTGGCAAGACGCGAGACGACCTCCTCCACCACCTGGTCAATGCGCGAGTGGATGCCGAGGGTGAGGCCGGTGCCGTTGGCCGCGATGGCCTCCGCAAGCGGGCCGAGCCGGCCGGCCTTCCAGGTCGTGACATGCAGCACCGGCCCGAAGACCTCCTCGGTCAGATCCTCCGGCTTCGCCACGCGGACGATGGCGGGGGCCACGAAGAGGCCAGCGGCCGCGTCCGCGGGCAGGCTGGCCTGCCAGACCAAGCGGCCCTCGGACTTCGCCCGCGCCACGACGGCGTCGAGCTTCGCCTTCGCCTCGGCGTCGATTACGGGACCAACATGGGTGGCGGGATCGGAGGGGTCGCCGATCCTCAGTTCGGCTGCGGCGCCCTGCACCATCTCCAGCATGCGCCCGGCCACGTCCTCCTGCAGGCAGAGAAGCCGCAGCGCCGAGCAGCGCTGGCCGGCCGAGCGGAAGGCCGACATGACGACATCGTCGCTCACCTGCTCCGGCAGGGCGGTGGCGTCGACGATCATGGCGTTGATGCCGCCGGTCTCGGCGATCAGGGGGACGATAGGCCCGCGCTTCGCCGCCAGTTTCTGGTTGATCTTCCACGCCACCTCGGTCGAGCCGGTGAAGGCGACGCCGGCGACACGCGGTTCGCCCACCAGCATGGCGCCGACCCGCCCGTCGCCGGGCAGCAGCGCCAGCACATCGCCGGGAATGCCGGCCCTGTGCGCCAGCGCCACGGCGGCAGCCGCCACCAGCGGCGTCTGCTCGGCGGGCTTGGCGACGACGGCATTGCCGGCGGCCAGCGCGGCCGCCACCTGGCCGAGGAAGATGGCGAGCGGGAAGTTCCACGGACTGATGCAGACGATGGTGCCGCGCCCGCGCAGCGTCAGGCGGTTCTCCTCACCGGTGGGGCCCGGCATCAGCAGGCCATCGCCGAAGTGCCGGCGGGCCTCCTGCGCGTAGTAGCGGCAGAAGTCGACGGCCTCGCGCACCTCGGCGACGCCATCGTCCAGCGTTTTGCCGGCCTCACGGGCGAGCAGGGCGCAGATCATGCCGCGCTCCTCCTCCAGCAGCTCGGCGAGCCTCTCCAGCGCCTCGGCGCGGGTGCTGGCCGGCATGCGGCCCCAGACTGCGAAGCCGGACGCGGCGCGGTCGAAGGCGATCTTCACCGCGGCTTCGTCGGCTTCCTCGGCGGCCCCGACCACCTTGCCGTCCACCGGGCTCGTCACCGACCGGATCGCGCCGCGCATGGCCTTGCCGCCGATGAGCGGCTGGGCGCTCGCCGGGAAGCCCGCCGGACCCTTGCCGACCTCGGCGAGGAAGGTCGCGAGCGCCTTGGCGTCGCCGAACTCGACGCCGGCCGAATTGACCCGGCCGGGGGCATAGACGTCCTTCGGCAGCGGCAGCTTGCGCGGCCGCGCGTCGCTGGCGTTGCCGATCCAGCTCTGCGGCCGGGTGAGCAGGGTCTCGACGGGAACCGCAGGGTCGGCAGAGGCCGAGACGAAGGAGGAATTGGCGCCGTTCTCCAGCAAACGCCGGACGAGATAGGCGAGCAGGTCGCGGTGGCCGCCGACTGGCGCATAGGTACGGCAGGCAGCCTCCGGCAGCGTCGCCAGCAGTGAGTCGTAGAGCGCCTCTCCCATGCCGTGGAGGCGCTGGAACTCGTAGCCTTCCGCGCCGCCGGCTTCCTCCAGAATGGTGGCGATGGTCAAAGCGTTGTGGGTCGCAAACTGGGGATAGATGCGCGGCCGCGCGGCAAGCAGGCGACGCGCGCAGGCCATGTAGTGGAGGTCCGTCATCGGCTTGCGGGTGAAGACCGGGAAGTCGGGCAGGCCGCGCTCCTGCGCCCGCTTCACCTCGGTGTCCCAGTAGGCGCCCTTGACGAGACGCACCATCAGCTTGCGGTCGAGGCGGGAGGCGAGGGCGTCGAGCCAGTCGATCACCGCCAGCGCGCGCTTCTGATAGGCTTGTACCGCCAGCCCGAAGCCATCCCAGCCGGTAAGAGACGGATCGGCCAGCACGGCGGCGATGACGTCGAGCGACAGTTCGAGGCGATCGGCCTCCTCGGCGTCGACGGTGAAGTTGAGGTCGTGCGCCCGGGCGGCCTGCGCGAGCTTGAGGAGCTTCGGGACCAGCTCGGTCATCACCCGCTCGCGGCTGACCGCCTCGTAGCGCGGGTGCAGGGCCGAGAGCTTCACCGAGATGCCCGGCCTGTTCGGCAGCGCCTCGTTGCCGGCGGCCTTGCCGATGGCCTCGATCGCGTCGTGATACGAGGCGAGGTAGCGCGTGGCATCGGCGGCCGTGCGGGCGCCCTCGCCGAGCATGTCGTAGGAATAGCGGAAGCGGCGCGCAGATCCGGCCCGTCCCAGCGCTTCCTGGATCGTCTGACCGAGGACGAAGTGCGAGCCGAGCAGACGCATCGCCTGCCGCGTCGCCGCCCGTACCGTCGGCAGCCCCAGCCGCTTGCCGAGCGTTTCCAGGATGCCCTCCGGCGTCTCGCCGGGGTGGATGACGCGGGCCGTGACGCCGAGCGCCCAGGCCGAGGCCGAGACCAGCCAGGCTTCCGACCTGGTGGCGCGGTGCGCCCAGTCGGTGCCCGACAGCTTGTCCTCGATGAGGGCATCCGCCGTGCGAGAATCCGGCACGCGAAGCAGCGCTTCGGCCAGTACCATGAGGGCGAGGCCCTCCTTGGTGGTCAGCGAATACTCCCGCAGGAAGTCCTCGATGCCGCCGAGCCCCCCGGATTTCGCGCGGATGGCACCGATCAGATCGCGGGCGCGTCGGTCGATCCGCGCCTCGGCCTCGGGAGCAAGGGCTGCGGTGGCAAGGAGGCGGCGGGCGATGGCCTCGTCGGCCTCGGCATAGGGGGCTTCGAAGCGGGGGAGCAACGTCACGGGCAACCTCGAACCGGCTGATGGCGAGATCGACACCATATGCGGGAAACGGCCGTGATTCGAGTGTCATTCTCAATCGTTCTGCCGTAGTATTCCTTGCTATAGGCCCATCTGATAGTGATTTCTCCGATGTCCCACCCCCTCGACGCTCTCGACCGCAAGCTTCTGCGCCTGTTGCAGGAGGACGGACGCATTCCGAACGTCGAGCTGGCGGAGCGGGTCGGCCTCTCGCCGACCGCCACCAGCGAGCGCGTCAAGCGCCTGACCCGCGACGGCATCATCGCCGGCTATGGCGCCAGACTCGATCCGCAGAAGCTCGGCCGCGGCTTCCTCGTCTTCGTCGAGGTGACCCTCGACAAGACCACGCCCGACGTCTTCGACCGCTTCGCGAGCGCCGTCGCGCGCGCGCCCGACGTGCTGGAATGCCATCTGGTCGCCGGCGGCTTCGACTACCTGATCAAGACGCGCGTCGCCGACATGGCGGCCTACCGCGTCTTCCTCGGCGATGTGCTGCTGTCGCTGCCTGGCGTGCGCGAGACGCGCACCTATGCGGTGATGGAGGAGGTGAAGGCGACCTCGAGCCTGCCCGTCTAGACCTTCTCGGGATGCGCGCCTTCCTGCGGCGTGGGGGAAGCCTGCGACAAGTTCTGCCGGCTGAGCTGGTCCGCAGCCTCGCGCGCCTCGCGCGCCATCTCCACCAGGCGTCCGCCCTGACCCTTGCCGCTGCGGATCATCACGTCGATCGCGGCGAGGGCCTGGCGAAGTCCTGACAGGGCGACGCGGTTCGGCATGGGGGCATCCACTGGCTGCTGCTCTGCGGCAGAAGCTAGGTGCGCCCGGTTTCAGCCGCTCGCCTTGTCGGCCCGCGATTGTTACGGGCCGAAATACAGCAGCTGAAACGGTTCAGACCGGCCTGCAGACGAGTTTGCTTTCCAGGGCTGCCTCGACAGCCGCCGCGGAGTAGGGCAGCGGCACATAGTCCCCCGCCGCCCATTTCGCGAAGAGATCGCGATAGTGCGGCGAGTCGGGATTGCCCGATTGTCCCGGCGTGTTGATGGTCACGGAGCGGTCGAGATCGGCAAGATCGACGACGAGGCGGAACGAGGACCCCATCATGGTGCGGAAATCGGTGCCCCTGTAACCCGTATGCATGGGGGTGACGGCGGAGCCCGCATGCGGCACCGGCCCGATCGACCAGGCCTTTGCCGTGTCCTGCGGCAGCAGGAAGGACAGCGGGTGCTGGAAATAGCCGTGGTGCAGCTTGCCCCAGGCCCAGCCGGCCGGATCGGGACCGAGCAGCGCCTTCATCTCGGCATAGGCGGCCCCGAGCGACGACAGCAGGATGGCGTTGCGCGCCGCTGCCGGCTCGGCGCCGAACCGGTCGTCCGGCGCCTCGAGGGCTGCGAGGGTGCCGTCGACGTCACCGGGCACCATCAGCGCATGCAGTTCCGGAGCGACGACGGCGTTCCACAGTGCCTTCTTCAGGTGCTTGGCCCACCAGACCTCGAAGAGAGCGCCGGCCGCCGACGTGGAGGTCAGCGCATGGTCCCAGGCCGCCAGCATGGCGAGCGCCGCCGCCGTGTCGGCATCGGGTGCCGACAGCCCGGCGAGCAGCTTGCCGAGGCGGCGGGCCGGCACCGAGACCACGTCGGTCTGCAAGGCCCGCGAGGTTGCCAGCGTATGCGGGGACGCGGAGGTGAGAACCTCCTCGATGCGGTTGGCGCGCGAGTAGTCGACCCACTCGAAGCCGAAGGGATAGGCCTCGTGGTCCCAGCCCGCCGGGACGTTCATCTCGTTGGCGGAGAAGACGAAGCCACGCTCCGGATTGTGGATCACCGGCGCCTTGGCGCGGTCGCGCCAGCCGGCCCATTCGTAGCGACCATCACCCGGCACGGGCAGCAGGCCGTCCCAGTTGGTGCGGATCGGGTTGATGCCGGCCGGCATCCAGGCGATGTCACCGGCCTTGTCGGCATAGACGAGGTTGCACGAGGGCGTGCCCCAGGTCACCGCCGCCGCGCGGAACTCGGCGAGGTCCTTCGCCCGCATCAGCTTGTGGGCGACGAGATAGGGGGCCGTTCCCGGCTCGAAATAGGCGGCACGGATGGCATAGAGCCGGCCGGCTTCCGCATCCTCATGGACGACAGGGCCATGGCGCGTGAACTTGAGCACCAGGATCTGGTCGTCGCAGCCCTTGACCTTGACCTTCTCCTCGACGGTGCGAACCCGCTCCCAGCCATCGCCATAGCGATAGAGATCGCGGTCGTCCGGGTGGGTCTCGTAGAAGTAGAGATCTTCCTGGTCGATGTAGAAGATGGTCAGGCCCCAGGCGATGGTGCCGTTGTGGCCGATCATCACGCCGGGCACCGACGGCTCGCCGGCACCGACGATGTCGAGCGTCGGGCAGGTGAGATGGAAGATGGTCCGCAGCGACGGCATGCCGTGGATGCGGTGCGGGTCGGAGCCGAGGATCGGCATGCCGGTATCGGTCTTCGAGCCATGCACCGCCCAGTTGTTGGAGCCGGTGTACTGGGCATCGAGCACCACCTCGAGCAGGTCGGTGGTCGACCGCCACTTCGGCGCATCCTCCAGCGTCGCCTCCAGCCGCTCCTTCGAGAAGGTCGCGTTGGCGGTGGCGAGCTTGATCAGGTCGAGCACGCGCAGCGGGATGGACGCGGGATCGAGGCCGTCCGGCACCTTCGGCGTGATCTGCGGCTCCAGCCAGCGGCGCAGCAGGTCGGTGCGATGGTCCGCCTTGCCCTGCACCTGGCAGCGCAGGATCTCCGACAGCGCATTGCGCGACAGCGAATGCGTGCGGATGCGCGAGACGTCCTCGGGCGCCCAGCGCGCCGGCCGGGTGCCAAGCAGGCCAAACTCGAACGGGAGCAGCGAGGGGTCCTTCTCGGTCATCGCGATGAAAGCGTTGATGCCGGCAACGAAGGCGGTGAAGCTCGCCTTCGCCTCCGGCCCGTAGCCGGCATATTCCGCCTCCATGTCGCCGCGGTACAGGAACAGCCGCGAGGCGCGGTCCTGCTCGATGTAGCCGGGGCCGAAATCGGCCGCGAGCAGGCCGAGGCCGCGCTTGCGGAACACGTCGATCTGGAACAGGCGCTCGCGCGCCACGTGGAAGCCCTGCAGGAAGAACAGGTCGGCCTCGTTCTCGGCCCGGATATGCGGAATGCCGTTGGCATCGATCCCGATCGATCCGGGAGCCGAGAGGCCGGGGACGTGAAGCGTTTCTGTCTGGGTCATGGCTTGGACATCGCTGCAGGGATGACCGAACAGTGCACAGCGACCGGGCACCTGTCATCTCTGCAGGGCGGGAATGTGGCCTGCGTCGATGCGGGCCTATCGGAGAGCGGCACGCACACGCTCTGGACAAGAGACCGTCTCGTGCGAGATTGCACAGACGCCGGTCGGTGACGGCCGAGAATGACACGACACATCGGAGAGGCCCCAGAGGCCTGCATCCGGGAGCCGGACGGACATGAAGATCACAGTGCTGGGTTCGGGCGACGCCTTCGGCTCGGGGGGCCGCTACTCCACCTGCCTGCACCTCTCGGCCGATGACGGGACCGTCATGCTGATCGACTGCGGCGCCACCTCGCTGCTGGCGATGCAGCGCGCCAGCGTCGACCGCAACGCCATCTCCACGATCCTACTGACCCATTTCCACGGCGACCACGCGGGCGGCCTGCCCTTCTTCCTGCTCGACGCCCTGTTCGAGTGCCGCCGCACCGCGCCCTTGACCATCGCCGGGCCGAAGGGCGTGCGCGAGCGCGTCGCGGCGATCACCGACATCGCGTTTCCGGGCTTCGGCACCAACAGCTTTCCTTTCCCCATCACCTATGTGGAGGTCACGCCCGAGGCTCCGGCGGCGCTGGCCGGGGCGGAGGTCACCGCCTTCTCCGTCGATCACGACCAGCGGGCCGGCCCCTGCCAGGGCTATCGCATCGCCCGCGACGGCAAGCTCTTCGCCTATTCCGGCGATACGACCTGGACCGAGGCCCTCGTTCCCCTCGCCGATGGCGCCGACGTGCTGCTCGTCGAGTGCTACACCTACGACAAGCCGTTGAAGAACCACCTCGACTGGATGACCCTGTCGGCGCGGCTTCCGGACCTCAGGGCGAAGCGCGTCATCCTCACCCATATGGGCCCGCAGATGCTGGCGAACCGTGACAAGGCCACCGTCGAGTGCGCCGAGGACGGTCTGGTGATCGTGCCCTGAGGCGGTTCCCGCATCGTCCGGGCCGTGCGAGAACCGGAGCGGCGGGCGAGACCGCCGAGGCAGGGAGAAGAATGTGGACGCGGCCCTGAAGCAGCTGTTCGACGCGGCCAAGGCAGCACAGGCGCAGGCCTATGCACCCTATTCGCGCTTCCGCGTCGGCGCGGCGATCCGCTCGACCTCCGGCCGCATCCATACCGGCTGCAATGTCGAGAATGCCGCCTATCCCGTCGGCACCTGCGCCGAGGCCGGCGCCCTCGCCGCCATGATCCTCGCGGGCGGACGCGCGGCCGACGCCATCCTGGTCGTCGGCGAGGGCCCCGAACTCTGCACGCCCTGCGGCGCCTGCCGCCAGCGCCTGCGCGAGTTCGGCAGCGACGCCCTCGCGATCCATGTCGCCGGTCCCCAGGGCATCCGCCGCAGCTTCACGCTCGCCGAACTGCTTCCCCATTCCTTCGGACCGGACAATCTCGCATGACCGCGGCCGGCATCATCCGCGACGCTGCGGGCCCCGCCCCCATCGCCTGCGCCATCGTCCTCGGTACCGGTCTCGGCCCCCTCGCCGAAGCCGTGTCCGATCCGGTGATCCTGCCCTATGCCGCCCTGCCCGGATTTCCCGCCGTCGGCGTGTCGGGCCATGCCGGACGCCTCGTCGTCGGCACGCTGGAAGGTCGTCGCGTCGCCATGCTCCAGGGTCGCGCGCACACCTATGAGACCGGCGACCCGCACGTGATGAAGCCCGTCATTGACGCGCTCGCCGCACTCGGCATTTCCCGCCTGCTCCTTACCAACGCGGCTGGCTCGCTGAAACCCGACATGCGTCCCGGCAGCGTCATGGTGATCGAGGACCACATCGCCCTCTTCGGCCCCAACCCGCTGATCGGCGAGGCGGGGGACAGCCGCTTCGTGCCGATGAACGATGCCTATGACCCGGCCCTGCGCACCGCCATCGCCCACGGCGCGGCGCGGCGGCGCGTCGCCCTGTTCGAGGGAGTCTATGCCTGGGTGACCGGGCCGAGCTTCGAGACGCCGGCCGAGATCCGCGCGCTGAAGGTACTCGGCGCCGACGCGGTCGGCATGTCGACCGTGCCGGAGGTGATCCTCGCCCGCCATGCCGGACTGAAGGTCGCGGCCCTCTCCATGATCACCAACCTTGCCGCGGGCTTTGCGCCCCAAGCCCCCTCCCATGCCGAGACCAAGGCCGTTGCGACCACCGGCGCTGCCGCGATGGAGGCGGTGATCCGCGGCTTCCTCGACGAGCTTGCTCCATGACCGATGATGCCTTCGCCCGTCGCGCCATCACGCTTCTCGACCTGACAGACCTGTCGAACGGCCTCGACGAGACGGGCGTCGAGCGGCTCTGCGCCCGCGCCGTGACGCCGCTCGGCCCCGTCGCCGCCGTCTGCCTCTGGGCGGGGTTCGTGCCGCAGGCGCGACGCCTGCTGAGGGACACGCCGGTGAGGGTCGCGACCGTCGTCAACTTCCCGGCCGGCGACGACGACGTCATGCGCGCAGCGGACGAGGCCCGCTACGCGATTCTCGACGGCGCCGACGAGATCGATGTCGTCCTGCCCTGGCGGGCGCTGGCGAGCGGGCGGCGCGAGGTGGTGGGCGCCCTCCTCGGAGCGGTGCGCGCCGTCGTGCCGCCCGGCCGGACACTGAAGACCATTCTGGAGACGGGTGAGCTGAAGAGCCCCGCCCTCATCCGCGAGGCGGCGCGAATCGCCATCGGCACCGGTGCCGACTTCATCAAGACCTCGACCGGCAAGACCGAGGTCTCGGCGACCCCCGAGGCTGTCCGCCTCATGCTGGAGGAGATCCGCGCCACCGGTCGGCCGGTGGGCATCAAGCCTTCGGGCGGCATCCGCACGCTGGAGGATGCGCGAACCTATCTCGCGCTCGCCGACACGATCATGGGGCCGGGATGGGCGAGCCCAAAGACCTTCCGCTTCGGTGCCTCGGGCCTGCTCGACGCCCTGCTGACGGCGGGAGGCACGTCATGACCTTCATCCCGCAGGAGACCATCCGCGCCAAGCGCGACGGCGGCACGTTGGACGATCAGGCCATCGCCGATTTCGTCGGCGGCATCGGCGCGGGAACGGTCACCGAGGCACAGGTCGCAGCCTTCTGCATGGCGACCTTCTTCCGCGGCATGACCATGCCCGAGCGCGTGGCGCTGACCCGCGCCATGACCGCCTCGGGCCGCACCCTGTCCTGGACGGACCTCGACCTGCCCGGCCCCGTCCTCGACAAGCACTCGACCGGCGGGGTCGGCGACACCGTCTCGCTGATGCTGGCGCCCATGGTGGCCGCCGCCGGCGGCTTCGTGCCGATGATCTCCGGTCGCGGCCTCGGCCATACCGGCGGGACGCTGGACAAGCTCGAATCGATCCCCGGATACGATGCGACCCCCTCGCATGACCTCTTCCGCCGGACGGTCCGCGAGGTCGGCTGCGCCATCATCGGCCAGACCGCCGATCTCGCTCCCGCCGACAAGGTGATCTACGGCGTGCGCGACGTGACCGCGACGGTGGAATCGATCCCGCTCATCACCGCTTCAATCCTGTCGAAGAAGCTCGCCGCGGGGCTCGGCGGGCTCGTCATGGACGTCAAGACCGGATCGGGGGCCTTCATGCCGGACTTTGCCGGATCCCGTGAGCTCGCCGAGTCCATCGCGGCGGTCGCCACCGGGGCAGGGCTGCCGACGGTCGCGCTCGTCACAGCCATGGACCAGCCGCTCGGTCCGGCCGCCGGCAACGCCCTGGAGGTACGCATCGCCATCGAGCACCTCGAGCCCGCGGACGTCGTCCGCATCTTGGACCACGCCGACGCGGTGAAGGCTCACCCCGACCGCTACCGGACGGCCCTTTCGGGCAAGACCCTCGGCATGCTGT
>CAZPMD010000090.1:14158-18863 GCA_964587395.1 uncultured Hyphomicrobiales bacterium
CGCGCCCGATCTCGACAACGCCCTCGGCAAGCTGGAACAGGTCCTCGACAACGGCCGCGCTGCGGAGACCTTCGAGCGCATGGTCGCCGCCCTCGGCGGTCCGCGCGACCTGATGGAGCATCCCGACAAGCACCTGCCGCGCGCGCCGCTGGTCCGGCCGGTGGCCGCACCCCGCGCCGGCACGGTGCAGGCCATCGATACCCGCGCCATCGGCATGGCGGTGGTGGCGCTCGGCGGCGGCCGCACCCGTTCGGCCGATCCGGTCGACCATGCGGTGGGCCTCACCGACATTGTCGCCCTCGGCGAGGTCGTAGAGCCCGGGCAGCCGCTGGCAATGATCCATGGCCGCGACGAGAGCGCGATCGCCTCAGCAGCAGCCCTGATCGAGCGTGCCGTGACGCTGGGTGATGGAGGCGCCGCCGTCGGCGCTCTGGTCCAGGCTCGGATCGCGGGCTGAGCCATGGCCCGCGCCCTCGTCATCGTCCTCGATTCGGTCGGCATCGGCGCCAGCGCGGATGCGGCCCGCTATGGCGACGAGGGGTCGGATACGCTCGGCCATGTGGCAGCCTGGTTCGCGGAGAGAGCCCTGCCCTTCGCCCTGCCGCATCTCGACCGCCTCGGCCTCGGCGCGGCAGCCCTCGCCTCGACCGGTCGCCTGCCGCCTGGCCTGACGGCGGAGGGCCCCTTCGCCGGCCGCTGGGGCCATGCCGTCGAGACATCGCGGGGCAAGGACACGCCCTCCGGCCACTGGGAGATCGCCGGCGTCCCGGTGACCTTCGACTGGGGCTACTTCCCGCAGACGGTTCCTTGCTTCCCCGTCAGCCTGACGGACGCCCTGATCCGCGCGGCGGGCCTGCCCGGCATCCTCGGCAACCGCCATGCCTCCGGCACCGAGATCATCGCCCGCCTCGGCGAGGAGCATGTGCGGACGGGCAAGCCGATCCTCTACACCTCCGCCGATTCCGTGCTGCAGATCGCCGCGCATGAGGGAACGTTCGGGCTGGATCGGCTCTACCGGCTGTGCGAGGTGGCCCGCCGCCTCTGCGATCCGCTCGGCATCGGCCGGGTCATCGCGCGTCCCTTCGCCGGCAGCACCGCCGCCGACTTCGTCCGCACCGGCAACCGCCGCGACTTCGCCGTGCCGCCGCCAGCGCCGACGCTGCTGAGGATTGCGGAGGACGCCGGGCGAGGCGTCATCACGGTCGGCAAGATCGGCGACATCTTCGCCCATGTCGGCACCGGCACCGTGCTGAAGGCGGGCGGCAATGCCGAACTCTGCGCCCGAATTCTGGAGGGCCTCGCCAGGCTGCCGGATGGCGGCCTGCTGATGGCCAATGTCATCGACTTCGATTCGCTCTACGGCCATCGCCGCGACCCGGAGGGCTACGGCCGGGCGCTGATGGCCTTCGACGCCTGGCTTCCAGCACTCGTCGCTGCGCTCCGGCCCGGTGACCTCGTGGTGATCACCGCCGACCACGGCTGCGATCCGACCTTTCGCGGCACCGACCACACGCGCGAGCATGTGCCCGTGCTCGCCTTCGGACCGGGACTCCCCGTCGGCGACATCGGCCGGCGGGAGACCTTCGCCGACATCGCCGCGACGGTGGCGCGGCGTCTGGATCTGGCCTGGACGGGTGCCGGCCGCCCGTTCTGAAACCCGAGGCGAAACAAGGCCTCTTGCCGTGCGTTGACCGCCGTGTTTCACAGGGCCCGATCTCCCCGGGCCTCCCGCCTGCCGCAAGGATCGTCGCATGTCGCTTCTCAAGGTCTACTGGCGCGTCCTCAAGCAGCTCGGCCCGGAAACCCGGCTCGGCATGATCCTGCTCAGCTGCAACATCGTGCTCGCCTGCATCATGTTCGCCGAGCCGATCCTGTTCGGCCGCATCATCGATACCCTGTCGGGCGCGCAGGCCCGCGGCCGGACCGTGACCTGGTCCGAGATCCTTCCGCTGGTGCTGGCCTGGGTCGTCTTCGGCCTCTTCACCATCGGTGCGGGTGTCCTCGTCGCCCTCCATGCCGACCGCATGTCGCACCGCCGGCGCCTCGCCTTCATGCAGCACTTCTTCGAGCACGTGCTGAACCTGCCGCTCAGCTACCATTCGGGAGCCCATTCCGGCCGCCTGCTCAAGCAGATGCTGGAAGGCTCCAACGCCATGGCCTGGCTGCTGCTCTCCTTCCTGCGCGAGCACTGCGCCTCGCTCATCGCGCTGGTCATCCTGGTGCCGGTGTCGCTCTGGGTGAACTGGCGGCTCGGCAGCCTGCTGGTGGTGATGGTCTTCTTCTTCTTCATCCTGACCAGCTGGGTTCTGCGGAAGACCGAGACGCTCCAGGGCAAGGTCCAGGAATTCCACAATGCCCTCGCCGAGCGGGCCACAGACGCCCTCGGCAACGTGCCGGTCATCCAGTCCTTCACCCGCGTCGAGGCCGAGGTGCGCGCCATGCGCGCCACCGTCGACGCCCTGCTCGCAGCCCAGATCCCCGTGCTGTCGTGGTGGGCCATCGCCGCGGTCGCCTCGCGCGCCTCGGCGACCCTGACGGTCCTGTCGATCTTCCTCGTCGGCACCTGGCTGCACATCAACGGCCTCGCCACCATCGGCGAGATCGTCACCTTCATGGGCTTCGCCACCATGCTGATCGGCAAGCTCGAGGCGCTCGTCGGCTTCATCAACTCGGTCTTCCTCGAAGGTCCGAAGATCAAGGACTTCTTCGACGTCGTCGACACCGCGCCGCAGGTGCACGACCGCCCGGGTGCCCTCGACATCGGCCGGGTGACCGGCACTGTCGCGTTCGACAACGTGTCCTTCTCCTATGACGGCAAGCGCGCCGCCGTCGCCGACCTCAGCTTCGTCGCCAACCCGGGCGACACCATCGCCCTCGTCGGGTCCACCGGCTCGGGCAAGTCGACGACACTGTCACTGCTGCACCGCGTCTTCGACCCGCAGTCCGGTCGCGTCCTCATCGACGGCCACGACATCCGTGACATTGCCCTCGTCTCCCTCCGTCGCAACATCGGCGTTGTCTTCCAGGAGCCGATGCTGTTCGCCCGCACCATCAAGGAAAACCTCCAGGTCGGCCGACCCGAGGCGACCGACGAGGAGATCTGGCGGGCCTGCGAGCGGGCCCAGGCGATGGACTTCCTCAAGCGCCAGCCCGACGGCCTCGACACCGAGGTGGCCGAGCGCGGCCGCTCGCTCTCTGGCGGCGAGAGGCAGCGCCTCTCCATCGCCTGCGCCCTGCTGAAGGACCCGCCCATCCTCATCCTCGACGAAGCGACCTCCGCCCTCGATGCGACGACCGAGCAGAAGTTGCAGCTCGCGCTGGAGGAGGTGATGAAGGGGCGTACCACCTTCGTCATCGCCCACCGCCTCGCCACCATCCGCCACGCCACCCGCATCCTGGTCTTCGATCAGGGACGCGTCATCGAGAGCGGCAATTTCGAGGAGCTGGTGGCGCTGGGCGGCACCTTCGCCGGACTGGCCAAGGCGCAATTCATGACTGGAACCGATGGCGCGCCCGAGCCGAAGCCGTTTGTGGAGAGCTGAGGACGCGTTCTTCCGTCAGAAGTCAGGCGAAGCTCAGCCGCATCGCTGCGACGTCGATGCCCTCGACCTCGGTTGACCAGGTCTCTCCCGCCGCGACGGGAAAGGCGCGCGTCACGGTGCCGGTCGTGATGATCTCGCCGGCCTGGATGGGGCTTGCCTGCGGATCGGCCGCGAGAACACCGGCCAGGTGCCTCACCGCCGAAAGCGGGCCGTCCAGCACGTTGGCCGCGACGCCGCGGTCGAGCCTCTCGCCATTGCGGAAGAGGGTGATGGCGAAGCCCGTGAGCGCCTTCATCCAGTGCTCCGGATCGCCGTCGACCGCCTGGCGCGGCCCGCAGACGAGGGCGCCGTGCAGGCCGAAGGCGGCCTGGCAGTCCGCCCCCTGGAACTTCCAGCCGGGAAACAGCGACTGGACGATCTCGAAGCCATGGGCGACCCAGCCGACGCTGTTGAGGATGGCGGCTTCGTCCATGCCGGCGGTCACCGGCGCGCGGAAGCCGAGAATGATCTCCGGCTCGATCCGCGGCTCGACGAGGTGGGCGATGTCGACGGTCGCCGGACCCTGCACGTCGCGGAACGTCGTGTCGTAGACGGGACCCCAGATCGGCGAGTAGACGCCATATTCCTCCCAGATCGTCCGGTTGGTGAAGCCGATCTTGCGGCCGATAATCCGTTCGCCGGCAGCCGCCCGCCGCCGCGCCACTTCGTGCCCGACCTTCTCCGCGTCGGTCATGGAGAAGGTCGGTTCGAGCGCCGTCAGCGGCGCGATCTGGCGCCCTCCACGATAGGCCGAGAGCACCTCCTCGGCGAACAGGCGGGTCTGCGGGGAGCATAGGGACATCGGGAAGCCTTCGGAGCGCATTGCCCGGACAGGGGGACATTCACGAAAAAGGCCCCCCGGCCGTGAAGCCGGAGGGCCCTGAGGTCACAGGTCTCGCCGGCCTCAGCGCGACGGGGTGGCCGGAGCCGGCGCCGGAGCAGCCGGTGTGGCGGGAGCGGGCGTCGCCGAACGTGCGCCCGACAACGACCGACCGCGGCACGGAGGCCGCGCACTACCCCCGCGCTCAGCCGCGCGGCATCTCGTACGCGTCGACCAGCGACAGCACGTGCTCGCGCAGCACCCGCTCCTGCCGCGCCCTGTCGACCACCGGCCTCGAGAGCAT
>CAZPMD010000091.1:0-1511 GCA_964587395.1 uncultured Hyphomicrobiales bacterium
CTACGCGCGAATTGCGGGGGTGTTTCAGGCCACGGACCCGCGTTGATGCGGGGCCAAGGTCTGCTAGAGCAGGCTGCCTCACAACATGCGTGCAGGAGATGCCTTTGTTGCCATTGCCCTCTCCACCAGACATTCCGCTTCGCGCCGCCATGGTCGCAATCCGAGGGCTACCCGGAAGCAGACATTTCAATGGGTTTGCGTGAAGAACTGCTCCGGTTGTCTGAATAACCGTGGCGCGCTTGAAATCCTCGATGAGGTTCGCATTCAGCGTCATCAACCGTTCGATCCAGTACTCGGATTCGGCCCGGCGTCCTTGAGAACACCTTGCGCCTGGAGAGACTGGACGGTCCGCCGGAGGGTTACAAGGAACAGACGCGCCGGTCGTGACAACGACGAACTGCGCGATATCAGAATCTGCGCGCTCAATGCTGTCTTGGGTGCGAATTTCAAGCACACGATGCCGTTCTCGCGCGCTTCGATCAGCCAGAACGGGTCGATGACAGCGACGCCCGCCCCTGCCCGCGCCAGGGCGCAGGCAACCGACGACTGGTTGACCTCGATCGCGACCCGGCGCGGCGTTCCCGCCTGGCGGAAGACCTGGTCGACTAGGGCGCCGAGTGGCTGGCTGCGGCTGAACGAAATCAACGGATAGGGCGCGAGATCGGCCGCTTCGACCTCGGGCCGGTCCGCCAGCGGATGGGACGGATTGACCACGACGACGAGGTCGGCGGTGCACAGTTCGATCGCGCGCGCGTCGTGCTGAGCGAGCGGCGACAACGCCAGGCCGAGATCGACCTCCTCGCGCACCACGCTCTGGATGACGCTTGGATTATCGGTGGTCCTGACGGTGATCTGGATACGCGGCCGCGATTTCTGGAACTCGGCGACTGCCGCCGGCAGGATATTGTTGGCAAGCGTCGCGGTCGCCGCGATCTGGATCGAGCCGACATGGGTATCTCCCATGTCCTCGATCAGCCGGCCGATCCGATCGACGCCATCGAACACGCGTTCCAGTTCGGCGAGCAGGACGCGTGTTTCCGCCGTCGGCTGCAAACGCCCCTGCTTGCGTAGGAACATCGGGAAGCCTGCTTCCCGCGAACACTCCCTGAGCATCATGCTCACGGCCGGCTGGGAGATGCCGAGCGCCTGGGCCGCCGAGGTCACCGACCCGGAACTGGCGACAGTGTGAATGATCTGCAATTGGCGAATGCTCAGTGACATCAGTCCAGCTTATATAGAATTAAGCTACAGGCAATTGAGCTTATTCCCTCGCCAGCCTAGCGTTGGTCGAGATGGACGCTGCCCGCCGCAAGAGGCTGGCGCCCGAGGAAACGCCGGACCCACCATGAAGATCTCCGCGGTCGAGACCTGCGTCGTGGCGCTGCCCTTTGACATGGGCGGGCCGAAGCCGGCCTTTGCCGGCAGGCCCTGGGAGCATCTCGAGATTCTTCTGGTCAAGGTCGAGACCGAGGACGGGCTCGTGGGGTGGGGCGAGGCCTTCGGCCACGCGG
>CAZPMD010000091.1:1521-4037 GCA_964587395.1 uncultured Hyphomicrobiales bacterium
GCCATTCCCGCCACGAGAGCCGCCATCGACACGATCGTCGGCCCGCTGATGATCGGTCGCGATGCCGGCGACATCCAGGGCCTGTCCCGCACCATCCTGCACAGCCTGCACCTGCTCGGGCGGAACGGCTCCTTCGTCTACGGCTATTCCGGCATCGAGATCGCGCTGTGGGATCTCGCGGGAAAGCGCGCCAGCCAGCCGCTCTACCGTCTGTTGGGCGGCCGTGACCGCGGACCCATCCCCGGCTATGCGAGCCTCCTCGCCTACAATGACGACGCGCTAGCGGCCCGAAACACCGCGGCCGCTTGCGCGCGCGGCTACCGCTTCATCAAGCTGCACGAACTCACCCGCTCGGCGGTGCTGGCCTCCCAGGAGGCTGCAGGCGACGTGCCTGTCATGATGGACGTCAATTGTGCATGGTCGCCGCCGGTCGCCCGCGCCATGGCGGCCTCCCTCGCCGACGACGGGCTGATGTGGCTCGAGGAGCCGGTCTGGCCGCCCGAGGATGTCGAGGGTCTGGCCAGCGTGCGCGCCTATGGCATTCCGATCTCGGCCGGTGAAAACGTCGCGGGCCTGTTCGGCTTCAAGACCCTGATCGATGCCGGCGCTATCGATATCGCCCAGCCGAGCGTCACCAAGGTCGGCGGCATCGCAGAAATGCTCAAGATCTTCGACCTTTGCGAGGCTCATGGCGTCGAGGTCTGTCCCCACAGTCCCTATTTCGGACCCGGCTTCATCGCCACCCTGCACATCATCCAGGCGCGGATGGAAAAGCCCATGGTCGAAGTGCTCTGGCTCGACATGGAGGCCAATCCCTTCGATCCGTGGGTGAAGGGCGACAAGGGTATGTTCGCGGTACCGGACGGCCCCGGTCTCGGCGCTGATCCGGATCCCGCCATTCTCGCCCGCTATCGCGTCGGTGATATCACTCGGATCGATGGACGGAACCGGTCATGAAGGTCACGAGGGTCGAGACCGAGACTGTCACGCTGACGCTCGCCAAGCCCATCGGCAGCGCGCTCGGCGAGCTTCGCGATTTCGGCATGGTGCTGGTCACCATTCACACCGACCAAGGACTGACCGGCGAGAACCTGGTCTTCACGCTGAACAACCGCAGGACACCGGTGCTCCGCGCAATGGTCGAGGAATTGGCCGACCTGATCGTCGGCCAGGATCCCGGACATATTGCGGGGTTCAATGCGCGCGCCTGGAAGGACATCAACTTCCTCGGCCACAAGGGCGTGACCGTCATGGGCATCTCGGCCCTCGACGGCGCGCTGTGGGATCTCGCGGGAAAGGCCGCCGGCCTGCCGCTCTATCGCATGCTCGGCGGCGCGCAATCGCGCGTACCCGCCTATCATTCCGGCGGGCTCTGGCTCTCGCTGTCGATCGGCGAATTGCAGGAAGAGGCCGGCCGCTTCATGGCCGAAGGCTTCAAAGCCATGAAGATGCGCCTCGGCCATGCCGACCCGCGCGACGACATCGCGCGTGTGAAGGCTGTGCGCGAGGCGATCGGCCCGAAGACCAAGCTGATGGCCGATGCCAATCAGGGGCTGAACGAGCATCAGGCGATCCGGCTGGGCCGGATGCTTGAAGAATACGATCTCACCTGGTTCGAGGAGCCTCTACCGGCCTGGGATCTCGAAGGGCTGGCGCGGGTCTCGGCGGCGCTCGACACGCCGATCGCCTCGGGCGAGACGGAATACTCGCGCTACGGCTTCCGCCGCATGCTGGAGTTGCGCTCGGCCGACATCCTGATGCCCGACCTGCAGCGCGCCGGCGGCGTCAGCGAATTCATGCGGGTGAGCCACATGGCGGAAGCCCACGATGTCGCGGTGTCGAGCCATCTGTTTCCGGAAACCAGCATCCAGGTGCTCGGCGCCCTCTCCAACGCGATCTTCCTCGAATACATGCCTTGGTTCTCGCCGCTCTACACCGAGCAGCTGACCTTCGAGAACGGAGCGGCCGTCGTTCCGGAGCGGCCGGGCTGGGGCTTCACCTTCAACCGCGACTACATCCGCCATCTCAAGGGCTGAAAGCCCGCAGAAGCCCGCACAGACGGGCGGACGTCACTCAACGATCGGGAGGATCCCACATGGCCATCAATCGGCGTCACTTCACCTTCGGCTCGGCTGGAGCCATCAGCGCATCGGCCCTTGGGCTCGCCCATCCGGCGATCGCACAGACCGAACCGATCCGCATCGGCTGGCTCGCAGCCCTCACCGGCCCGAGCTCCGCACCGGGCGTCGGCTTCAACCGCGGCGTCATCTATGCGGCTGAAGCCATCAACGCGGCTGGCGGCGTCAAGGGTCGAAAGATCGAAGTCATCACCCGCGACACCCAGGGTGACCCGACCAAGGCGGTCAATGCCACCCAGGAACTGATCAGCCAGGCCAAGGTCCACGCGATCTGGGGGCCGACCAATTCCGGCGAGTCGCTGGCCGTCACACCGATCATGGCCCGCGCCAAGATGCCGAACATCCACCCCTGCGTCGTCGACACCCTGATCGACGAGC
>CAZPMD010000091.1:4047-18600 GCA_964587395.1 uncultured Hyphomicrobiales bacterium
TCCGCATCTCGCCGTCCAACACCCAATGGGATGATGCCGTGCGCAATTATTGCCTCGCTATCCTCAAGCTGAAGAAGATCGCCGTCATCGGCGACACGACCGGCTACGGCGTCAGCGCCGTCAATGCCTCGGTCGCCGGCTTCAAGAAGGACGGCGCGGAGGTCGTCTACCAGGCCAATATCGACGCGACCCAGCCCGACATGACCCCCGACATGCTGCGCGCCCGCAATGCCGGCGCCCAGGCGATCGTGGTGTGGAGCGTCTCCACCGGCATGGAGGCGCGGATGATGAACACCCGCGCCGTCATGAACTGGGACGTGCCCTTCGTGGGCCACCCCTCGCTGTCGTCGGGCGAGATCGGCGGCCTGATCGAGAAGCCGGCCAACTGGGACAAGGTCTACGCCATCGGCTATCGCAGCTGCAGCTACGGCGCCGACGGCAAGCTGCCGCCGAAGAACCAGGCGCTGGTCGAACGCCTTGCCGGCAAGGTGAACCTGCAGGACACCCTGCTCTGGTGGGTCGCCTGCGGTATCGATGCGATCGACCTCGTGGCCAAGGCTGTCGAGGTCACCGGGTCCTCCTCCAGCGAGGCCATCATCGGCTACTGGAACGGCCTGACCAAATATGAAGGCTATTTCGGCAACTACTCCTACAGCCCGACCCGGCACAACGGCTATCCCGTCGCCGATGTGGTCATGTCGGCGGCAAGCTCGGCCAAGAACGGCACCTTCGCGCTGGCCCCCGGCTATTCCGGCTAAGCCTGACGAACATCAACGGCCGGGCTGTCGTCGGATGGCCCGGTCCCGTTCGCTGCCTTCAAACTGAAAGTCTGTCCATGCTGGCGTCGATCCTGGCTTCGGGCCTCGCGGTAGGGGCGATCTACGCCCTCATCGGGATCGCCTACAACACGATGTTCTCGACCTCGCGCGTCATGAGCTTCACCGCGGGACAGCTCGGCATGCTGGGCGGCGTCTTCGGTTCGCTGTTCATCCTGCGCATGGGGTTTCCGCCGGTCCTCGGCTTCCTGGCGATGATCGCGTGTTGCGCTCTGATCGGCGTCATCACCGAGTTCGTGGCCGTGCGGCCAGTGCTGAAGAGCCTCGACCAGCATCTCTACGTGCTGTCCACTCTCGCACTGGCGCTGATGATCCAGCAGGTGACTGCAATCGAGTGGAGCACCGAGCCGCAACCTTTTCCGCGGCTGTTCAGTTCGGGCGGCGGCTTCACCGACGAGAAGTTCTGGTTGCCCGTGGCGGCTTGCGCGATCACGATCGTCGGTCTTGAGTTCCTCTATCGCAAGACGCTGGTCGGCCGCGCCTTCCTCGCCATTGCCGAGGACAATTTCGCCGCCCGGGCTCTAGGCCTGCCCGAGCGCAACCTGCGCATCGCCAGCTATGCGCTGGCCGGTGCCATCGGGGGCCTGGCGGGATTTGCCGGCGGCCAATTGCTGCTGGCGTTCTTCGCCAACGGTCCTCTCCTGAATTTCTACGGCTTCGTGCCTGTGGCGCTCGGCGGCCTCGGCAACAACCGGGGCGCCGTCATCGGCGGCCTTGCGCTCGGCATCTTCCAGCAGGCGGCCAACTTCCTCGTGGGCGGCATCTTCTCGTCCGTTGCGGTGTTCAGCCTGTTTATCATCGTGCTGCTGATCGCACCCCAGGGCCTGTTCGGCGGCCAAGCCGCAAGGAGGGTCTGATGGCGGACGTGAGCAACACGGCCGGCGTGGCACCGGCAGACAAGGCCGACGGGGTTCCGGTGGCGCTGCGCACGGCCCTGCCGTTCATCGCACTTTTCGGTCTCGCCGCACTCTTGCCGCTGACGGGCAACGAGTATTGGGGCCTCATAGCCACCCGTGCTGCCATCTACTGGATGCTGGTCGCGGGGCTCAACCTGATCGTCGGCTATGCCGGCCAGTTGGCGATCGGGTACGTCTCGCTGCTGACCCTGGGGGCCTATACGACCAGCGTTCTGGTCGCCGGCAATGTGACGCCGCCCCTGCCGGTCTTCGCGGCCCTCGCCGCCGCTGGCTGCGTTGGCGCCGTCTTCGGAGTCATCGTCGGCCTGCCTGCGCTGCGGCTGCGGACCTTCTACTTCGCGATGACGACGCTGGGATTTGCGACCATCGTTACCCAGGTGGCGCTCGCCTGGCAGAGCGTCACCGGCGGCGGCATTGGCCTGCCCGGCCCGGAAATGCCGGCGCCCTTCGACAATGCCTGGGGCTTCTTCTACCTGTGCCTGGGAATCGCGGCCTTCAGCACCTGGATCACCTCAAATGTCGCCCATAGCCGGTTCGGGCGTGCCCTGATCGCCGTGCGCGATGCCGATGTGGCAGCCGAGTCGAGCGGCATTTCCAAGGCGCGCCTGCTCATCGCTGTGTTCATGCTGGCGGGCGCGCTGGCGTCCATGGCGGGAGGCCTCTTCGCGAGCCTCCAGACCTATATCACGCCCGACGCCTTCACCTTCGAACTGTCTCTCCTGTTCTTCATTGCCGTGCTGATCGGCGGCCGCGGCTCGATCCTCGGACCCTTGATTGGCACGATCGTGCTGACCATCTTGCCGGAGATTGCCGCGCCCCTGGCGGCCTGGTCGACCTTCCTCTATGCGGTCCTGCTTCTGGTCATCGTCCTCGCCATGCCCGGCGGCATCGCCGCACTCCTCGACTTCAAGAGCCGCAAGCCGCTGACGTTCGATCGGACGATCAAGCCGCGCCCGGCCATGCTGGCCTCGCCGCTCGATCACGAAGAGCGCGCCCCGGTCGTCCTCACCGACATCGTGCTGAGCTTCGGCGGCGTCCGCGCCATCGACGGCGTCTCCCTTTCCATCGAAGCCGGAAAGGTGCACGGCCTGATCGGCCCGAACGGCAGCGGCAAGACGACCACCCTCAATGTGATCTCGGGCTATTACGCGCCGGAAAAGGGCAGCGTCACGCTCGGCCGTCCGCTTGAGCCGGGATCGCCGGAGACCCGCGCGGCCCGCGGCATCGCCCGCACGTTCCAGACGCCGCGCATCGTCGGCGAGGCTTCCGTCATCGACAATGTGATGATCGGCGCGACGATCCAGGGCCAGGCGACCTTCATGGAGACGCTGCTCGCCCTGCCCCGCCACCGCGCCGACGAGGGACGGCTGCGGACCGCCGCCATGACGGCACTTGCGACCGTCGGGCTGGAGGCGCTGGCCGATGTGCGCGCCGACCGTCTTCAGCACAGCGAGTTGCGCTTCGTCGAGATCGCCCGTGCGCTGATCCTGAAGCCCGCCTTCCTGATGCTCGACGAGCCGGCGGCAGGCCTCTCGGCTTCCGAGATCGAACGCCTCGCGGCCCTCATCAAGGCCATCAGCCGCCAAGGCACCGGCGTGCTGCTCGTCGAGCACCATGCGGACCTGATCTTCGACATCTGCGACCATGTCACGGTCCTGAACCTCGGCCGCGTGCTGGCCGCCGGAACGCCGTCGGAAATTCGCGTGCACAAGGAGGTCGTCAGTGCCTATCTCGGAGGCTGAACCGTTGCTGGACGTCCGAGCGCTTCAGGCGGGCTATGGCAAGATCAACGTGCTGCATGACCTGAGCCTGAATGTCAGGGCGGGCGAGGTCGTGGCTCTGCTCGGGCCCAACGGGGCAGGCAAGACGACACTGCTTCGCGCCATATCCGGGCTTCTGCCATGGGGCGCCGGCGATGTCCGCTTCGCCGGTTCCAGTCTTCGTGGTGTCGGTCCGCGTGAAACGGCTCGCAGCGGCCTCGTCCATGTCGTGGAAGGTCACCGTGTGTTCACCCAGCAGACCGTCACCGACAACCTGCTGCTCGCCGCCTATGACATCCCGCGCTCAGATCGCATGGCACGCGTCGAGGAAGCGCTCGACTATTTCCCGGAGATCGCGGCGAAGCGGAACGATCGCGGTGGGTCGCTGAGCGGCGGCCAGCAACAGATGCTCGCCGTGGCTCAGGGGCTCGTGCGACGCCCGAGGCTCCTGATGCTCGATGAGCCATCCGCCGGCCTGTCGCCCGTGCTTGTCGATCGCGTGCTGGCCGTGGTCTCAACACTCCGCGAGAATGGCACCGCGGTTCTGCTGGTCGAGCAGTTGATCGAGAAGGTTCTCGCGATTGCCGACCGGGTCTATGCGGTTGCGCAGGGCAGTGTGGTACTCGAAGCGAAGGCCAGCGAACCGGACCTCTCGCGCCGCCTGGAGCGGGCCTATTTCGGCGTTGAGAAGGCCGCTCCTGCCCACACCTGATGACGTGCTACCCACTGTTGCCTCTGACCGTACGACGCGTCGATGATGAATCTGCCGGGAAGCAGACCCCATCGCCGTTCGCAATCGGCCCAGTATCGGTTGGTCGTTGTCCGCTTCGCGCCGCCAAAGCTGAAATGAATACATCCCCTGCAAACGGACGTTCGCTAGTTCATGTTTCTCGTCCGGGTGTCGACTGCCTTGTGTCTGTAATGGCACGGCTTGCCGCAGACGCGACCTCCTCCATCAACTCACACTGCCCACCGGGGACCTGCGCTTCCTGCCGATCGAGGACGAGACTGCCCGGCCGCAGACCATCGCCGTGGTCATCAGTACCCACCGTCCGCTCATCCGGACGGGCCAGATCGTCGCCGAACTGATCTGTGACGATGTCCTGGCGACTCTGGACCGGGTCCGCGCTGTTGCGGGATAGCGGCCCCTGTCAAGCAAGGCTGCCGGGCCCTGCGGCGGCGGTCGGCTCCCCTGCGTGGGACGCAACCCCAATTTGGTTGCGTGCCGTGAATCGCCATCGCAGTCTTGTTGATGCAGCGTCAAAGAGGATGTCGCCATGGCCCGTTCGGATCGATTTAGCATTTCCCGCCGATCGCTTCTGAAGGCCACGACGGCCGGTGGCGTGATGGCCACCATGGGCGGGGTCGGCTCCTCCTTCGCGCAGGCTCCCGCCGTCAACTTCACCGCCTGGTCCGCAGCCGTTGACCAGGTGCGGAGCCATGTTTCGGCCTTCGAGCGTGCCACCGGCCTCAAGGTCAATTACGAGAACTTCCCCTGGGCGCAGTACCGAACCTCGGTCGTGACGCGCCTCGTCGGCAACGCGCCGATGGACGTGCTCTGGGTGAGCGACGCTTGGCTGCCGGAATTCGCCGAGGCCGGCTGGCTCGCGGCGATCGACGACGTGCCCGACCTGATGAAGTACAATGCCGACGCGGCCCAGTTCTGCACCCAGTCGATGGTCTACAAGGGCAAGCAGTACGGCCTCGCCTATTACGGCGACCACATGTCGTTCATCTACAACACCGAGATCCTCCAGAAGGCGGGGATCACCACCCCGCCCACGACCTGGGAGGAGGTCGTCCAGCAGTCGCTCAGGATTAAGCAGTCGGGTGGTCCCGAGTTCCCCATGCTGATGGCACTCGGCATCGACACGTGGCTTATCGAGTTCATGAGCGCGCTGGTCTTCGCCCATGGCGGCCGTTTCGTCGACGCCTCCGGCAACGCCATCATGGCGGATGCGGGCCGCGGCGTGGTCGAGGCTGTGAGCTGGGTCCGCGAGGCGATCCACACCCACAAGATTGTCTCGCCCGGGGCGGTTGAGACCACCGAAATCAACGCGCTGAGGGCCATGGGAGCTGGCCAGCACGCCTTCGCCATCGTCCCGACCTATCGTCTGCGCGCGCTCAACGATCCCTCGCAGGCGCCGGCCGCCGGCAAGCTCCGCCCCGTGCTGATGCCGCGGGGACCGCGCGCCACCGCCAGCGCCACCTGCGGCTGGATCCGCTTCTATGGCATGACGCCCGGTGCCAAGGCCAACGCGGCGCGGCGGGCCAACGCGGTGAGGTTCATGGAGTTCTTCGGCGGCAAGGACACGACCGGCTCCTACACGCTGCAGAAGCTCCTCCTGACCGATGTCGGCCTTCCCTTCTGCACGACGCCCCTGTCGGCGGATCCGGAGGTTCAGGCCTTTTGGACGCGCTGGGCCGGCGGCGGCGACGTCATCGCCCAACAGGCCGCGACCGCCGTCAAGAAGGACGTCATCGCCCCCTGGTTCGGCGAGTGGAACGAGACCGCAAATGCCGCCTGGCAGTCGGTCTTCCTTAACCGCGCGACGCCGCAGGCGGCCGCGGCGGTGATGGCGCAGAAATGGAAGGACCTGAAGGGCTGAGCGATGGCCGACTCATGGGCTGATCGGCTCAGCCGCAAGGCCGGCTACGACGAGCGCAGCGCCGCGATCCTCATACTGCCGGTCTTCGTCGTGCTGATGGTGGTCGCGCTCTATCCGATCATCTACTCGTTCTACACGAGCCTGTTCGACATCGTGCTGACGCGGCCGTGGCGTCGGCCCTTTGTCGGCTTCGGCAATTATGCGCGCATCTTCCAGGACCCGATGTTCTGGGTGGCCGTGCAGCGCACCACGGTCTACACGATCGTCACCGTGTCAATCACCACGGTCTTTGCCCTCTTCGTGGCCCTGCTGCTGAACGAGGCCTTTCCCGGGCGGCGGCTGCTCTCGGCGTTGATCCTCCTGCCCTGGGCGACGCCGAGCATCGTCAACGGCCTGATGTGGAAGTGGATCTACGACCCCGGCTACGGGCTGCTCAACGGCATCCTCGTCCAGATCGGCTTGCTTGATAGCTATACGGTCTGGCTCGGTAATCCCGACCGGACGCTGTTCATGATCGCCAATGCGGCGATCTGGAAGCAGATGCCGCTGGCGGCCATCCTGCTGCTCGTCTCGATGAAGGCGATCCCGCAGGACCTCTATCGCGCCGCGACCGTCGACGGCGCCAATGTCTTCCAGCGCTTCTGGCACGTGACGCTGCCGGCGCTGAAGCCCGGCCTGATGCTGGTGCTGGTCTACGAGACGATGATCTCGATCCGCCACTTCGACCTGTTCCTGATCATGACGCAGGGCGGGCCGGGGGATGCCTCCTACACCCTGTCCTGGCAGATCTATGTCGAGACCTTCCGCAACCTGAAGTTCGGCATCGGCGCGGCGCTGTCCTATCTCCTGGCGATCGCCACCTTCGTCCTGTCCTACCTGTTCATCCGCGGCTTCGGATCCAAGTCATGAGGGCAGGACCGGTCATGAGCACGACGTCGGACGGGGGACGGCAGGCGATGATGTGGCGGCGGGGCCTGCGGGCCCTCGTTATCACGGTCTTCTCGCTGCTGCTGGTCATCTATGTCGCCGGGCCGGTCGCCTGGCTCGTCTCCTCCTCGCTGCAGTCGGAATCCGACATCACCGCGGTGCCGCCGAACTGGCTTCCGCCGAAGGTGACCTTCGACAATTTCGAGGCGATCTTCGCCCCGCCCAAGCGCGAGGTGACCTACGAGACCCGCCGCCAGGGCGATCCCGCGACCGGGCGCTTCCTGCCCTCTGGTGCCGAGAACCTTTTGCCGTCGCTGTGGAACAGCTTCGCGGTGGGGATGCTCGTCGCGATCCTCAACCTCGTCGTCTCCATGACCGCCGCCTATGCCATCGCCGTCATCCACTTCAAGGGCCGGCGGGCGGCACTCTACACGATCCTCGTGACGCGGGTTATCCCGGACATCGCGTTGATCGTGCCGCTCTTCCTCGTCATGCGGCAGCTCGACCTCGTCAACACGCGCTTCGCCCTCGTCGTCACCTATCTGGCGGTGACGGTGCCCTTCACCATTTTCATCCTCATTTCCTATTTCGAGCAGATCCCGCGGGACCTCTACCGGGCGGCGCGCGCCGACGGGTGCTCGCACTGGCAAGCGCTGCGCTTCGTCTACCTGCCGCTGTCGCTGCCGGCGCTCGTCGCATCGGTGATGTTCGCCTTCCTGACCAGTTGGAACGAGTTCATCTTCGCGCTGATCCTTACCCAGAACATCACGTCGCAGACGCTGCCGATCATCATCTCCGGCTTCGTGATGGACTTCACCACCAGCTTCTCGTTCATCAACGCGGCGGGCGTCATCGCCATCGTGCCGCCGGTCGTGCTCGCCATGATGTTCGAGCGCTACATCGTCTCCGGCCTCACCGCCGGGGCCGTGAAGGGTTAGCCCATGGCTCGCATCCGCCTCGACGGCATCACCAAGCGCTACGGCCACGTGACAGCGCTGCAGCGCCTCGATCTCGACATCCGCGACCGCGAGTTCATGGTGTTCCTCGGTCCTTCCGGCTGCGGCAAGACCACGACCCTGAACATCATCGCCGGCCTTGAGGAGATCTCCGACGGCGACATCTGGTTCGACGACCGCCGCGTCACGTTCATCCCGCCGCACCAGCGGGAGATCGCCATGGTCTTCCAGTCCTACGCGCTCTACCCGCAGAAGAGCGTCTACGAGAACATCGCCTTCGGCCTCAGGCTGCGGAAGGTCGACGAGGCGACGATCGACCAGAAGGTGCGGGCGGCTGCGTCCCAGTTGGAGATCGACCACCTCCTCGACCGCAAGCCCCAGCAGCTCTCCGGCGGACAGCGCCAGCGCGTCGCCCTCGGCCGGGCGCTGGTCCGCCAGCCCACCGTCTTCCTCATGGACGAGCCGCTTTCCAATCTCGACGCGGCACTGCGCGTGTCCATGCGGGCGCTGATCAAGAAGCTGCACATCGCCATGGGCACCACCTTCGTCTACGTCACGCATGACCAGGCCGAGGCCATGACGCTGGCCGACCGGATCACCGTGATGCGCGACGGCGTGGTGCAGCAGCTCGACACGCCCGACGCCATCTACAACCGGCCGGCCAACCGGTTCGTCGCCGGGTTCCTCGGCAGTCCGCAGATGAACTTCGTCGAGGGCGAGATCGCGGAAGGGCCGGGAGGCCCAGCCTTCACCCGCGGCGCCCTCCGCATTCCCGTCGATCCTGCCGTCGCGGCCGGGCAGGGCGGGCGCAAGGTCGTGCTTGGGCTCAGGGCGGAGGATGCGGTGATCGCCGAAGGCGGGCCGCTCCGCGGCGATGTCGCGCTCATCTCGCCGCTCGGCTCCGAACAGCATGTCCATGTCGCCGCCGGCGACAGCGAGTTCATCGTCCGCGCCCCGAAGGACCAGCGGGTCGCGGTCGGCGAGGCCATCGCTCTCGCCTTCGATCCAGCACGCCTGCACCTGTTCGACGCCGCCACCGAGCAGCGGCTCGGGTCGCAGCCATGAGCGCGCCGTCATCCGGAGGCGCCGGCCCGCGCTCGTCCGGGGGCATTGGCGCCGCCATGAACCGGCGCGAGGACGAGCGCTTCCTGAAGGGCCAGGGGCGCTATCTCGCCGACATCGCCGTGCCACGGGCGCTCCACGCGGTCTTCGTCCGCAGCCCCCATGCCCATGCCGATATCCGCGCCATTGATGCGACGGCGGCGCTTGCTATGGAGGGCGTCGTCGCGGTGTGGACGGGCGCCGATGTCGCACGCCATGCCACGACGCTGCGGATGGCGCCGCCAATCGAGGGCCTCAAGCCCGTCGACGTGCCGCCGTTCCCTGTCGAGAAGGTGCGCTTCGTCGGCGACCTTGTGGCGGTCGTTGTCGCCGAGCGGCAGGACATTGCCCTCGATGCGGCGGAGCAGGTGGCGGTGACCTATGGCCAGCGGGCCGCAGCCCCCGGTATGGCGGAGACGGGGGAGCCGGTCGATCCCGGCCTGCCGACCAATCTCGTCTCGCACCAGACCTTCGCCAATGGCGACCTGCGCGCGGCCTTCGCCAAGGCGGATCGCATCGTCGAGGGCCGTTTCGCGCAGGGCCGGCAGACCCATATGCCGCTGGAGCCGCGGGGCATCGTTGCCGAGTGGGACGAGGGGCGGCGTCATCTCACCGTGCGGCTCGGCAACCAGGCGCCGCATCCGCTGCGGTCGGCGCTGGCGGCCCGCCTCGGGCTGTCGGAAAGCGCCGTCACCGTCATTGCGCCGGACATGGGCGGCGGCTTCGGCCAGAAGATCGCCCTGCTGCGGGAGGAGCTCACCGTCGCCGCCCTGGCCCGCGCTCTTGGCCGTTCCGTGCGCTGGCAGGAGACACGCGGGGAGAACCTCATCGCCTCGCTTCACGCGCGCGAGGAGACCATCGTCACCCGCGCGGCCGTGACCCGCGAGGGCCAGATCCTCGGCCTCGAGGCGTGGATGGAGGCCGATGTCGGCGCCTATTGCTTCTTTCCCGCCAACTACATGGCGCGCGTCGTGGCGCTCATCCTCCCCGGGCCCTACCGCATCCCCGCCTATGCCTATGACGTGAAGGTCTATCTCTCCAACAAATGCCCATCCGGGCCGATGCGCGCTCCCATGGCGAGCGCCTCCTGGGTTATGGACGGCACGATCGATGCGATCGCCCACGCCCTCGACCTCGACCCCGTCACCGTCCGCCGCCGCAACACGATCCGCGACGGCGACCTGCCGTTCACGACCATCACCGGCGAGACCTATGTCGACGTCACGCCGGCGCAGACGCTGGAGGCCGCCGTCAAGGCGCTCGACTATGCCGGCCGCCGCGCCGAACAGGCCCGTGCGGCCCGTGCCGGGCGTCTCCTCGGAATCGGCTTCTGCACCGTCGTCGAGCCGACGACCTATGGCTCGGCCTTCTACAAGAATGCGGGGATCGCCGGGTCCGGCCACGAGACCGCGACGGTGCGCATCGAGCCGTCCGGCGCCATCCTCGTCTCCTGCGGCATCATGGGATCGGGCCAGGGCTACGAGACGACGCTCGCCCAATGCGCCGCCGAGGGGCTTGGGGCGCGTTTCGAGGACATCGCGGTCCGGATCGGCAACACCGACGAGGCGCCCTATGGCATGGGCAGCCGGGGCGCGCGGGGGGCCGCCGCCGGCGGCGGCGTCGTGCTCATCGCGGCGCGGCGCATGCGCGAGAAGCTGCTGAAGCTCGCCGCCCATCTCCACGGCCTCAACAGCGCAGAAAGCCTCGCTATCGCCGACGGCAAGGTCCTCCGCCTCGTCGGCGGAGCCTGGACCGCGACCGACCATTCCATCGCCAGCCTCGCCCGCATCGCCCATCTCGATCCGCTGCGCCTGCCGGAGGGCATGGAGCCTGGCCTGCACCTCACCGCCGCCTATGACCCGCCGGCGATGACCTATGCCAACGCCACGCATGCCTGCCTCGTCGACATCGACCCGGGCTTGGGGGCGGTGAAGGTCCTTCGCTATCTTGTGGCGCATGATTGCGGCGTCGAGATCAATCCCACGATCGTCGCTGGGCAGGTGCACGGCGCCGTCGCCATGGGCCTCTCCGGCGCCGCGATGGAACGCTGCGCCTATGACCGGGACGGGCAGGCGCTAGCCGGCTCGCTGATGGATTACGCGGTGGCGCGGGCCACCGACGTGCCGCCGGTTGAGATCATTGCAGTCAACCGGCCGAACCGCCTGACGCCGGGCGGCATGAAGGGCATGTCGGAAGGTGGCGTCATGGGGGCAACCGGCGCCCTTGCAAACGCCATCAATGACGCCCTGGGCAAGGTCGGTGGATCGCTGTCGCAGCAGCCGTTTACGTCCGAGGCCGTGTGGCGGGCGATCCACGACCCCCGGCCGCGGGCGTCGGCGTGATCGGGCGGTTCCGCGGCCTCGCGACACAGCCCTCCCAAAGAGCAGCCTCGACCGGGACGTCGCTCAGCATCCTCCGACACGCTTCGACAAACACGGTCGCGCCCGATGCGATATCCTCGTCGGACGCATTCTCGGTCCAATGATGGCTGATGCCGCCGATGGAGGGCACGAACAGCATGCCCGCCGGCATGAGGATGGCAAAGGATATGCGCATCCGTCCCGCGCCGCTGTGCATGTGCAGGGACTTCATCGGCGTATGGACCTCGGCGGCCGCTTCGACGGCATCCTGAATACTTGCATTCATGGCCGCGGGAACCCCGACATGGATGCGCTCGATCGAGACGGCGCACGGGCCGGCAGCGGTCACATCCTTCGCCATGGTCTGCAGCAGGCCTTCGAGGCGGACAACGACGTTCGAATCATCGTCGCGAATCTGGAACAGCATCTCGGCCCTGCCGGGGATGATGCCGGGCGCGCCGGGATCGAGCGTGATACGCCCGGTCGTCCAGACGGTCCGATGACAGGAGCCGCACACGGCGAGAAGTGCCTGCTCACGCTGGCTCAGCGCAACGGCTATCGGGATCGGAACTGGCAGACGCGGGCCGGGACGGTGGAGCTGCGCATCCCCGCCCGACACGCGCCGGCAGACCTTCTTGGCAGATGAAGGCTGAGCTGCCGTCCGATGCGCAATCAGGCTCCTGGCCGGCCGCCGCCACCATCGCGGCAGCGGCCGTTAGGGCGGGGGCTGGCGCTTACTGGACCACCAGCTTGAGTTCGGCGAGAAGCGGACGCACGCCGTCGACCTGGCGCCGCAGGACCGCGAGGAATTCGGCCGGCGTCGACCCTATCGGATCCGCACCCAGGGCGAGGAGGCGCGTCCGCAATTCAGGCTCCTGCATCGCCCGTTTCACCCCGGCCTCTAGTTTGTTGACGATGTCATCCGGAGTTGCGGCAGGCGCGAAAAAGCCGTTCCAGCCCTGCATCTCCATGTTGGGGAAGCCGAGTTCCCGGACGGTTGGGACGTCGGGAAGCGCCGTCGGCCGGGTGTTGGACAGCGTCGCCAGGGGCCTGACCGCGCCCGACCGGATGAACTCCAGGGAGGTCGACAACTGGTCGCCGCCCAGATGCAGGCGGCCAGCGACGAGTTCCTGCAGAAGGGGGGCGGCGCCGCGGAAGGGTACGTGGTCGAGCTTCAGACCGGAGTCCCGCCGGAAGACCTCCATCGCGAAATTCATGACGCTGCCCGGGCCTGTCGACCCGTAGAGGGCCGATTCGCTGGACTGGCGGGCGGCCGTGACGAAGTCGGCGAGCGTTCCTGTCGGGCCGCTGGCGCGTCCGAGGACGATCATGGGCACATGGGCGGCGAGTGACACCGGCCGGAAGTCGCGGAACATGTCGTGGGTCGCTCGCCCGGCGATCTCGAGCGACACGCTGGTCGTTGAGAAGGTCAGGTTGTGGAACAGCAGCGTGTAGCCGTCGGGCGCGGCCTTGGCGACCCGGTCGGCGCCGAGGGAGCCGCCGGCGCCGCCGACGTTCTCCACCACGAAGGGCTGGCCCCAGTAGCTCTGGAGCCGCTCGCTCACCAGGCGCGCCAGCAGGTCGGTGGTGCCGCCTGCGGGGAAGGGCACGATCACTCTGACGGCACGTTGGGGGTAACTCGTCTGCGCCACCGCGCGTCCGGCGGCCGCCGCCGCCACCAATCCACCCGCGACGAAACTCCTGCGATCGACCCGCATCCTGACCTCCCTGATGAGCAGCCCCTGTTCCGAGGCTTGCCGCCAGCCAATCACGAAAGCGGCTGGTCTTGAAGACACGCATTTTGCAATGTGCTGTGCAGGGGGCGCAGCGCAGGCCGCACCTGTCGGCGCGACCGGTGCCCCCGTTCAAGGAGCAGAGGCGCCGGAGGATGCGGCCGATCGGGCCGCGAAGGCGCCCATGTCAGAGGGTGGATGAATGACGACGATCGGAGTGGCCGGGCTCGGCCGGATGGGCGCGGCGATCGCACAGCGCCTCATCGAGACAGGCGCTGGCGTGGTCGTGTGGAACCGGAGCGCGGAGAAATGCGAGGCCTTGCGCGCGCGCGGGGCGGCGGTCGCGCCGTCACCGGCGGCCCTCGCCGCGCAGTGCGACGTGATCATTACGATCCTGACCGACGCGGACGCCATCGCAGCTGTCTATCGCGGACAGGACGGCCTGCTCTCGGCCCAAGTGCCGGACAAGCTCTTCATCGAGATGAGCACGGTTCGCCCGCAGACGGAGCAGGCGCTCGCGCGTGACGTCGCCGCCGCGGGAGCCGGCTTCGTGGAATGTCCGGTCGGCGGGACGGTCGGGCCGGCGCTGAAGGGGCAGTTGCTGGGCTTTGCCGGCGGCGAGGCCGGGGCGGTGGAACGGGCGCGGCCCGTGCTCGAGAAGCTCTGCCGCCGCTTCGACCATGTCGGTGAGGTCGGCGCAGGCTCCAGCTTCAAGCTCGCCATCAACCTGCCGCTGGCCGTCTATTGGCAGGCGCTGGGCGAGGCCTACGCGCTGTGTGAACACTTGCCCATCGACCGGGCCAAGATGATCGAGATCTTCCAGGAGACGTCCGGGGCCCCGAACGTGCTGAGGGCGCGCGGGGCGACCGTTGCGGAGGCGCTCGGCGGCAAGGCCCTGGGGCCTGGCCTGTTCGACTGCGACGGCATGCGCAAGGACCTCGGCACCATGATCGCGGAAGCGGCCTCGCGGGGGTATGAGCTGCCCGCCGCCGCCGCCGCCCTGGCAGTCTTCGACGAGGCGAGCGCCGCCGGATGGGGCGCGCGCGACTGCATGGAGATGCCGACATATTGCGTGCAGCGAAGGACCTGACGCCCCGCGACGGGACACTTAACTCGCCGCCGAGATCCGCTCGCCTGTGCCGCAGGCGGCCGGGGCGTCGAGCTTGCTGCCCGCTTCAGCATCGACCTCACTGGCGACGAGCGAACGCTCGCCACATTCTCTCGCATGAGGATCTCAGCGCGGTAGCTGTCGCGCGTTGGGATCGGGTCATCTGGCCTGCCTTGTGGAACAGCGGGCCGCTGGAGTTGACCCGCTTCCGCGGACGGTTTGCGGCTTGGGCGGGTCAGGTCAGCT
>CAZPMD010000092.1:0-9540 GCA_964587395.1 uncultured Hyphomicrobiales bacterium
TCCCATGCTGTCGCGCCTCTCACTGAGAACGGTCCTTTTCGCGGCTGTTGCCGCCTTGGCAGTGCTTCTGATCGGCCTCACCATCCAGCACAGCGTGGTTGCGTTCCGGCAGAAAACCACTGTGCAGGCCATCCAGGAGGGGAATGCCACCGGCGATCTTCTCCTGGTCGCGGCTGGTAGTTGGGCGGCAGAGCGAGGGCGCGCGGCCGCATTGCTGAATGCACCGTCGGCCGCGTCGGCGAGCGATACCGCTCTCCTTGGACAGTTTCGTCAGCAGGGCGACCGTGCGTTCAAGGGAGCCCTGGAGCGTTTGCGTGCGACACACTCGGGTCTCCCCGAACTGGGACGGGTGGAATCCGCCATGCGCCAGGTGGAGACGATCCGGGGTCAGGTCGATAGCGAGATCGCGAAACCGGGCGATCAAAGGGCGCCTCAGACTGCGGCCCGCTCGGTCGCAGGTCTCACAACACTTGTCGAAGCGTCGCAGCAGCTTCGGCTCGCGGCAGAGATGCGGATCGAAAATGCCGAGGCGCGCATTGCCGAGCTCCAGAAGCTCAAGCATCTGGCGTGGGTCACCAGCGAGTTTGCTGGTCGGGAGCGAGCGGCGATCGCCGCGGTGATTTCCGCGGGGCGCGCCATCGCGCCGGAGCACCTGGAAGAGTTGTCGCGGCTCCGGGGAAGCGTGGAGCTCGCCTGGGGCCTTATCGATCTTCAGATGGGTCGTAACGACACTTCGGCAGCTCTGAAGGCCGCGGCTGCCCGCATCAAGGCTGGATATTTCGGAGAATTCCAGGCTTTTCGCGAGCGCGTTTACAGGGCCGGAACTACTGATGCCGTCTACCCCGTCGATGCAAACCAATGGTTCTCCGCGGCGACGCGCGCGATCGAGGATATTCTCAGCCTGAACGAGGCGATCGGCCTGGCAACAGCGACTTTGACCGGCGATACGGCATCCCAGGCGACGAAAGCGCTTGCCGTGAATGTCGGTCTCCTGGTTCTCGGCCTCGTCGTGGCGGGGTTCGCGTTCTGGATCGCGGCCGTGCGGGTGGCTCGTCCGCTCAAGCAGCTCGCGGGAACCACCCAGAGGCTCGCCGAAGGCGATACCGACCTGACTGTACCTGAGGTCGAGCGCAATGATGAGGTCGGGACCCTGGCTCGTTCGATCGAAGTCTTCCGCAACAACCTGATCGACAATCGTCGCCTTGTGGCCGAACGGGAGGCAGAGAAGCTCCTCCGCCAGATCGTGGACACGATCCCCGCCGGCATATCGGCATTCGATGCCAACGACCGGCTGCTGATCTTCAACGAAGCCTTCAATGCCTTCTACCCGAAGGCGGCCGACCTCATTCAGGAAGGTGCCAGTTTCAGGGATATTCTGAAGGCTGCCGCGGAGCGCGGTCAATTCGCGGAGCTTGGCGGACGCGGGCGGGACATTGAGGCGTGGCTTGCGCGCCGGCTGCGAGAGCATGCCAAGCCAACCCAGACCCTGGTTCAGAAACTCGATGACGGCCGCTGGGTCCAGATCGTGGAACGGCGCACCTCGGAGGGGCTGCATGTCACGACCAGCACGGACATCACCGAGCTCAAGCTTGCCGAGCAAACGATCCGGAAGCAGGCCGAGCAGGACTCCCTGACGGGACTGGCAAACCGTGCAGCGGTATACAATCGGGTTGAACGGCTCCTGGCAGACGAAGGCCCGCAGGGTCTGCTGGTCGTGACAGACCTCGATAACTTCAAGGCGATCAACGACACGCTCGGGCATGACGCGGGAGACGAGCTGCTAGTCGTGGTGGGACGCCGCCTCACCAGCGCGGTCCGCAGATCCGACATCGTTGCTCGTCTCGGTGGCGATGAATTCGCCATCGTCATGAACGGCATCTCGTCAAGACAGGTTGCCGAACGGCGTTTGGCGCGGCTTGCCCATTTCGTCCAGCAGCCCGTCGCGCTCACCGGCCGGACGGTCCAGCCGCGGATCAGCATGGGCGTGGTCCTGGTGGCCGCGCAGAACAAGAGCCGCAGGGATCTCTTCCGGGAAGCCGATCTGGCTCTCTACCAGGCGAAAGCGGCGGGGCGCGGCAGGTACGCGTTTTTTGACGAGACGATGTTGAAGGCAGCAGAACGGCACCAGTCGGACATTGAAGAACTGAGGGTCGGCCTCGAACGTGATGAGCTCCGGGTGGCGTTCCAACCTCAGGTCAACCTCCAGACGGGCGAGCCGGTCAGCCTTGAAGCCTTGGCGCGCTGGCAGCGCGGTTCCGAAGCGGTGTCCCCCGCCTCGTTCATTCCGCTGGCAGAGGAATCCGGGCTGATCATCCCGCTCGGAGCCCGTGTCATCGAGATGTCGCTTGCTTTTCAGGCCCGCATGCGCGCGAAAGGTCTTCGTTCCGGCCGAGTGGCAATCAACGTCTCGGCCGCGCAGCTGAAACTGGACGATTTCGTCGAGACCCTTGCCAACCAGCTCAGCCGGTTCAGGCTGAGGCCGGCGGACATCGAGATCGAGATCACAGAGACTGTGCTTCTCGACCGTTCGATCCATCAGATTGTACGCACCATCGAGAAGCTTGATGCTCTGGGCGTGACGATCGCTCTGGACGACTTTGGCACAGGCTACGCGTCGCTATCGCACCTGAAACAGTTCAAGGTTGATCGCCTCAAGATCGACCGTTCCTTCGTCGCCGACATCAGGCCAGAGGATGGCCGCGGCGTCATCGCAAGGACCATTGTGTCCCTCGCCCACAGCCTCGGAATGGACGTGGTCGGCGAGGGCATCGAGACGCAGTTTCAGGCGGAAGCCTTGCGGGCGATCGGCTGCGACATCGGCCAGGGGTACCTGCTCTCCCCGCCGCTCGTTCCCGACGACGCCGAACGATACTTCCAGCAACGGACGACCGTTCCGGCCCTGCCCTCGATGCGCACCGTCGCCTGAACTCCACCATATGCCAATTGGGATCACAGATGCGCAAACCTCGTCGCCGCGTCCACCGACCAGCCAGCCACTCGGCCGCCGAACTGGCTCATTTTCCCGGCATCGGCGATGTGGCCGCCCAGTATGGGCTGACGCACCGCGCCCTGCGCTTCTATGAGGACGCCGGGCTCATCGCCCCCATCAGGTATCTCGGTCGGCGATATTACGGGTCGGATGCGTTGCGCAGCCTGGACATCGTGGTCTCTGCCAGGAAGGCAGGGTTCAGTCTCCGCGAGATCGAGGAGATGCTCCGGGCCGGTCAGACATGGGCTGAATGGTTGGGGCCGAAAAAGCTGAAGCAGCGGATAAGCATGCTCGAGCTTCAGCATCATGAGATCCAAGAATCTCTGCACGAACTCATTCGCCTGCTGCCCACCCTGACCACCGGTCGGGTCAGTCTGGATGATGGCCAGATGAACAGGCGCCCGTCATGCCGATAGCCCCACTCAGCCACTTGGCGCCTGAGCATCTCGGACTCCCGACAGTCGTTTCTCGGTTGGTCGCGGTTCGACGCAACATGCGTGAGATCGAACTGGGAATTTCGCGGTTCACCTGCATCGCCGGGCGCCTTGCTGGCTCATCCCAGTCCAACAGCGCTGCCCGAGCCACAGAGAGGCGTCCATGACGATCGATCCCCCCGACAACATCGTTCATTTCCCCGGCCTGCAAAGTCCAGAGCAGGACGCAGACCCGCATCGCGGCGTCATCGTCTCGCTGGCCCACATCATCACCAACATGGGTGATCTCGTGATTGCGATCAACGAAGGACCGACAACCGACACCGACAAGGTGAAGTATACAAGCTGGCTCTGCTCCGCATCGGCTTTGTGCCTTCGCGCCCAGATCGAGTATTTCGACCAGTTTATCGGCGGCAGCGAGCGCATGTCCGCTGCTGCCCTGTCACTCGACCCACAGTCGCCACAGGGGCCGTCTGCATGACCCCCTCAAGACAGCACTGGGGAGAGCTTCGTTCGCAAGTGTCACTGCTGGGCATCCTTGTGTCAGGCGATAGCGACAGTCCGCCGTCTTTCACGGATCCAGACTGCGGCAGCCTCATCGCCGCAATCGACCTGATCCATGCCGAGTACCCCCGGGCACTATCCCCGATATATAGACGGGGCGCGGTGCGCCCCGCCGGAGGATGTTGGCGGGCTACCTGGCTTCGAACTCTTCTTGGCGGCCGCGGGAGATCCAGGCCATGACCAGCACGGCGACCTCATGCGCTGGCACGGCCGTCCGTTCGATCCAGAGCGGGTCGATCAGCCCGGCATCCAAGCCCGTCTCGCGAAACTGGCCAGACGCCGCGCCATAGGCAAGGCCGCCTACGCCAAGAGCCAGAACAAGGTCAACTGATCGGGCCTTCAGCGCCCGCGGTCCTCGCCGGAGGCTTACACATCAGGCGTCGGAGTGGTGCAAGAATGTTGATTTCTGACGAAGCCGCTTGAACTCTGAGCGGACATTCTCAGTTTCCGCTTGGGGCCCAATTTCAGACCTTGGGTGGCCATCGAGCCATGGCCCTTGGACCGGGAAGGTTACAGACGGCGTGCAGTACGCAACGGTGGCGTGTCGGGTGAAGATGGTGGGCGATGCAGGGATTGAACCTGCGACCTTCCCCGTGTGAAGGGGACGCTCTCCCGCTGAGCTAATCGCCCGAATGGTTCACTTGAACCACGCAGAAACTTCTAACACGTTGATCTCTAAAGGATCGGAACTCCCGTGTGAAGGGAGTGCTCTCCCGCTGAGCTACGCGCCCGCGCCATCGAGTGGCGAAGAGCCGCGTTCCTAGCGGCTCCCCCCGACCGGTGTCAAGAATCCATCGCGCGGCATCCCATGCCGCGTGCCGGCATGGCCGCCGCCGGCCTCAGGCCGCCGAGGCGATGGCCGCGTCCACCGCCTCGCCGAGCCGCTCGACGATGGTGTCGATGTCGCCGGCGCCGACGATGAAGGGCGGGGCGAGCAGCACGTGGTCGCCGCGCGTGCCGTCCGCCGTGCCGCCGGAGGGATAGACCATCAGCCCGCGCGCCATGGCCTCGGCCTTGACCCGGGCGTGCAGCTTCAGGGCGGGATCGAAGGTCTCCTTCGTGCCGCGGTCGGCGACGAGCTCGATGGCCTGGAAAAGGCCGCGGCCGCGGATGTCGCCGACATGGTGGTGGTTGCCGAAGCGCTCGGTCAGGCGGCGCGTCAGATGGGCGCCCTGCGCCTTGACGTTGGCGAGGAGGTTGTCGCGCCTGATGACCTGCTGCACGGCGAGGCTCGCGGCGCAGGCCAGCGCATGGCCGAGATAAGTGTGGCCGTGCTGGAACATCTTCGAGCCACGGTCGAAGGCCTGGAACACGCGGTCCTGCACCAGCACGGCGCCGATCGGCGCGAAGCCGCCGCCGAGCCCCTTGGCGATGGTCATCAGGTCGGGGGCGACGCCCTCCTGCTCGCAGGCGTGCAGCGTGCCGGTGCGGCCCATGCCGCACATGACCTCGTCGAGAATGAGCAGGATGCCGTGCCGGTCGCAGATCTCCCGCACGGCGCGGAAATAGCCGGGCGGGGCGGTGATGGCGCCGCAGGTGGCGCCGCCCACCGTCTCGGCGACGAAGGCGATGACGCTGTCGGGGCCGAGGCGGTCGATCTCCGCCTCCAGTTCAGCCGCGAGCCTTTCGCCATAGGCCTCCGGCGTCTCGCCCGCCTGCCGTCCGCGATAGTCGTAGGGCGGCGAGACATGATGGGCTTCGATCAGCAGGGGTGCATATTGCACCCGCCGCGCGGCGTTGTGGCCGATGGCGAGCGCGCCCAGCGTGTTGCCGTGGTAGCTCTGCCGGCGACCGATGAAGTGGCGGCGCTGCGGCTGGCCGATCTCCACGAAATACTGCCTCGCCATCTTCAGCGCCGTCTCGATCGCCTCCGACCCGCCGGAGAGGAAATAGACGTGGCTCATGCCGGCCGGGGCGTCCGCCACCAGCATCGCAGCCAGGTCCTCGGCCACCCGGGTGGTGAAGAAGCTCGTATGGGCGTAGGCGAGGCTGTCGAGCTGGGCGTGCATCGCCTTGAGCACGTCGGGATGGGAATGGCCGAGGCAGGAGACCGCCGCGCCGCCCGAGGCGTCGATGTAGTCGCGCCCCCCGGAGTCGCGAATGACGATGCCCTGGCCCGAGACGGCGACCGGATAGTCGTGGGCGAGGCTGCGGTGGAAGATGTTGGTCATCGGCGTCATCGGTCCCGGCGTGGCAGTCGGCGGTGCATTTGGGCGAATTCGGTGCCGGCAGACAATGGCCATCGCGTGAGAACTGGCCTGCGGATCGCCCGGTTCTGGCCGTGACCACGAATTTGCAATAGTTTTGTGGCTTCCATCACGATGCAATCGGGATTCCGGCGCGAGGGACTTGCACCGTGACCCCATCCGGGCCGTCCCGACAAGGAGAAGACGTGCGGTTTCCAGTGGCATGGCGCGGATCGTCGGGTTTCGGGCTCGCGGCGGCACTGGCAGCCTCGCTGGTCGTCATGCCCGAATCGGCCTCCGCCCAGACCTCGGCTGCCTGCACCCAGATCCGCGCGCGCATCGCCCAGCTTGACCGGGCGCCGGCCGGCGGAGCCGACAATCGCCGCTTCGCCGTCGCGGCCCAGCGCCAGCGGGCGGAGATCGCCAATGTCAGCCGCGCCTATCAGGCTGCCGGCTGCGGCGGCTTCTTCCAGGGCGCCCAGTGCGCAGGGCTCGATGCCCGGCGGCGGCAGATGCAGGCCAATCTCGCCCAGCTCGAGGCCCAGGCCGGCGGTGGCGGAGTCGTCTCGGCGCAGCGCGCCCAGCAGCGGGCCCAGCTCATCGCCGCCTATGATGCCAATGGCTGCCGTGGTGGCGGGGCGGTGACGCGCGAGGCGGCAGCGCCGCCCCGGCCGTCCTTCTTTGGCCTTGGTGGCAGCACGTCGGAGCGGGAGGTCTATCGCGAGTACCGCACTCCCGATGCGCGCCCCCAGGCCGCCTACCGGGAAGGCGCCGAGCCGCAGCGTCCCGGCTTCGGCAATTTCATCGAGCACCTCTTCAGCCGCAGCGACCCGCGTCCCGTTCCCGGCGGCGACATCGCCGCAGTGCCGGAGGACCAGCTGCGCCCGAGCGATGGTGACGAACGCCCGCGCAACGTCGGCCATCGCGCCGTCTGCGTCCGTCTCTGCGACGGCGCCTTCTTTCCCATGACCTCGTCGCCGCGTCCCGGCGCCAGCCTGGGCCAGGAGGAGATGTGCCAGATGCAGTGCCCCGGCGCCGAGGTGGCGCTTTACCGGATGCGCGACGACCAGATCGAGAACGCCGTCTCCGCCGACGGACGTCCTTACACCGCCCTGCCCAATGCATTGCGGTTCCGCCAGCGTTTCGATGCCGCCTGCACCTGCCGGCCGCGCAACGGCTCCTGGGCAGAGGCCTTCTCCCAGCGGCAGGACCCGACACTGCGTAGCGGCGATCAGGTGATCTCGGCCGATCAGGCGAGGCTCCTCTCCACCCCTGCCGACCAGCGCCAGGCCGTCCGCGAGGAACTGGCCGCCGAACAGCGGGCGCGGCGCGAGGCCGAGCGTCTCGCGCGGACGGAGAGATCGCGGGGCCGGGACGGCCTGCCGCGCGCCACCATCGGCCTCGACGGCTCGGTGCGCCCTGCGGCAGAGCCGGAACCGAGTGGCATTCGCGGGACGGTGACGGAGACTTCGCCGGTGCAGGCCGAGCCACCGGGCGCCGACGCCGGCCCCGACAGCGAGCGGCGCAACATCCGCATCATCGGCCCGATGCTGGCCCCCAGGGCCCAGGCACCGGTCCCACCCAACGGCGGGTGACGCGCCCGCGCGCCGGCCATCAACGAAAGCGGATCATGGACATTCTCCTCCACGGGCTCGTCTGGGCCGGCCTCCTCGCTGCGACGGCATGGCTGGCGTCATTCTGGCCGCGCTGGGTCGCCAACGACCTCGGTGTTCCCGAGCGCGTGTTCCTGATGCGGCCCTGGATGCGCGGGCTTGCGCCCTACAGCGAACGGTGGCCGCTGATCTCCTTGGCCTTCTATGCCCACCTGTGGCGCCGCGGCCGTATCCTCGAGTTCATTCTGGCGGTGATCGCCGTCCTGTCGATTGTCCGGGCTGCCAGTGCCTTCTTCAAGACGGCCGCCGCCGTCGTGCGCACCGGCGCCTGACGGGAGGAGTGGACTTTCCGGCAGGCGTTCAGGCATGACATCGCGGAACGGTTGCGGATGAAACTATCGGGAGGTTGGTTATGGAGAGCGCCGAGGCTCGGGAGTTGACCTTCCGCTTCGCCTATCGTCGCAGCCCCGACCAGGACGCAGCCTTGCCGGCGCGCCACCCTGTCGTCATCGTCGGCGCCGGGCCGGTCGGCCTGTCGCTCGCCATCGATCTCGCCCAGCGCGGCGTTCGCGTCGTGCTGCTCGACGACGCCGAACGTATCGGCGAGGGCAGCCGGGCCATCTGCTTCGCCAAGCGCACGCTGGAGATCTTCGATCGCCTCGGGGTCGGCGAGGAACTGGTCGACAAGGGCGTCACCTGGCAGCGTGGCCGAGTCTTCCACGGCGACCGAGAACTCTACGGCTTCGATCTCCTGCCCGAGACTGGCCACAGGATGCCGGCCTTCATCAACATCCAGCAGTATTACGTCGAGGCGGCGCTGGTGGCCCGGGCAGGGGAGCTCGCCGACCTGATCGACCTGCGCTGGGCCAACCGGGTGACGGACGTCGTGCAGGCCGGCGAGGGCGCCACGCTCACGGTCGAGACACCCGAGGGACCCTATCGTCTTGCCGCCGACTGGGTTGCCGCCTGCGACGGATCGCGCTCGCCGATCCGTGCCATGATGGGGCTCGACTTCGCCGGCGAGGTCTTCGACGACCGCTTCCTCATCGCCGACGTGAAGATGACGGCCGACTTTCCGACCGAGCGCTGGTTCTGGTTCCAGCCGCCCTTTCACGCCGGGCAGTCGGCGCTGCTGCACAAGCAGCCGGACGACATCTGGCGCATCGACCTGCAACTCGGCCGCGATGCGGACGTCGAGGTCGAAAAGCGCCCGGAGAACGTCATCCCGCGTATCCGCCGCATGCTGGGCCATGACGACTTCGTGCTGGAGTGGGTGTCGATCTATACCTTCCAGTGCCGCCGGCTTGCCCGCTTCATCCATGGACGGGTGATCTTCGCCGGCGATTCCGCCCATCAGGTCTCCCCCTTCGGCGCACGGGGTGCCAATTCAGGCGTTCAGGATGCGGAGAACCTCGCCTGGAAGCTCACGCTCGTCCTGGCCGGCGAGGCCGGTCCAGGCCTTCTCGCAACCTATGATCTGGAGCGTGGAGCCGCCGCCGACGAGAACATCCTCAACTCGACGCGCGCCACCGATTTCATCGCGCCGGCCTCCCCCGGCGAGCGTCGGCTGCGCGACGCCGCTCTGGCGCTCGCCGCCACGGCGCCCTTCGCCCGCCGTCTGGTCAACTCCGGGCGACTGTCGGTGCCCTCCACCTACGACACGCCCTTGTCGACCCCCGATGCAGATGGCTGGGCGGGGACGGCGAAGCTGGGCACCCCCGTGCCCGACGTGCCGCTGGTCCGCGCCGATGGCA
>CAZPMD010000092.1:9550-18365 GCA_964587395.1 uncultured Hyphomicrobiales bacterium
CGCCGACCCATCTGACGGCCGTGATGTCCGGCCGCTTCATGCTCCTGGTCATGGGAGAGGTGCCAGTCAGCCTCGCGGAGACGGATGTGCGGGTGATCGGCCGCGACCTCCTGGACGACGAAAGCCTCTTCGCCGAGCGCTTCGATGCAACCCCGGGTGCCTGCTATCTGCTGCGGCCCGATGGTCACCTCGCGGCCCGCTGGCGCCGCTTCGACCAGGCCAAGATCGAGGATGCGGTCAGGCGGGCAAAGGGATTCTGAGACAATGACTTGGACGGGCCGGATGAATCGGAATCAGGGGTTGAAGACTCTGAATCTCAACGTGAGGAAAGCCGCATGACCTCGCTTGTCGTCGACAACCGCCTTGGCGATCCGGATGCGGCATTCCGCCTGCTGGTGGAGGCCCATCGTCCGTTGTCGGAGGCCGCCAGCGCCGATCTCAACGCGCGTCTCGTGCTGATACTTGCCAATCACATCGGCGATCAGGCCGTGCTGGCCGAAGCCATTGCGCTGGCGGCGGCCAGCATCAGCCGACCGACGAGCGCCCCGCCAGCCAGGGCATGATCGCCATCCACGGGCGGTCCACCTGCGCGCCGTGCTCTGGTCGCTCCTCGCGCGGCAGCTTCAGCGGGTGAACGTCGAGAAGCGGCAGGCTCGGTCCGGAATAGTTCTCGCTGATGAGGATGCCCGAGCGCACGCCGCGCACCAGGACGGCATCGGAGGGGGCGGAGGAGACGAAGGCTTCCCCAGGCGTCCGCTCGCGTCCGATCAGCCGTGTTTCCTCAAAGGCCACCACGGCGCCGTTGTCGGCGTGCAGCGCGTAGAGCAGAGGCATCTTCTCGGCCTCCTGGAAGCCGATGGCCTCGACGAACCGCCAGCTCTCCTCCTGAACGTCTCCCTCGGCGATGTCGGCCGCCAGAGCGCGGCGCAGCGCCGAGGCCCGGCTGCGCCGCGCCACGACCCGCCAGGCACTCAGTCCGCCCCAGGCGGCCAGCCAGAGGAAGGCGGCCATCAGCCAGGCCTGGTCGGAGCCGAAGGTAACGCCGGTCGCGAACTGAAGGATCCAGGCGATGAGCAGGGCGACCGGGCCGATGAACATGAGGGAGATGAAGCCGAGGCCGAGGCCGGAACCGATCTCCGCGAGGTCCGACTGGGGGTCGTGGTGCAGGCCGTCCATCGCCCGCTCCAGAACGGCCCGTTCGGAACGATCCGCAGGCCGACGGTAGGACAACGACAGAGGGCGCTCGCGCGTCTCGACCATGGGGTCGCTCACTCCGCCGCCTCCCGCGGCGGCTTCAGGACGATGGCAGCACGATCTTCGGACGAAACCGCGGCGGCTTCCTGCGAACGTGCAGGAGTTCCGCGATCGAGGCCCGCGATCTTTTCCTCGGCCTCGGCGGCCTCGCGCTGACGGTTCCACAATCCGGCATAGAGACCGCCCTTGGCAAGCAGTTCTCCATGCGTGCCACGCTCGGCCACCCTGCCGTCGTCGAGGACGATGATCTCGTCGGCATTGACGATGGTGGAGAGGCGGTGCGCGATGACGATGGCGGTGCGCTCGCGGGCGATCCTGTCGAGCGCCTCCTGGATCTCCTGCTCGGTATGGCTGTCGAGCGCCGACGTCGCCTCGTCGAGCACCAGGATGGGCGGCGACTTGAGGATGGCGCGGGCGATGGCGACACGCTGCTTCTCGCCGCCGGAGAGCTTCAGGCCGCGTTCGCCGACTTCCGTGGCGTAGCCGTCCGGGCTGCGGGTGATGAAGTCGTGGATCTGGGCGAGACGCGCCGCCTCCTCGACCTCGGCATCGCTCGCCTCCCAGCGGCCGTAGCGGATGTTGTAGCGGATGGTGTCGTTGAACAGCACGGTGTCCTGCGGAACCATGCCGATGGCCTGCCGGAGCGAGGCCTGGGTCACCTCCCGGATGTCCTGCCCGTCGATGGTGATGCGGCCGCCGCTGACCTCGTAGAAGCGGAAGAGCAGGCGCGAGATCGTCGACTTGCCCGCGCCCGACGGGCCGACGATGGCCACCGACTTGCCCGCGGGGACCTCGAAGCTGACGCCCTTCAGGATCGGCCGGGCAGGGTCGTAGGCGAAGGTCACGTCCTCGAAGCGGATGGTGCCTCCACCGACCTTGAGTTCCGGCGCGCCGGACCGGTCGACGATCTCGGGATTGCGGCCGAGGATGGCGAACATCGCCTCGATGTCGGTCACCGCCTGCTTGATCTCGCGATAGACCATGCCCATGAAGTTCAGCGGCTGATAGAGCTGGATCATCATGGCGTTGATCATGACGAAGTCACCGACCGTGTTGCGGCCCTTGGTGATGTCGATGGCGCAGAGCACCATGGCGACCGTCATGCCGGCGGTGAAGATGGCGGCCTGACCGGCATTGAGCACGGCGAGCGAGGTCAACGCCTTGGTCGAGGCCGTCTCGTACTTGGCCATGGAGACGTCGTAGCGGGCCTTCTCGCGCGCTTCGGCCGAGAAATACTTCACCGTCTCGAAATTGAGCAGCGAGTCGATCGCCTTGACGTTGGCGTTGGTGTCGCTGTCGTTCATGTCGCGGCGGATGGCGATGCGCCATTCCGTGGCGTAGTAGGTGAAGGCGAGATAGGCGGCGACCGTCACGAGGATGACGACGACATACCGCCAGTCGAACATCCACAGGAGGATGCCGACGATCATCGCCAGCTCCAGGATGGTCGGCATGAGCTGCAGGATGATCATCCTGACGATGGTCTCGATGGCGTTGCGGCCGCGCTCCAGCACCCGCGTCAGGCCGCCGGTCTTGCGCTCCAGATGGAAGCGCAGCGACAGGCGGTGCATGTGCTCGAAGGTCAGCAGCGCCAGCCGCCTGACTGCGTTCATCGACACCTTGGCGAAGAGCCCGTCGCGCATCTGCGTGACCAGCGCCATGAGGATGCGGGACAGGCCATAGGCGAGGGTGAGCGTCACCGGCGCCGCGAGGACGGCGAGCCACCATCCCGATTGCGTCGCCTGCGGCGCCGCCAGGGCATCCGTCGCCCACTTGAACGTGAAGGGCACCACCATGGTGACCACCTTGGCGATCACCAGGAGAACCATGGCCCAGGCGACCCGCCGCTGCAGGTCGGAGCGGTCATGCGGCCAGATGAACGGCCACAGGTGCAGGATGGTCCGGGTCAGGGCGCCGCCTTCGGCTGAGACGGTCCGTGGCGCGGCCGCCGGTGAGGCTGGCGCGTGAGGTGCTGACACGATCGACTTGTCCTTGGGGCGGCCTGTTCTTGTCTGGAATGGATATAATGCCATTTGCCCCGGGGAGAAGCCCCGTCTGCGACGCTCATCCGCATGGCTGACCTCGGCCTTCGCGCGGAGTATGGTCGAGCCCGTGAATCGCGGCCGACCCGGCTTGCGCCGCATCACCCCGTTCCGGAGAGGCCGTCATGGCGACCATCACATCCATCTGTGTCTATTGCGGCTCTGGGACGGGCCATGACGAGATCCACGTCAAGGCCGCGCGCGAACTGGGAGCGGCCATGGCGAAGGCCGGCATCCGGCTCGTCTATGGCGGCGGCGGCATCGGCCTGATGGGCGCGCTCGCCAAGGCCGTGGTCGACAACGGCGGCAAGGTGCTCGGCATCATCCCGGATTTCCTCAAGCGCAAGGAAATGCCGCTGGATGCCGTCATCGACATCGTGACTGTGCCGGACATGCATAGCCGCAAGATGCGCATGTTCACCGAAGCCGATGCCTTCGTTGCCCTGCCCGGCGGTATCGGAACGCTCGAGGAACTGATCGAGCAGATGACCTGGGCCCAGCTCGGACGTCACGCCAAGCCGGTCGCCATCGCCAATATCGGCGGCTTCTGGGACCCGCTGCGCGTCCTCCTCGACCATATGAAGCAGGAGGGCTTCATCCGTCCGGGACTTCAGGTGAAGTATTCCGTGATCGACGAGGTGCGCGACATCATCCCGATCCTGCAGGCGCAGGTGGCGAAGCTCCCGCAGGAGGCGCTGGCCAGGGAGCACGATCCGGTGGTCATCGAGAAGATGTGAGGCGGCGCACGGCGCCTCACACCCCGACCCCCTCCTTCACCAGCTTGTAGGTGATGGAATCCGTCAGCGCCTGGAAGCTGGCGTCGATGATGTTGGCCGACACTCCGACCGTGGTCCAGGTCTCGCCGGCGCCGTCGCGGCTCTCGATGAGGACGCGCGTCACCGCGCCGGTGCCGCCGTTGAGGATCCGGACGCGGAAGTCGACGAGCTCCAGGTCCTCGATGAAGCGCTGGTAGCGGCCGAGGTCCTTGCGCAGCGCCGCGTCGAGCGCGTTGACCGGGCCGTTGCCCTCGGCCGCCGAGATCATCACCTCGTCGCCGACCTTCACCTTCACCGTCGCTTCCGAGAAGGTGACGAGGTCGCCCACCGCGTTGTAGCGGCGCTCGACATTCACCTTGAAGCGTTCGACCGTGAAGAAGGCCGGCACCTCGCCCATGACGCGCTTCGCCAGGAGGAAGAACGAGGCATCAGCCCCCTCATAGGCATAGCCGAGGCTCTCGCGCTCCTTCACCTCGTCGAGGATGCGGGCGACGCGCGGGTCGTCCTTGGCGACGGTCAGGCCGACGCGCTCCAGTTCGGCCAGGACGTTGGACTTGCCGGCCTGCTCCGAGACGAGGACCTGGCGGCGATTGCCCACCGTCTCCGGCGGCACATGTTCGTAGGTCTCCGGCTCCTTGAGGACGGCCGAGGCGTGGATGCCCGCCTTGGTGGCGAAGGCCGAGGCGCCGACGTAAGGAGCATGGCGGTTGGGCGGCCGGTTGATCAGTTCGTCGAGCTGGCGCGAGACCTTGGTGAGCTGGGTGAGCCTCTCGCGGGACACGCCGATGGCGAAGCGGTCGGCATAGGCGGGCTTCAGCAATAGCGTCGGGATCAGTGTCGTCAGGTTGGCATTGCCGCAGCGCTCGCCGAGGCCGTTGAGCGTGCCCTGGATCTGCCGACAGCCGGCGCGCACCGCGGCGAGCGAGTTGGCCACCGCCTGCTCGGTATCGTTATGGGCGTGGATGCCCAGCCGCTCGCCGGGGACGACCGCCGTCACATCGCGCACGATGGCCTCGACCTCCTCCGGCAGGGTGCCGCCATTGGTGTCGCAGAGCACCACCCACCGCGCGCCGGCCTCGTAGGCCGTTCGCGCACAGGCCAGCGCATAGTCGCGGTTCGCCTTGAAGCCGTCGAAGAAGTGCTCGCAGTCCACCAGCACCTCGCGACCGCGCGTCCTGGCTGCCGAGACGGAGTCGGAGATGCCCTCAAGGTTCTCCTCCAGCGTGCAGCCGAGGGCGACATGGACGTGGTAGTCCCAAGCCTTGGCGACGAAGCAGATGGCGTCGGCTTCCGCGTCGAGCAGCGCGGCGACACCGGGGTCGTTCGCCGCCGACCGTCCCGCCCGCTTGGTCATGCCGAAGGCGGTGAAGGTGGCGTTCAGCCGGCGCGGCGCGCCGAACAGCGCCGTATCCGTGGGGTTCGCCCCGGGATAGCCGCCCTCGACATAGTCGATGCCGAGCGTGTCGAGCAGGCTCGCGATCTTCAGCTTGTCCTCGAGGGTGAAATCGACACCGGTCGTCTGAGCGCCGTCGCGCAGCGTCGTGTCGAAGAGGTAGAGGCGTTCACGAGTATCGGTCATGGCGGAGTCAGATCAGGCCTTTCCATCGCAGCACAACGAGCGTCAGCGCGATGAGGAACAGGAACTTCAGACCGACCCAGAAGGCGATGCGCTTCAGGGCACGGGCGGTGTCGGGCGGCAGACTGCGGGGCTCGTCGCTCAAGGCGATGTGCCTTTGGCCGGCGGCCAGGCGTCGGTGTCGTGGTCGGGGTGCTGCCGCGAGACGATGGCGCCGAAATAGGCGGCGAACTTCGCCTGGTCTTCCTCTGGGAAGGTCGGCAATCCCGCGAGCGTGGAGAACCACGGCATCGCCTGGTCCGGCATCACCTGGATCGCCGGCGGAAAATCCTGTGGACGGTCGAGCGCGCCAAGCGCCATCTCGTAGTGGCCGGGCGCCGGATTGTAGCAGAGCGGGGTGCCGCACTCGCCGCAGAAGCCGCGGCGCGCGCTGTTGGAACTCTGGAAGTACTTCGGCTTGCCGCGCGTCCAGGTCAGGCCGTGGGCCGTGGCGAAGGGGCCGAAATAGCTGCCGAAGGCCTTCTGGCACATGCGGCAGTGGCAGATGGAGGCCCGGCCGAGGCTCTCGCAGGCATAGCGCACGGCGCCGCACTGGCAGCCGCCGGTGAGAAGCTTGGTCATGGCTTGCGCTCGTTGCAGTTGGGATCGGAGAGGGGACACATGCGCACGTTCTGCATGGCGCGGCCGATCGACTGCTGCGCCTCGGTCCGGATTCGCTCCTGTGTCGCCGCCTCTTCCCGCGCCGAGCGACGGCTGTCGATGCGCCAGGCGGCGACCGCGCCGAAGGCGACGAGCAGGATCGCCGCGACCCACCAGCTCTTCTTCAACTGTTCGATCATCGCATGACCTCCCAGGTCGTGACCGGCTCGCCGGTGGCCGGATCCTTGCCGTCCTTGAGCTGGATGCCCATGGCGGCGAGTTCGTCGCGGATGCGGTCGCTTTCGGCGAAATTCTTTGCCTTGCGGGCGGCGAGGCGGGCGGCGATGAGGTCGTCGATTCGCGCCGTGTCCTTCATGTCGGCTTCGGCATCGACATCGGCGGAGAGCTCACCCGCCCGGGCCTCGTCGAAGCCCATCAGGGTGAGCGCCGCCTTCAGCCCGGCATGGTCGCCGCGCTTGTCGAGACCGTGAAGCTCGGCCATGGCCTTGGCCGTGTTGAGGTCGTCGCCCAGGGCCTCGAGGACCGCCTCCGGAACCGCGCCGGCGGAGACGCCTTCGGTCGCGCGATACCAGCCCGCCAGCGTCTTCCAGCTCTCCTCCATGGCCCTGACCGTCCAGTCGATCGGCTGGCGGTAGTGGGTCTTGAGCATGGTCAGGCGCAGCACCTCGCCCGGCCAGGCCTTGCCCTGCCAGCCGTCGAGCAACTCCTGGATCGTCACGAAATTCCCCAGGCTCTTGGACATCTTCTCGCCCTCCACCTGCAGGAAGCCGTTATGCATCCAGACATTGGCCATGACATGGGTGCCGAAGGCGCAGGTCGTCTGCGCCACCTCGTTCTCGTGGTGGGGGAAGACGAGGTCGATGCCGCCGCCATGGATGTCGAACATCTCGCCGAGATGCTTCCAGCTCATCGCCGAGCACTCGATATGCCAGCCGGGACGACCGGGCTGCGCAATGCCGCAGGGGCTCGGCCAGCCGGGCTCATGGGCCTCGACCGACGGCTTCCACAGAACGAAATCCATCTCCGAGCGCTTGTAGGGAGCCACATCGACGCGGGCGCCGGCGATCATGTCGTCCAGCGGCCGCCGCGACAGGCCGCCATAGCTTGGCATGGACGGCACCGAGAACAGCACATGGTCCTCGGCGACATAGGCGTGGCCGGACGCGACCAGCTTCTCGCAGAGCGCCTTCATCTCCTCGATATGGTCGGTGGCGCGCGGCTCCACCGTCGGCCGGAGGCAGCCGAGCGCGTCGATGGCGGCATGGAAGCGGGCGGCGGTGCCCTCGGTCAGCTCGCGGATGGTGATGCCACGCTCGTGGGCACGCTTGTTGATCTTGTCGTCGAGGTCCGTGATGTTCCGCGCATAGGTGACGTGGGCCTCGCCATAGGTGTGACGGAGCAGGCGGAACAGGAGATCGAAGACGATCACCGGCCGAGCGTTGCCGATATGGGCGTCGTCATAGACGGTGGGGCCGCAGACATACATGCGGACGTTGTTCGGATCGATCGGACGGAACTCGTCCTTCGACCGCGTCAGCGTGTTGTAGAGCCTGATCGCCATAGCCGTCTCCGCACAGCCGCGCCCGCCGCCGGCCGTGTCAGTGATCTTTTGCGCTTGGGGAGTATGGCAAAGAACGGCGACCGGCCAGCGAAAACGCTCAGCCGCAAATAATCCCGATGAGGATGATCGAACCGTTCATGCGACAGAGATAGCGCAGAAGCGGGCCGGTGCGTCAAGCATCACCCTTCGCAAGATTCACCCTTCAACAGAGCAGGACACCCGCCCGGTCAGGCGGCGGGTGCGGAACTCGCCGTTCACCGTCTCGCCGATGCTCAGCACGTAGCGGCCGCGCCAGGTCTCGGCGTTGGCATTGCCCCGCGCCTCGACGGTGAGGTCGATGGTGCCGTGCGGTTCGCCCGAGCGCTCGAAATGGACGTGCATCTTCAGGTCGCGCGCGTCGAACCAGCTCTGGGTCAGGTGATCCTTGCCGAAGGTGACCTTCTTGAAGTCCTCGGCAACGTTGGCGGCACGCACCTCGAGTTCGCCCTCGAACTGGAAGAAGGCGCCGCCCGTCGAGCGGCCGATGGGGCTGCCGATGGTGAACTTCGCCGAGCGGTCCTCGGCCTCGCAGGAAATGCCGCCGGTGGCATGGGCGGGCGCCAGCGACAGGAAGGCAAGGGCGGCGAGGGCGAGGATGCGGCGCGACATGGAGGTCTCCGTTCGGGGCGTCGTCCGGAGATCTAGGACGGGTGTCTTTCAGCGTGACGCCTTCGGGAAGACGCCCGTTGAAACGCAGGAAACGCAAGCGCCACCCGTCATGAAATGAAGTCGCCGCAGCGCACCACGTCGGTCTGCTGGCCCCAGGGCATGATCGGCACCGTGGAGGTGGAGTTCTGCGGCGAACCGTCGATCAGCTTGTCGGAATAGATCATGTAGACCAGTACATTGCGGCGGGCGTCGCAACCGCGGACGATCTGCACCCGCTCGAAGAAGAACGAGCGGCCCT
>CAZPMD010000093.1:0-18284 GCA_964587395.1 uncultured Hyphomicrobiales bacterium
CGGTCCGCGTGACCGGTGACGGCCGCCATCGACCACCCGCCGCCCCGACACCCAGACCTCGCGGATGGCGCCGGTCGACGGCCCGAAGACCCAGGAATCGACGACGGCATCCCCATCGCGGCCGGCGAAGGCCATGTGGCTGCGGTCCAGCACGACGAAATCCGCCGGCGCGCCGACCGTGATCCCCGCCACTCCGAGACCGAGCGCCTGCGCGCCGCCGGCCAGGCAGGCATCCAACAGCCCGCGCCCGGTCGAGGCGCCCCGGTCGGCCATGGCGGTGCGGCGCCGCGTCAGGAACCTCTGGGCATATTCCAGCATGGAGAGCTCGCCCGTCGCCGAGATCGCCACATTGGAATCCGTTCCGACACCGAATCGACCTCCCTGCGCGCGGAAATCGACGCCCTCGAACAGGCCGTCGCCGAGATTGGCCTCGGTGACCGGACACAGGCCGACGACTGCGCCGGCTTTCGCCATCAACTGCTGCTCTGCCGCATCCGCATGGGTAGCGTGGATCAGGCACCAGCGTTCCGACAGCGGAACCGTATCGGCGAGAAGTGCGATGGGCCTGACGCCGTGGGCAGCGAGGCAGTCATCGACCTCCTTCGTCTGCTCCGACACGTGGATATGCATCGGGCCGTCGGCAAAGGTGTCGACGAGCCGCCGGAGTTCGTCCCGCGTGACCGCCCGCATCGAATGGGGTGCGACGCCGAAGCGGCCGCGCGCATAGGCGCCTGTCGCCGCCCTGCCGCCTTCCGCCACCCGCCCGAACAGGTCGAGGTCGCAGATGAACCGCCGCTGTCCCTCGCCCGGCGCCTGGCCGCCGAAGCCGGAATGGGCATAGAAGACCGGCAGCAGGGTGATGGCGAGGCCCGTCGCCTCGGCGGCTGCGACGCAGCGCCGGCCGAGTTCGGCCGGGTCGGCATAGGGGCGCCCGTCCCGGTCGTGGTGGATGTAGTGGAACTCGCCGACCGTGGTGAAGCCCGCCTCGAGCATCTCGACATAGGCGAGTGCGGCAATCGCCTCGACATCGTCGGGGTCAAGCGCCAGCGCGAAGCGATACATCCAGTCGCGCCAGGTCCAGAAGGAATCCTCGCCGGTGCCGGCCACCTCGGTCAGCCCCGCCATGCCGCGCTGGAAGGCGTGGGAGTGGAGATTGGGCAGACCGGGCAGGGCGATGCCGGACAGCCGGGTCGCTCCGGCCGGTGCCGGGCCCTCGGCCACCGCGGCGATTCGCCCGTCGCCGCCCACCGTAACGGTCACATTGTCGCGCCATCCCTCGGGGGTGAGCGCCTTGTCCAGATGGAGCTTGTCCATCGCCGTCTCCGTGCTACGGTTTTCCGCCTAGCATTGTTGGGCGAGGAATACGACGTGCCGAGACAGTTCCATGCGCGTTGAGCGGCTGTTCCGCGATGCGCGGCTGGCCACCATGGCAGGTGGCGCGGGTGACGGTCTGGGCCTCATCGAGGACGGCATCGTCGCGACCGATGGCGGTCGCATCGTCTATGTGGGCGCGCGGGCCGATGCGCCGCGGCTCGACCCGGTCGAGACGGTGCGCTGCGACGGGCGCTGGATCACCCCTGGCCTCGTCGACTGCCACACCCACCTCGTCTATGCCGGCAACCGCGCCCATGAATTCGAGCTGCGTCTGAAAGGCGCGAGCTACGAGGAGATCGCCCGCGCCGGCGGCGGCATCGTCTCCACCGTGAAGGCGACCCGCGCCGCCAAATCCCGCGACCTTGCCGACCAGAGCCTGCCACGGCTCGATCAGCTGATCGCCGAGGGCGTCACGACGGTGGAGATCAAGTCCGGCTACGGGCTCGATCTCGACACCGAAACGAAGCAGCTGCAGGTCGCGCGCTCTCTGGCCGAGGCGCGCGACGTCGGCATCGTCACCACCTTCCTCGGCGCCCACGCCCTGCCGCCGGAGGCGAATGGCGACAAGACCGCCTATCTCGACCTCGTCTGCCACAAGATGATCCCGGCCATCGCCCATCACGGCCTCGCCGATGCGGTCGACGCCTTCTGCGAGGGCATCGCCTTCTCCCCCGAGGAGACGCTGCGTGTTTTCGCCGCCGCGGAGAAGCACGGCCTGCCGGTGAAGCTGCACGCCGACCAGCTCTCCAACCTGCACGGCGCGAAGCTTGCCGCCGACCATGGGGCGCTCTCCGCCGATCACCTCGAATATACCGACGAGGAGGGGGCCGCGGCCATGGCGAAGGCCGGCACGGTGGCCGTGCTGCTGCCGGGGGCCTACTATTTCATCCGCGAGACGCAGGCGCCGCCCGTCGCGGCCTTCCGCCGCCACGGCACGGCCATGGCGCTCGCCACCGACTGCAACCCCGGTTCCTCGCCGCTGACCTCGCCGTTGCTCTGCATGAACATGGGCGCGACCCTGTTCCGCATGACCGTCGCGGAATGTCTGCTCGGCTTCACCCGCCATGCCGCGAAGGCGCTCGGCCGCGACGACATCGGCGTGCTGGAGCCGGGGCGGCGGGCTGATCTCTGCCTCTGGTCGGTGGAGCGCCTCGCCGAACTCGTCTACCGCATCGGCTTCAATCCGCTCTTCGCCCGCCACAGGGGCGCCTGATGGCCGATCTCATCCGTGCGGGCGGCAATTCCCTCGGTCTCTGGCGTGAGGTCGCCAAGGGCGCCACCCCTGCGCTCGATCCGGCGACGCGGGGCCCGATCGCCCAGGGTCACGACCTGCTGATGGCGAAGGCGCGCGGCAACGATGCCGTCTATGGCGTCAACACCGGCTTCGGCAAGCTCGCCAGCGTGCGCATTCCCGCCGAGAAGCTGGCGCAGCTGCAGGTCAACATCGTCCGCTCGCATCAGGCGGGCGTCGGCCAGCCGCTGGAGGAGCCGGTCGTCCGCCTCGTCCTGGCGCTGAAGGCTGCCAGCCTCGCCCATGGCGCATCCGGCGTGCAGCCGGCGACCGTCGATCTTCTCGTCGCCATGTTGCGGGAGGGCGTGCTGCCGGTGATCCCGGCGCAGGGCTCGGTCGGCGCTTCGGGTGACCTCGCCCCGCTCGCCCACATGGCGGCGGTGCTGATCGGCGAGGGTGAGGCGGTCTGGCGCGGCACCCGCATTGCTGGCGGCGAAGCGCTGGCGAAGGCCGGGCTGGCGCCCGTCGTGCTCGGCCCGAAGGAGGGCCTCGCCCTGCTCAACGGCACGCAGGTCTCCACCGCCCTCGCCCTGCATGGCCTCTTCCTCATCGAAAACGCCTTTGCCGCCGCCCTCGTCACCGGCGCCCTGTCGACCGACGCCATCGCCGGCTCGGACACGCCCTTCGATGCGCGCATCCACACCCTGCGTGGCCAGCCCGGCCAGATCGCCGTGGCCGCCGTCCTGCGCGCCCTGATGGAGGGTAGCGTCATCCGCCGCTCCCATCTCGCCGACGACCCGCGCGTCCAGGACCCCTATTCCATCCGCTGCCAGCCGCAGGTGATGGGCGCCGCCCTCGACGTCATCCGCTCGGCGCAGGACATGCTCGTGCACGAGGCGAACGGCGTCACCGACAATCCGCTCGTCATGGTCGACAATGGCGACGTGCTCTCCGGCGGAAACTTCCACGCCGAGCCGGTGGCCTTCGCGGCCGACATGCTGGCGCTCGCCGCCTGCGAGGTTGGCAATCTCGCCCAGAGGCGCTGCGCCATGCTGGTCGATCCGGTCCTCTCGGGCCTGCCGGCCTTCCTCGTCCATGAGCCGGGACTGAACTCCGGCTTCATGATCGCCGAGGTCGCCAGCGCCGCCCTTGCCTCCGAGAACCGCCAGAGGGCCGCACCCGCCGTCACCGACACGATCCCGACCTCCGCCAACCAGGAGGATCACGTCTCCATGGCCACCCACGGCGCCCGGCGTCTCGGACCCATGGCGGAGAACCTCTGCCGCATCATCGGCATCGAGGCGCTGATGGCGGCTCAGGGTGTCGACATGCGCGCCCCGCTGCAGACCAGCCCGCTGCTGGAGAAGGCCCACGCCGCGATCCGTGCCGTCGCCCCGGTGCTGGACGCCGACCGTCCGCTCTCCGCGGAGATGGAGCGCGCTGCGGCGCTCGTCGCCTCGGGCGGCCTGACCACCCCCTTCGGCCACGTCGTCGAGCGGCTGTTCGGAGAATGACCATGACCCCCGTCACCGTGATCCCGGGCGATGGCCCCCTCGTCCTCGGCCAGCCGCATGTCGGCACCATGATCCCGCCCGAGGTCTCGGTCGAACTGAACGACCTCGGCCGCTCGGTCCCCGACACCGACTGGTGGATCGACTGTCTCTACGAGGGCATCGCCCGCCGCACCGGCGCGACCGTCGTGCGCCAGAACCTGTCGCGCTACGTCATCGACGTGAACCGCGACCCCTCCGGCGTCTCGCTCTATCCCGGTCAGAACACGACGACGCTCTGCCCAACCACCACCTTCGATGCCGAGGCGATCTACCGGAAGGGGCGCGAGCCGGGACCCGCCGAGATCGGCCGGCGCAAGCGCCTCTATTACGCGCCCTTCCATGCCGCCATGGCCGCTGCGATCGAATCGGCGCGAATCCGCCACGGCTATTGCGTGCTCTACGACTGCCACTCGATCCGATCGATGGTGCCGAACCTCTTCCCGGGCACGCTTCCCGTCTTCAACATCGGCACCAATGGCGGCACCTCCTGCGCGCCCTCCATCCGCGACGCGGCCGTTCACGAGGCGGAAGGCTCGGGCATGAGCTTCGTCGCCGACGGACGCTTCAAGGGCGGCTGGATTACCCGCCACTACGGCGCTCCGGAGCGCAGGGTCCACGCCGTGCAGATGGAGCTGGCGCAGTCCGCCTACATGGCGGAGGCGCCGCCCTGGACCTTCGACGAGCATGTGGCTGCGAAGACGGAAGGCGTGCTCGACCGCATCGTCTCGGCCATTCTGAAAGCGGCTGCTGACCTGGAGGCCTGACATGGCGACCCGTCTGGACAATTCGCGCCTGATCCGCGCCCCCCATGGCGTCGAGATGTCGGCCAAGACCTGGGGCGCGGAGGCGGCGCTCCGCATGCTGATGAACAATCTCGACCCCGACGTCGCCGAGCGGCCGAACGAGCTCGTCGTCTATGGCGGCATCGGCCGCGCCGCGCGCGACTGGGAGAGCTTCGACCGCATCGCAGCCTCGCTCCGCTCGCTCGATCCCGACGAGACGCTGCTGGTGCAGTCCGGCAAGCCGGTCGGCATCTTCCGCACCCATGCGGACGCCCCGCGCGTCCTCATCGCCAACTCCAACCTGGTACCGGGCTGGGCCAACTGGGACCACTTCCACCACCTCGATAAGCTCGGGCTGATGATGTACGGCCAGATGACGGCCGGCTCCTGGATCTACATCGGCAGCCAGGGCATCGTTCAGGGCACCTACGAGACCTTCGCCGAGGTCGCGCGCCGGCATTTCGGCGGCTCGCTGAAGGGCAGGTGGATCCTCACCGGGGGCCTCGGCGGCATGGGCGGCGCCCAGCCGCTGGCCGCCACCATGGCCGGCGCCTCGATGATCGCCGTCGAGTGCCAGCCGAGCCGCATCGAGATGCGGCTGCGCACCCGCTATCTCGACGCCGAGGCGAGGACCATCGACGAGGCGCTGGAGATCGTCGACCGCTCCCACAAGGCGGGCAAGCCGATCTCCGTCGGCCTGCTCGGCAATGCCGCCGAGGTCTTTCCCGAGATGGTGGCGCGCGGCATCCGCCCGGATGTCGTCACCGACCAGACCTCCGCCCACGACCCGCTCAATGGCTACCTGCCGGCCGGCTGGACACTGGCCCAGTGGGAGGAGGCCCGCGAGCGCAATCCGAAGTCGGTCGAGGTCGCCGCCAAGCAGTCCATGGCGGTTCACGTGCAGGCCATGCTCGACTTCCACCGCATGGGCGTGCCCACCCTCGACTATGGCAACAACATCCGCCAGATGGCGAAGGACATGGGCGTGGCCGACGCCTTCGACTTCCCCGGCTTCGTGCCGGCCTATATCCGCCCGCTGTTCTGCCGCGGCATCGGCCCTTTCCGCTGGGCTTCGCTGACCGGCAACCCCGAGGACATCGCGAAGACGGATGCCAGGGTGAAGGAGTTGATCCCCGACGATCCGCACCTGCACAACTGGCTCGACATGGCGAAGGAGCGCATCCAGTTCCAGGGCCTGCCGGCCCGGATCTGCTGGGTCGGGCTCGGCGATCGCCACCGCCTCGGCCTCGCCTTCAACGAGATGGTGGCGAGGGGCGAGATCGGCCCCATCGTCATCGGCCGCGACCATCTCGATTCCGGCTCGGTCGCCTCGCCCAATCGCGAGACCGAGGCGATGAAGGACGGTTCGGACGCGGTGTCCGACTGGCCGCTGCTCAATGCGCTCCTCAACACCGCCTCGGGCGCCACCTGGGTATCGCTGCATCACGGCGGCGGTGTCGGCATGGGCTATTCCCAGCATGCCGGCGTCGTCATCGTCGCCGACGGCACGGCGGAAGCTGCGGCCCGGCTCTATCGCGTGCTGTGGAACGATCCCGGCACCGGCGTCATGCGCCATGCCGATGCCGGTTACGACATCGCCATCGACTGCGCCCGCGAGAAGGGTCTGAAACTGCCATCCCTCGGGATCGGGGTGTAGGAAAGGTGAAGGGCGCCGCTTCCGGCGCCCTTCTGACTTCAGGCGTGATCGTTGACTCAGCCCTCGTAGCGCCCGACGATCGAGATCGAGCAGACGTTCTGGTGCGGGAAGCCGCCGAGATTGTGGGTCAGCCCCAGCCGCGGCATGTCCTGGCGCTGCCGCTCGCCGGCGCGGCCCTGCATCTGCAGGTACATCTCGTAGATCATCCTGAGGCCCGAGGCGCCGATGGGGTGGCCGAAGCACTTGAGGCCGCCGTCGATCTGGCAGGGGATGGTGCCGTCGGCGTCGTAGAAGCCGTCGAGAATGTCGTGGATCGCCCGGCCCTCGGCGGAGATATGCAGGTCCTCCATGGTGACGAGCTCGGTCACCGAGAAGCAGTCATGCACCTCGATGAGGCTGATCTCCTCGCGCGGCTTCTCGATGCCCGCCTCCTGATAGGCCCGGGTGGCGGCGATGCGGGTGGTGGCGAAGTAGCTGCCGTCCCAGGAATTGTGCTGCGCCTCGGTGCCGTTGGACACGGAGACCTGCAGCGCCTTCACCGAGACGAGGTCCTTCTTGCCGAGGCTGCGGGCGATCTCCGGCGTCGTCACGATGGCGCAGGCCGCCCCGTCCGACACACCGCAGCAGTCGTAGAGCCCCAGCGGCTCGGCGATCATCGGCGAGTTCAGCACCGTGTCGATGGTGATCTTGTTCCTGAGATGCGCCTTGGCATTGCGGCCGCCATTGTCGTGGCTCTTCACCGAGACATGCGCCATGGCCCGCTTCAGGTCCTCCGGCGCCGACCCGTACTTCGCCCGGTAGGCGGCGGCGAGCTGGGCGAAATAGCCGGGCGCCGAGGCGTTCGGCCAGGTCATGTTCGGGAGCGTGCCGCGGCCGCGCTGCGGCAGGCCGCCATAGCCGGTGTCCTTCAGCTTCTCGACGCCGAGGGCGAGCGCGATGTCGGCGGCCCCGGAGGCGACCGCATAGACGGCGCCGCGGAAGGCTTCCGTGCCGGTGGCGCAGAAATTCTCCACCCGCGTGACCGGGATGTAGGGCAGGCGCAGCGCGACGGCGAGCGGCACGGCGGACTTGCCGACATGCTGCTCCTCGATGGCGGTGCCGAGCCAGGCGGCGTCGATCTGCTTCGTCTCGATTCCGGCGTCGCCGAGCGCCTCGGTATAGGCCTCGACCATCAGGTCCTCGGCGTTCATGTCCCAGCGCTCGCCGAATTTCGAGCAGCCCATGCCGAGAATGGCGACCTTGTCGCGAATGCCCTTGGCCATGGTCAGGCCCTCCCTGTTGCGGCCGGCGCCGCCTTCCAGAAATAGCGGCGGAAGCCGCGCTGGCTGTCGATGTCCTTGACGCGGAACATCATGCGCATGGGATGGCCGACGGCGAGATCCTTCTCGTCCACGTCGGTGAAGTCCATCATCCAGCGCCCGCCCTCCTCGAACTGGATCATGCCGTAGCAGGCCGGCGGGTCGGGCGAATAGGTCAGGCGGTCGGCGGTGTAGGAGTTGATCTTTCCCGTCTTGGCCGCGAAGGGCTCGGGCTCCTGCGTGTCGATGGCGGTGCAGTTCGGATTGACGCAGACGCGCGTCTTGGGGAACTGCAGCGTGCCGCATTTCGAGCACTTGCCGCCGACGAAGGAGGTGACCGTCGCCCGGTTGCGCCAGAGCGCCGAGAGAGCCGTCTGCTTGTCGGCCTCGGCGCGCATGCCGCGCTCCAGCTCGATGGTGTCGTTGAAGGCGAGGAACTTCGAATAGTTGGTTTCCTCCTTCCGGCGGGCGAGGTGGCCCTTCACCCCGAGCCGCGCCGGCAGGTCGGCGATGGCGTCGGTGACCTCGAAGAGCAGCACGTCGGCGCCCTGGCCGAAGCCGACGACCATGATCCGGTCGCCGGCCTTGGCCTCTTCCAGCGCCGCGACCAGCATGACCAGCGGATGGGCGGCGCCCGTCTCGCCACAGACGGCGTGGAGGTTGTCGGCCACGGCCGCATCCGGGATGCCGGCCGCCTTGGCGACGGAGTTGGCGACCTTGGCGAGCACGGCGGGCATGCAGAAGCGCGTCACCTGGTCCGCTGCGAGTCCCGCCTTGGCGAGGCAGGCCTTCACCACCGGTGGCACCAGCGGCATGTAGCCGGCGTCGCGAATCCAGCGCTCCTCCCACTGGTAGTCGAACTCCGATTCCGGCGTGCGGTAGTGGTCGACGAAATCGATGGTGCGGGTGGCCGAGGCGAGGAGCCGCGCCACCGGCCTGCCTTCACCGACGAGCAGGGCGGCAGCGCCGTCGCCGGCCGTCATCTCCATCGGGCTCGCCGCCTTCACCGGCCGCTTCTCGCTGGCGAGAACGAGCGTGGCGGGCCCGCCACGCAGGGCCGACATCAGCGTCGATGTCGCGGCGCGCTGGGTCTGCCCGGCATCGCCGGCACCGATGTCCTGGCCGAGGTTCAACGCCTCCACCACCACGCCGGAATTGAGCCGGTCGAGGAAGGGGAAGGTGGTCGAGGCCATCTGCACGGCCTCGATGCGGGTCGCGTCCTGGCCGATGAGGCAGTCGCGGGCCGCCTCCACCGCCATGGTGACCGCGTCCTCGTCCCAGTTGGCGATGGCGCGCTCACCGCGGCCCTGCCCCTTGAGCGCGGCGTTGAACCAGCCATGGGCATCGGCGATGGCCTTCCGCTGCAGGCGCAGCCGCGGGATATAGGCGCCGAAGGCGAGAATTCCGTAGGTCATGTCACGCTGTCCCTGGCCTGGCGGTGCTCACACCGGATCCCACGAGAAGATGTCGGCGGAGCGGTCCAGCGGATAGAAGGACGACTTCAGGGCCGGCATGCCGTGGCTGGCGAGGCTGTCGCAGGTCCACCCCCCGTCACGATGGATGGAGCGGATGGGCCGGGACTGGCCCATCAGGAAGATCTCGTTCATCCGCACCGCGAAGATCTGGCCGGTGACGTCCTTCGCCCGGTCCGAGGCGAGGAAGGCGGAGAGCGGGGCGATCTTCTCCGGCCCCATGGCCTGCATGCGGGCGACGCGCGCCTTCTCCGCTTCCGTCTCCGTCGGAATGGTGCCGATCAGCCGGCTCCAGGCGAAGGGTGAGACGCAGTTGGAGCGCACGTTGAAGCGCGCCATGTCGAGGGCGATCGACTTCGACAGGCCGACGATGCCGAGCTTTGCGGCGGCGTAGTTGGCCTGGCCGTAGTTGCCGATGAGGCCCGAGGTCGAGGTGAAATGAACGAAGGCGCCGCTGTTCTGCTCGCGGAAGATGCGGGCGGCGGCGTGCGAGACGTAGAAGGTGCCCATCAGGTGCACCTTGATGACCAGTTCGAAGTCGGCGACGCTCATCTTGTGGAAGATGGCGTCGCGCAGGATGCCGGCATTGTTGATCACGCCGTCGAGCCCGCCGAAGGCATCGACCGCCGTCTTGACGATGGCGTTGGCCGAGGCCGGCTCGGCGACGCTGTCGAAATTGGCGACGGCCTGGCCACCCTTCTTGCGGATTTCCTCGACCACCTCCTCGGCCGGCGTGGCGCTGGCACCCGAGCCGTCAGCGGCGCCGCCGAGGTCGTTGACCACCACCTTCGCGCCCTCGGCCGCCGCCGTCAGCGCGATCTCGCGGCCGATGCCCCGACCCGCTCCCGTGACGATGACGACCTTGCCGTCCAGCGCCCCTGACCCTGCCATGTCTCAACCCTTCTCATCAGGCGTCCGGCAGGCCCTTCCATGGCGCCGCGACGGGTTCCGCCGAACACGGCGAAGCTGGCAGCACCATAGTCGCTCCGTCAATTGAACGAAATCCCGTTTCATTCGCCGAAACGCCTGTCTTAGGATAGAGGCGAGCCGCGGCGTGCAGCGACCGCGACCCCACGAGGAGATGCGCACCATGAGCGCCACCGCCGCCTACTACCAGGAGGAGCATCATCTCTTCCGCGAGGCCTGCCGCCGCTTCATTGCCGAGGAGATCGCGCCGCATCATGCCCGCTGGGAGAAGGAGGGCGTCGTCGACCGCGAGGCCTGGCTAAAGGCGGGGAAGGCCGGCATGCTGCTCACGAACATCCCCGTCGAGTATGGCGGCGGCGGCGCCGACTTCCTGACCAGCGCCATCATGATCGAGGAGATGATGGGTCATGTCTTCACCGGCCCGGGCTTCCGCCTGCACTCCGACATCGTCGCTCCCTACATCCTCAACAACGCCTCCGAGGACCTGAAGCGCGAATGGCTGCCGAAGATGGCCTCGGGCGAGGCGATCGGCGCCATCGCCATGACCGAGCCGGCGGCGGGCTCCGACCTGCAGGGCATCAAGACGACGGCGATCCGCGACGGCAACCACTATGTGGTCAACGGCCAGAAGACCTTCATCACCAACGGCCAGCTCGCCGATTTCATCATCGTGGCCTGCAAGACCGACCCGAAGGCGGGCGCCAAGGGCGTCAGCCTCATCATCGTCGAGGCGAATCGCGAGGGTTTCTCGCGCGGCCGCAATCTGGAGAAGATCGGCCTCAAGGCGCAGGACACCTCCGAACTCTTCTTCGACAATGTTCGCGTGCCCGCCACCAACATGATCGGCGAGGAGGGGCGCGGCTTCGCCTATCTGATGAACGAATTGCCGCGCGAGCGCCTGCTGGTGGCCATCAGCGCCGTCGCGGTGATGGAATCGGCGCTGAAGTGGACCGTCGACTACACGCGCGACCGCAAGGCCTTCGGCAAGGCCATCGCCGAGTTCCAGAACACCCGCTTCAAGCTCGCCGAGGTCAAGACCGAGGTGACGGTGGCCCGCGTCTTCCTCGACGACTGCATCTCCAAGTTCCTGCGCGGCGAACTCGACATCACCACCGCCGCCATGGCCAAGTGGTGGCTGACCGAGCTGCAGGGCCGCGTCGTCGACACCTGCCTGCAGCTCCACGGCGGATACGGCTTCATGTGGGAATATCCGATCGCCCGCGCCTATGCCGACAGCCGCATCCAGCGCATCTATGCCGGCACCACCGAAATCATGAAGGAGATCGTCGCGCGGTCGCTGTGAGCGCAGCGACGGCACGAGGACACGCCATGGCCATCGACTACCAGAAGCTGAAGAACTGGCATTTCCCCGATCTCGAGCACCGCTACGAGGCGAAGGACACGATCCTCTACGCCCTCGGCGTCGGCTGCGGCGCGGACCCGATGGACAGGGGCGAGCTGCCCTTCGTCTACGAGGACGGGCTGAAGGCGCTGCCGACCATGGCCGTGGTGCTCGGCTATCCCGGCTTCTGGCTGAAGGATCCCAACACCGGCGTCGACTGGCGCAAGATCCTGCACGGCGAGCAGGGTCTCGTGATCCACAAGCCCCTGCCGGCAAGCGGCACGGTCATCGGCCGCACCCGCGTCACCGAGATCGTCGACAAGGGCCCGGGCAAGGGTGCGCTGCTCTATTCGGACCGCCAGGTCTTCGACAAGGCGACCGGAGAGCGCCTGGCGACGCTCACCTCCACCACCTTCATCCGCGGCGAGGGCGGCTTCGGCGGTCCCTCCGGCCCCGCTCCGGAACCGCATGCGCTGCCCGAACGCGCCCCGGACCTCGCCGTGGACCTGAAGACGCTGCCGCAGGCGGCCCTGATCTATCGCCTGTCCGGCGACTACAACCCGCTGCATGCCGATCCGGACGTCGCGGCGGCCGCCGGCTTTGAGCGTCCCATCCTGCACGGGCTCTGTACCTATGCGGTCGCCGGTCGCGCCGTCCTCAGGGCCTGCTGCGGCAACGACCCGGCGCGCCTGAAGCGCTTCGACCTGCGCTTCTCGGCGCCTGTCCTGCCGGGAGAGACCATCCGCACCGAGATCTGGCGGGATGGCGCGCGCGTCTCCTTCCGTGCCCGCGTGGTCGAGCGCGATATCGTGGTGCTGAACAACGGCCTCGCCGAGGTCGTCTGACCCCGGCGCTGCCGCTGGTGCCGGTCAGGCGGGCGTCAGGCCGAGCTTGCGGACGTTCTCGATCCACACCGGCCCGTCGCTCGCGTAGATGCGCTTGAAGTCGGCGTGGCCGAGCACGGGATCCTCGATGCCGAAGGTCTCGTTGAGCTTCTGGATGCGCTCGGTCTTCGCCGCCTCCAGCATCAGGGCCGAAATGGTCTCGACCATCGGCTGCGGCATGGAGGACTGGCCGAGGAAGCCGACCCAGCTGAGCAGCCGGAAGACGGGATTGTCGAGGCCCTGCTCGGCGAAGGTCGCCGTGTTGGGCAGCGCCCTCATGCGGCGGGTCGAGGGAATGGCGATCGCCGCACCGGCATTGGCATCGAGAACCGCCTTGGCCGCCGTGTAGGAGCCCATGGCGACCTGGCTGTTGCCGGTCAGAACGTCCTGCCACATCGGCGCCTCGCCGCGGTAGTTCACCACGGTCATGTCGAGGCCGAACTGCTGGTTGAGGGCGTTGCAGACGATGTGGGCCATGGAGCCGGCCGCATAGGACCCGAAGCTGACGCGGTTCTTGCGGGCGAACTCGACGAACTGCGCGATAGTGGTCGCCCCGGTCGCCTTGGCGGCGACCAGCGGCAGGCTGCCGGTCGGCAGCAGGGCCAGCAGCGAGAAGTCCTTGTCCGGGTCGTAGGGAAGGCTCTTGAACATGACGCGGTTGCCGAACAGCGTCGTGGAAATGGTGATCATGATGGTGTGGCCGTCGTCCGGCGCCGTCTTCATCGCCTGCGCGGCGATGCCGCCGCCGGCGCCGGGCCGGTTCTCGACCACGACCGTCTGGCCGCTCTTCTGGCCGATGAATTCGCCGTAGGCGCGTGCGAAGGCATCGGTGATGCCGCCGGCCGGGAAGGCGCAGATGATCTTCAGCGGCTTTGTCGGCCAGGCAGTTCCCTGGGCGCGGGCGATGAGCGGCGCGCCCAGCGGCGCCAGCGCTCCGGCGACGATCAGGCCGCGGCGGTTGATCAGAAAGGACATGGTTGTTTCCTCGAATGCTGCGTGGCGGGCGTCCCGCGCCCGGCTTCGGTCTGCGACAGGCTACCGCCGTCGCCGCCGTCGCGGCCTGCGACCGATTGTCAGGCCTGGACGGGCCCTCCTCAGCTCGGCGTGATGCCGAGCCGGTTGACGTGGTCGAGCCAGATCGGCCCCTGCGTCTCGTAGATGTGGCGGAAGAACCTGTGGTCCTGCGCCGCTTCGTCGATGCCGAAGGTGGCCGTGAGTCTCTGGATCCGCTCGGTCTTGCCGGCCTCGACCATCAGGTCGGAGATCTGCTGCACCATCTCCGGCGGCATCGAGGCCTTGCCGAAGAAGCCGGCCCAGCTCATCAGGTCGAAGACCTTGTCGGTCAGGCCCTGCTCGGCATAGGTCGGCACATCGGGCAGCGTCTTCATCCGCCGCGTCGTCGGCACGGCGATCGCAATGCCGGCGCCGGTGTCCAGCACGCCCTTCGAGGCGGTGTAGCTACCCATCGCCACCTGGCTGTTGCCGGTCAGCAGGTCCTGCCACATCGGCGCCTCGCCGCGGTAGTGGACGATGGTCATGTCGAGGTTGAAGCGCCGGTTCAGCTCCGCGCCGACGATGTGGGCGAAGGAGCCGGCGGCATAGGAGCCGAAGCTCGTGCGGTTCTTCTTCGCATAGTCGACGAACTCGGCAATGGTCCTGGCGCCCGTGGACTTCTGCGCCACCAGCGGCAGGTGGCCCGTCGACATGATGGCCAGGAAGGAGAAGTCCTTGTCCGGGTCGTAGGGCAGCGACTTGAACATGACCCGGTTGCCCAGCATGGTCGAGGAGATGGTGATCATCAGCGTGTGGCCGTCGTCGGGCGAGGCCTTGAGCGCCTGCGCCGCGATGCCGCCGCCGGCGCCGACGCGGTTCTCGACGATCACCGTCTGCCCGCTCTTCTGCTGGATGTAGTCGCCATAGGCGCGGGCATAGGCGTCGGTGATGCCGCCTGCCGGGAAGGCGCACATGATCTTGACGGGCCTGTTGGGCCAGGTGGAGCCCTGGGCCCGGCCGATGGGCGGGGCCGCCAACGGGGCCGCTGCGCCGGCGGCGATGAGGCCGCGGCGGGAGATCAGGAAGGGCATGGTCGTTTCCTCTGGACGGTACGTCTCTTGTGAGGATCCGGCGCCGCTTCCCCCGTCGCCCGTTCTGGAGGGTGCAGGCATTCGGCGGGCGGCCACGAATCCGCGCCGATGGTCTCATGGGCCCCAGGCACCGTCAAACCCATGAAATTCTGTTTCATGGCTTGAAATCGAGCCTTCTGACTCCGCCCTTCGGCTAGTCGGACTTGGCGCCGCTCGGGGCCCAGAGGGTGGCGCGGAACTTGTCGGTGAGCGCGTGGGCGATCTGCGTCGCCGTGTCCTTGAGCGGGCCGAGGAAGTTCTTCACCGCGTCCTCCACCGAGATCACGCCGTGCAGCATCATGATGTTGATGCTGGCGAAGACCTCGTCGCCCTCGCGCACCGGCACGCCCATGGCCCAGACGCGGCCGTCGAAGACGTGCTGGCTGTAGGACTCGTCCATCAGCGCGTAGCCCTTCTCCCTGACATCGGCGAGCAGCTGGGCGAGCTTCTTCGGCTGCCGCGCGAGATCGGTCGACTTGCCCGGAATGGCGGCGAGCAGGGTGATGATCCGCTCCTGCTGCTCCGGTGGGCAGAAGGCGAGATAGGCCCGACCCATGGAGGTGGAGAGGAGCGGAAAGCGGAAGCCGGGGCGCCGCGAGAACAGCATGGAGCCCGGCTCGCGCGTCGTTTGCGCCACGATCATCGCGTCGCGGTCGAAGATGGCGATGTCGGAGGGCCAGCCGATCTGCTTGCGGAACTCGTGCATGATCGGCTCGGCCACGCCGCCGATCCACAGGTGCTGGTCGTAGCCGTGGGAGAGCAGCAGGCAGCGGCCGGTGGGCAGGTACTCGGTACGATCCGCGTCGCGCATCACGTAGCCCTCGTGCTCGAGGGTCTCCAGCATGCGCACGATGGTCGCCTTGTTCAGCCCCGTCGCCTTGTGCAGCGATCCGACGGTCGAGCGTCGCTCGGCGTTAAGGACGCGAAGGATTTCAAGGCCGCGCGACAGCGCGATGACGGGTTCGAACGAGGGCATCTCGGGTTCCTGGGTCATCCCGGAGCGCCGCGGCGCTGCGGGATTCGTCCGGATAACATCACAAAGCGCGCAGTCTGTCCCGGGACCTCACGCGGTCCTGCTGGCACGGTCCTTCTCGTTGGCCGCCCGGATCATCTCGCTCATCGCCTGCCATTCCCCCTCGGACAGCTTCGACAGGTTGTAGAAATTGCCGCCGGTGGCGTTGTAGCGGGCGCCGTCGATGGCGATGGTCTGGCCGGTGAGGTACTCGCAGCCGTCCGCCATCAGGAAGGTGGCGAGGTTCTTCAGCTCGTGCATCTCGCCGTTGCGGCCCATGGGGCTGCCCTCGCGGCCCTTGTCCTCCTCGGCGGCGAGGCCGGGGTTGAGCCGCTCCCATGCGCCCTTGGTCGGGAAGGGACCTGGCGCGATGGCATTGAGGCGGATGCCGTAGCGGCCCCATTCCGCCGCGAGCGACTGGGTCATCACGTTGATGCCCGCCTTGGACATGGCGGAGGGCACGGTGAAGGGGCCGCCGTTCCACACCCAGGTCGTCAGGATGGAGATGACCGAGGCCTTGTGGCCGCCGGCGATCCAGCGCTTGCCGCAGGCGAGCGTCACATAGAACGAGCCGTGGAAGACGATGCCGGCGATGGCGTCGAAGCCGCGCGGCGACAGGTCCTTGGTCGGGCTGATGAAGTTGCCGGCGGCGTTGTTGACGAGGCCGGTGAGGGGCCCCGCCGTGAAGATCTCCTCGATCATCTCGTCGACCGCCTGGGCCACGCGGATGTCGACGGAATGGGTGATGACCTTGCCGCCGTGGCGGTCCATCAGCTCCCGGGCCGTGTCGTCGAGCACGCCCTTGCGGCGGCCGCAGATGTGAACGGTCGCGCCGAGGCGCAGGTAGTCCTCCGCCATCTCCTTGCCGAGGCCGGTGCCGCCGCCGGTCACCAGGATGCGCTTGCCGCTCAGAAGCCCGTCCTTGAACATCGTCGTCATCTGCGTCTCCCTCTCGTACTTCTTGTACCGTTGCCCCGGGCGCGGCTCAGCGGCCGCGGAACTCCGGTTTGCGCTTGCCCTTGAAGGCCGCGACGCCCTCGTCGAAGTCGCTCGAGCCGAAGGCGACGACCTGCGACATGGCCTCCAGCTCGAGGAAGCCCTCGATCGGCAGCTCGTAGGCGCGCCGCATCAGCCGCTTGGTCATCGCCAGGGAAACAGTCGGGCCCGCGGCCAGCGCCCGCGCCACGTCCATCGCCGTCGCCATCAGCGCTTCCGGTTCGGTGAGCCGCGCCACCAGGCCCATCGCCAGCGCCTCCTCGGCCCCGACCTCCCGGTTGGTAAGCAGGATGTCGCTGGCACGCTGGTGGCCGATCGCCCGTGGCAGCGTGTAGGCGAGGCCGAGATCGGCGACCGCGCCGAGACCGGGGAATCCGGCCTTGAATCGCGCGTCCCGCGAGGCGACGATCATGTCGCCGGTCAGCGCCAGCGACAGCCCGGCCCCGGCGGCAGCGCCATTCACGGCGCAGATGATCGGTTTGTCCGCGGTGAGCAGCGGGATGAGCCACCTGTAGCTGCGGGTCATCCGGTTCTTCACCGAGAGCGTGCCCCGGTCGTCCATGGCGCGGATGTCGCCGCCCGCACAGAAGGCGCGCCCCGTTCCCGTGATGATGATGGCCCGAACCTCCGGATCGCCAAGGAGCCCGGGCAGATTGTCTTCGATCCCGGCCTTGATGCCCGGCGACAGCGCGTTCATCGATTTCGGCTCGTTGAGCACGAGGGTGGCGACCGCACCATCCCTCTCCACCCGCACTGAAGCTTCGGTCGCCGCAGCTGTCATCGCATGTTCTCCTGAAGCGTCCGCACCGGGACGCGGACGAAGCATCGTTTCAGTGGACGAAATTGTCAGGGCGAAAGCCACTCCCCAATTCGGGCGGTACCGGCGCCGCCGGCCGTTGCCTCGAGATCAGGGCCGGGAGAGCACCAGCGGCCGGTTGTCGGCCGGAGTCTTGCTCCAGCGTCCATCATCCTCGCGCTTGAACGACAGCGTCCCCGCCTGCCCGCCGAAGACCAGAAGCTCGCGCTCCAGCCGCCAGTGGGCGAGCCCAAGGGCCATGATCGACCTTTCGCATCCCGGCGCGATATCGAGGGCGAATCGCTGCTCAAGCGCCCCGGCGCCCGCCGCCAGCTCCTGTCTCAGCGTCAGCGCGCAGAGCCCGCGGCCTCGCGGCTGCGCGAGGCTCCACCCTCCCAGCAGCTCGTCGGCGGTGGGCAGCGCCTTGCCGGCGAGGGTGAGGCTGGTGAGGAAGTAGACGGTCGGGTCGCCCTGCCTGAGCGATTCGAAGATGCCGACTTCGGTTTCCTCGAAATCGAAGACCGGCTGTCCCGCACGGTCGAGCCAGCGGATCGCTCCGTTCGGTCCGATCGTCCAGGCGACGACCGCGCCGACCGCCGGAAAGGTCGCGGAGCAGCCGTCGGCAAGCGTCAGCCCCCGACCGGCCCCGGCGCGCTCGCTCCTCAGCGTCACCGCGCACTTGCGGCTGCCGGCGGGGTTGGAGAGCTCCCAGGGGCCGATGGCCCGCTCCGTCTGGGCGGCATCGGCAGGAGGCGCCGGCTGTGCCGTCGCGGCCGGACCGGCGAGGGCGAGAAGGCTCGTCGCGAGGAGGGCGAGGGCGATGCGCATGCCCGATTA
>CAZPMD010000094.1:0-4683 GCA_964587395.1 uncultured Hyphomicrobiales bacterium
GGTGCCCGCGCGACGGGGCGAACGGGGCGCGGAGCCTGCCGTCCGGCCGGCGGTTGCGAGACGCCCGGCGGCGTCAGGTCGAGCTGGGCATGGGCCGGCATCGCGGCGAGAGCCACGGCGACGGCGGCAATGGACATCAGCGGCAGGCGGCTACGCATCAGCGGAAGTCTAACCCGAGCGGGACGGTCGATGCCACCCGGCAGGAATCCTCATCCGGCACGCATGCGGCTTCCCACCAGCACGACGACGGCCACGGCGAGCGCGAAGACGATCGTTTCCGGCCCCACAGCCTCGCCGTTGACGGCTGTGGCGACGGCGAGCGTCACGAAGGTTTGAAGCAGTTGCACCTGCCCGACGCGGGCGATGCCGCCCAGCGCCAGACCGGCGTTCCAGAAGAAGAAGCCGATGTACTGGCTGAACAGGGCGACATAGGCGAAGCCCCACCAGGCGGAGGCGGGCACCACGCCCGGATCGGCCGGCGCGAACCACCAGGCCGCAGGAATCGTCACCGGGAGCGACAGCGCCAGCATCCAGGACACGACCTCCCAGCCCGGCCGGCTGCGGGTGAGCATGGCGCTGACCGTGTAGCCGAGGGCGGCGGCCACCACAGCAAGAACGAGAAAGACATCGCCCGGCGACAGATGCAGACCGCCGGCCTGTCGCAGCGTGAAGATGCAGACGAGTCCCGCCCCGACGATTCCCATCAGCCAGAAGCCCAGGGAGGGCCGTTCCCCCGACAAGAGTGTGGCGGCGATGGCGGTCGCCAGCGGCAGGATGCCGAGCACCACGCCGCCATGGCTGGCGGGCACAGTGACCATCGCCAGCGCGGTGAAGGCGGGAAAGCCGGTGATCAGGCAGGCCATGACGATGCCGTAGAGCGGCAGATCCCGGCGGAGCGGCAGGCGACGCCTCGTTGCGGCGAGGACCACGATGGCGACAATTCCAGCGACGGCGGCCCGGCCGAAGGTCACGAACCAGGGATCGAGATGGGCGACAGCCACGCGGGTCATCGGCAGTGTCGCACCAAAGATGACGACGCCGGCAAAGCCGAGGGCGAGCCCGAGGAGGATGCGGGGAGAGGGGGAGGGAAGCATGGACCGTGGCTCGGAAGGGCCGCCACGGTCTCACACGATGCCGCGCTCCGGCAAATGCATTTGGCTGATGGATAGGATCAGGGCCGCATGGCCCCGCCGGTTGACCGCCTCAGTCCCGCATCCGATCGAGCTTCTCGCGAATCTCGGTGAGCGGGGCGAGCGCGGCGGCAAAGGGAGCGCTGCCGATTGTCTGGAGGAGACTGGCCAGCACGGGCGCGAGCCGGGCGAGGCAGTCGGCGTGGATCGCGCGCCCGGCATCCGTGATCTCCACCAGACGGCCGCGGCCGTCGCTCTCGTCGGCAATGATGTTGACGAGCCCCTTCGGCTCCAGGCGCTGAAGGGTCGAGGTCATCGTCGCCCGGGTGACCTGGAACGCCCGGGCGAGGTCGGACGGCCGCCGCCGGCCACCAAGCCGGACGAAATGGTTCAGGATGGTGAACTGCGCCAGCGTCATGCCGTCGGGCATGACGCGCTCGAAGGCCGTGCTGGACAACTGGGCAATGATGCCGACCTCGTTGAACACGCGGAACAGGAGGTCGGCGTCGCCGGTGGACTTCGGTCGTGTCATGCGGTCCGGGTTCGGGTCGCCGCCGGCCAGCGGGGCGTCTGCGCTACGGTGGGACCGTAGCCCAAACGGGCGAGCATGTGCAGCCTTTTCGGGCTGTCGATGCCCAGGAGTCCGTCGAGCTTCGCCCTCAGCCCGTCCATCTCCGGGAACTCCTGCAGCGCCTGACTGACCGGCTGCATCGACAGGCCGAGGGACGTGGCAGTCAGATTGGCCCTCAGATAGGCACGGCCGGCATCGAACGCGCCACGCCGGCTCTGGTCAGCAGCCACGACGGTCAGATAGGCGGGCGTTGCGGCCAGCATTGCGCGGTACATGTCCTGTCCCTGCCTGAAGGCGGAGGAGCCTGGGTCGGCGAGTTGCTCGCGCGAGAGCTGGCCGATGAGGGACAGGCCCTCAAGGAAGGGGCCCCCGAGTGAAATCCCGTCGGGATTGGCCTCGATCTCCCGGCGCCCGATCCGCATGAGGTCGACGCTCTCCTGGTGGGTGCGGGACGTGAGGGATTCCACCCCCCAAGCGTCCCATGTCAGTTGCCGCAGGGCCGCCGTCAGTCCTGTGTCCATGACGGCCGATACGGCGACCGACGGCGACGACAGTGCGACCAGGCGCGCGGCGGCATCCGCCGGGACGGGACGGGCCAGGTCGTAGGGTCGCTTCGTGGATCGGCGTGCGAGGACATGGCGAAAGAGCGGGTCCGGACCCGTCGCGCCGTCGCGGACCAGTGTCAGATGGGCCACCGGGCGGCGGTCGAGCCGTGGTCGCGGCTCGCCTTCGGGGAAGGGTGCGATGTCGAGCCGGTGACCGATCGCAGTCGCGGCGATGCTCGCGAGCTCGCAGAAGCAGGCGAGCCCGATGACGATCTGCCGGTCGAAGGGGTCCGTCTGGGGGAGGCGGCGGTCGAGATCACAGTAGAGCGTCATGGTCGCGGGACCGGTGAGTTCGACGATCCAGGGCTGCCGGTTGTGCGGATTGGGAGCAAGGATCGCGTGCTCGATGACGAACCGGCGCGCATCGCCTTCGACCGCGCCCGCCCGGGACCAGGGCAGGAGCGCGGCTGTCGGCGTGCGGGTCAGGGCGAATGCGGTCGCGCCGGTGGCGGCGACGAGGCCGGTGGCGCCGGCAGAGAGAAGGAAGATGCGTCGGTCCATGGCGAAGCTCCATTTGATAAGACATCTAACTAATAAATTAGATATCAAACGAAATGGGCGACGTCAATCTGATTCGATATCGAACGAAACGGGGTTGCTGTCCCTCGGATGCGGGACCTCAGTGGTGACGACGGCACCGGTCGGGCTGCCGGAGCGTGTCGTTTGCACCACCTCTTCCCCTGCGGTGCTTGGATGAGGGTGCCTGCGCGTTCCATGCCTGCATGCGGGAAACAACTGCATCCTGGCCGGGAGCGAAGCATCGCCCCGCCTTTACGCGGGGGGAGGTCGATGTCTAGTCTTGCGCTGCGCGGTCTATGTCGGCTGCGTGAGTTCGTTGTTTTCTTGGGGAACAGGGATGTTCAGGACCAGCCTCTTCGCGGCCACCGCGGCCACCGTCTTGGCGATCAGTGCATTTGTCTCGACACCGGCCGTCGCACAGACCTGTTCGGCACGCTTCACCTGCGATCCTGGTGTCAGCCCGGTCTGCTGGTTCCGCCTTTTCTATAGCAACGGCAACACCAGCGTCTTCACCGTGCCGGCCGGTGGCGAGCGTCGCATCTACGGCCTGCGGCCGGGCGAGAGCTACTGCTCGTCGAACCGCGGCACTCCGAGCACGGCCTGCGACTCCCAGCGCATCCGCATGTCCTGCTGACGGCCGGTCGCAGATCATCCAGGGCTCGATGACGTGCGCTTCGGCGCCCGCGCGGCTCCGGAGGGCGCCGTCCGATCAGTCGCGCGGCCGGCCCCAGGAACCGCTGGCCTGCACCATGGACGGCAGGTCCTGCCGCTGTGTCAGCGCGGGCGGATGGGGTGGCATGTCCGGCATCCGTCCACCCGCCTTCTCGACGAGGGCCTGGACCCGCTTGGTGATCGAGGGGTGGGTCGAGAACAGGTCGGCGAAATCGTCCGGATCGTTCTCGAAGCACATGTCCATGACGCCGGAGGGCACGCCGTCGATGTCGGCGCGGCCGGAAATCTTCAGGAGCGCCGAGATCATCGCATCCGGGTTCTTGGTGAGCTCAACGGCCCCGGCGTCGGCGAGATATTCGCGCGAGCGTGACAGCGACAGGCGGATGACGATCGCCAGCACCCAGGAGACGACGACGAGGGCGACGCCGATCAGCACGGCGATGAGGGCGCCGCCGCCCTTGCGATTATCCGATGACGACCGGATGCCGCCGCGCAGGAAGGCGCGAAACACCAGTTCGCCCACCAGCGAGATGACGCCGGAGATCACCACCGCGATGATCATCAGCTTCACGTCACCGTTGCGGATATGGGTCAGTTCGTGGGCGAGGACCGCCTCGATCTCCCTGTCGTCGAGATTGTTGAGGAGGCCAGTCGTCACCGTCACCGTGAACTGCTTTTCGTTGACGCCCGAGGCGAAGGCGTTGAGCGCGTCACTCTGCAGGACGGCGAGCTTTGGCGTCGGCATGCCGCGCGAGATGCAGAGGTTCTCCAGCATCCGGTGGACGCCGGGATGCGTGTCCGCGCTCAGCGGCTCAGAACCGGTCATCTTGCCGATCAGCGCGACGTTGAAGCGATAGCCGATGAGCACCCAGAGCGCCGTCGCCGCGGTGACGAAGGGCAGCGCCACCAGGAAGACACGCCAGGTCTCCCACAGCACATAGGAGCCGATGTGGTAGCCCGACATGCCGTAGCCGATGAGGATGACGCCGAAGGTCAAGAGATAGGCGAGCAGGAACAGCCCGGCGATGAGGAAGCCGGAGCGGATCCTGTTGTTGCGGATATGGCCGTAGAGCCCGTAGGCCTCGCCGATCATGGCGTCGCCGCCGCGCTCAGAACTTCACGGTCGGGGCGGTCTCGATCTGGGCACGGGTTTCCGGGCCGACGTCGAAGAACTCGCGCGGCGTGA
>CAZPMD010000094.1:4693-8219 GCA_964587395.1 uncultured Hyphomicrobiales bacterium
AAAGAACGGCCGGGAAGGCCTGGATCGACGCGTTGAACTCGCTGACCGCATTGTTGAAGAAGCGGCGCGCGGCGGCGAGCTTGTCCTCGACATTGCCGAGATCGACCTGCAGCTGCTGGAAGTTGGCGCTGGCCTTGAGGTCCGGATAGGCCTCCCCGAGGGCCATCAGCCGGCCGACGGCACCGGAAAGCTGCTGTTCGGCGGCAGCCTGCGCCGCCGGGCCGTGGGCTCCCTGCGCCGCGTTGCGGGCGGCAATGACGGCATCCAGCGTCGATTTCTCGTGGGCCGCGTAGCCCTTCACCGTCTCGACGAGATTGGGAATGAGGTCATGGCGCTGCTTCAACTACACGTCGATGTCGGCGAAGGCCTGGTTGACCCGCTGCCTCAGGCCGACGAGGCCGTTGTAGACGAAGACGGCATAGATGGCGGCGGCGGCGATGATGCCGAGAATGGCCCAACCCATGAGAGGCTCCTGCGCAATAGGACGGACGGCGGCGATGCGATGCCGGGACGAGAGTGTCACGGGCCCGCCCGGTTCGCAAAGACCACTCGCGGAGGCATGTTTCAGGGTGATGTCGATGCTGGCCGAATCCTGTCACAAGCCGGCCAGAATGCGTCCTCAGAAGCGGGTCGTGAGGTTGGTCAGCCATGCGGGCGAGGCCTCGACCAGCGCCGCCTCGATGACCTTGTCCCAGCCGGTGAGGACCAGCAGGGCGACCGCCACGACGACAAGCCCCAGCGCCGTCTTGGCGCCCTGGCCGGCCGACATCATGCGGTCGCGCAGGCCAAGCAGCTTCTCCCGCGACAGCGCGCCGAGCGCGGCCAGCGGCAGTCCCGCGCCGATGCCGAAGGCGAGCATGGTGAGCGCGACCTGTCCGAGGTTCTCGCCACGGGCGGCCATCAGCGAAGCGGCGCCGAGCGTCGGGCCGACGCAGGGGCTCCAGACCGCGCCGAGCAGCACGCCGACGCCGAACTGACCCGAGAGGCCGCCTCGGTCGAACCCGCCGAAGCGCGATTGCGTCCAGTCGGATAACGGGCCCGCGGCCGTTGCGAGCCGCGCCCCCGCCGCCGGCACCAGCATGGCGAGGCCGAGGGCAAGCAGGACGATGCCCGCGAAGGTGCGGAAGACGCCGAGATCGAGGCCGACCGAGAAGCCGATCGTGGCGACGAACAGGCCGATGGCGGTGAAGGAAACGGCAAGGCCGGCGGCGAGGGCCAGCGGCCCGCGCCGGTGCTCGGAGGCGGCGCCCCCGAGCACGATCGGCAGGATGGGCAGCACGCAGGGCGACAGGATCGACACGATCCCGGCGAGGAAGGCGAAGCCGATGGAGGCGAGCATGAGCGTGTCCCCGCGGGCAGGTCGAGACGGAGCGTCGTCAGATGCTCTTCGCCATCATGGCCGCGATGGAGGCGGCGTTGGTGTCGCCCGCCGAGCGGCCCACCTCCTGGCGGCCCTTGAAAACGACGAGGGTCGACTGACCCTGCACGTTCAGGGTCCGGAGCACGTCTTTCTGGCTGTCGAAATCGACGCTGAGGAAGACGAGGTCGCGGAAGCGCGGCTCTGCGGTCAGCCTCTGCAGGATCGGCTGCTGGGCGCGGCAGGTCGGGCACCAGGGCGCGGTCACCTCGACGAGGATCGGCTTGCCGGCCGCCTGCGCGGCCTCGAAGGCGGCCTGGGTGAAGCGCTGCGCGGCGGCGCGGGCCGGCAGCGACGAGGCGGCGGCGAGCGCAGCCGTGGCGAGAATGAAGGTGCGGCGATGGATCATTGTTTCCCCCGGAGAGACAGGCGAGGCGGCGACGGATGGTCGCTGCATCGAGCCCGTTACGCAGCGACCTCGCGGGGCGTTACGCCGTTGACGGTTTCGTGATCGCAGGGCGGCGCGACAGGCCCGCGCCGGACATGGCGAGGCCCCGGACGCTTTCGCGCCGGGGCCTCTCAACATGTCAGTCGGCCTGTAAGCCGGGTTTTGTGGGGCGGGATTGCTCCCGCGCGACGACCATTCCTCTAGGCGGCCGATTGCTCGGACGCTCTGGCAACCTACCCGGACGACGGCGCGGATCCACGCCCGGGGTCGCCCCCTGTCGTCCCTATTCGGTTTTGCTCCCGGTGGGGTTTACCGTGCCGCTTCCGTTGCCGGTCGCGCGGTGGGCTCTTACCCCACCTTTTCACCCTTGCCGGGGCGAGCCCCGGCGGTCTGTTCTCTGTGGCACTGTCCCTGGGGTCGCCCCCGCCGGACGTTATCCGGCACCGTGTTTCCGTGGAGCCCGGACTTTCCTCCCCCGCGCCCTTTCGGGTGATGCGGCGGCGGTCGTCCGGCCGGCTGACGGCTGTGCAAGTGGGACAAGCGCGCCGGGGTGTCAAGCGGGCCGCGTCAAGCCTTCTCGGTCGGCTCCACCGACTCGCGGCCCTTGGGCGCGCCGAGACTTGTCTCCGGCGCGGCCGGAGCCACCGGATCGCTCGCCGGGAACGTCGCCTTCAGCGCCTGGTCGAGCTCGGCGTGCTCGGCCTTCGTCATCGAGCTCTTCGGCATCTTCGGTCCCTTGCCGGAGATCGCCTCCTCGAACTCCCGCGTGCCTTGCTTCTGCATCGCATCAGCTGTGGTCGTGGCGGACATGTTTCCCTCCTGTGGCCATGATGCTTCGAGACCCTCAACGCGGGGCCATCGCACGAGGTTCCAGCCTTGGTCGGTGGCGGCCGGCTCTGCTAAGGCTGTCTGCAACCAGGAATGAGGTCCCCATGCCGTCGCCGCTTCTCGCGCCGCTCTTCGGTTCGCCGGCCATGGAGGCAGTCTGGTCGGATGAGGCGACCGTGGCCGCCATGCTGGCCTTCGAGGCCGCGCTGGCCGCTGCCGAGAGCGAGGCGGACGTCATTCCGGGCTCGGCCGTGATGTCGATCGATGTCGCCTGTTCCCCTTCCGGCATCGACCTGCAGGCGCTGGCCGCAGCGGCCGGAATCGCCGGCAACATGGCGATCCCTCTGGTCAAGATGCTGACAGCGAAAGTGGCGAAGTCAGACCCGGAAGCCGCCAAGTGGGTCCACTACGGCGCGACCAGCCAGGACGTCATGGACACCGGGCTGGTGCTGCAGTTGCGCGAGGCCTTCAGGGTTATCGAGGCCGACCTTGCGCGCGCCATGGCCGCCGCCGCCGCTTTGGCGAAGGTCCATCGCGACACGCCGATGGCGGGCCGCACCTGGCTGCAGCAGGCGCTTCCGATCACGTTCGGCCTGAAGATGGCGGGAACGCTCGACGCGTTGATGCGCCATCGCGACCGCCTGGCCGAAGCGCGCCCGCGCATCCTCGCCCTGCAGTTCGGCGGCGCCGCCGGCACGCTCGCTTCCCTCGGCGACAGGGGGCCCGAGGTCGCCCGCCTGCTGGCGGCACACGAAACCGACGTCTGACCCGCGTGCCCGGAGGGACTCGGCCAGGGCCAGGCACCTCATGACGTGGCCGGAGCCGATTGCCGTGGAGGCGTCGACCCGGAAGACGACCCTCATGACACGTGGCGCGTGAGGACGAACGCCTCT
>CAZPMD010000094.1:8229-13312 GCA_964587395.1 uncultured Hyphomicrobiales bacterium
AGCGCGCCTTGGTCTGTCCCTGCCGGACACGCCCTGGCACGGCCAGCGCGACCGGATCCTCGAGGTCGCGGCGCTGATGGCAGGCCTTGTTGCGACCGCCGCAAAGGTGGCGCGCGACGTCGCCCTGATGATGCAGACCGAAATCGGCGAGGTTCTGGAGCCCGCGGCGCCGGGTCGCGGTGGCTCCTCCACCATGCCGCACAAGCGCAATCCGGCGCTGTCCGCGACCATTCTCGGCGCGGCGGGGCTCGCTCCCCAGCTTCTCGCCGCCATCGCGGCCGGCGGGACGGGTGAGCACGAACGCTTCGCCGGCGGTTGGCAGTCCGAATGGCTGGCGCTTCCCGAACTCGCGCGCCTCACCGGCGGCGTCCTGTCGCGACTCGCCGAACTGCTGGAAGGCCTCCAGGTGAGGCCGGAGCGGATGAGCGCCAACCTCGCTGTGACAGGCGGCCTGTTGATGGCCGAGGCTGTGCAGATGGCGCTCGCCCCGGCCCTCGGGCGCCTCGTTGCCCATGACCGCATCGAGGCAGCCTGCCGCAAGGCGGTGGGCGAGGGCATGGCGCTTCTCGACGTTCTGGCCGAGGACGAGAAGATCACGCGCCAGGCGTCGCGCGACCGCCTCGCCGAACTCCTCGACCCCGCCGGCTATCTCGGTGCGGCGGGGGTCTTCGTCGACCGGGTGCTGGCGCGATACGAAGGGCGGTGAGCCCTCACGCCCCGTAGATGCCCTTGTAGGTCTCGCGCAGAACGTTCTTCTGCACCTTACCCATGGTGTTGCGCGGCAGGTCATCGACCACGATCACCCGCTTCGGCAGCTTGAACTTGGCGAGACGCGCCTCTAGCGCGGTGAGGATCGTGCCCTCGTCCAGCTTCGCTCCGGGGGTCGGGACCACGACGGCGGTGACGCCCTCGCCGAAGTCGGGATGCGGCACGCCGATCACGGCGCTCTCGAAGACCCCGGCCATGCCGTCGATCTCGGTCTCCACTTCCTTCGGATAGACGTTGTAGCCGCCGGAGATGACGAGGTCCTTGCCGCGACCGACGATGTGGACATAGCCGTCGGGATCGATCTTGCCGAGGTCGCCGGTGATGAAGAAGCCATCCGCGCGGAACTCGGCGGCGGTCTTCTCCGGCATCCGCCAGTAGCCCTTGAAGACGTTCGGGCCCTTCACCTCGATCATGCCGATCTCGCCCTGCGGGATCGCCGCTCCGGTCTCCGGATCGGTCACGCGCAGTTCCACCCCCGGCAGAGGGAAGCCTACCGTGCCGGCGACGCGCTCGCCGTCATAGGGGTTGGAGGTATTCATGTTGGTCTCGGTCATGCCGTAGCGCTCGAGGATCGCCTGGCCGGTCTTCTCGCGGAAGGCGCGGTGGGTCTCGGCGAGCAGTGGCGCCGATCCGGAGATGAAGAGCCGCATGTGGCGGGTCGCGCCGGGGGTGAGCCGGGCGTCCTGCACGAGGCGGACATAGAAGGTCGGTACGCCCATCAGGCAGGTCGCCCGCGGCATCAGCTCGAACACCTTGTCGGCGTCGAACTTCGGCAGGAACAGCATGGAGGCACCGGCCATCAGGATGGTGTTGGTGGCGACGAAGAGCCCGTGGGTGTGGAAGATCGGCAGGGCGTGCAGCAGCACGTCGTCCTTGGTGAACTTCCAGTAGTCCTTCAGCGTCAGGGCGTTGGAGGCGAGGTTGTCGTGGGTGAGCATGGCGCCCTTGGAGCGCCCTGTGGTCCCGGAGGTGTAGAGGATCGCAGCGAGGTCGTCGGCGTCCCGGGACACCGTGTCGAAGACCGGCTCCTGCGCGTTCGCCTTGTTCCAGAGCGAGCCGTCCTTGCCGCGTCCGAGCGTCTCCACGGCGGGAACGCCGGTGCGTGCCGCGACCTCGGCGATGCCCTCGCGCCTGCCCGGATCACAGACGACCAGCGAGGGCTCTGCGTCTGACAGGAAATACTCGATCTCGGCGAGGGTGTAGCCGGTGTTCAGCGGCAGGAAGACGGCGCCTGCCCGCACGCAGGCGAGGTAGAGGAAGATCGCTCCCGGCGACTTCTCCACCTGCACCGCCACCCGATCGCCGGGCTTCACGCCGCTCGCCACCAGTGCATGGGCGAAGCGGCCCGTCGCGGCGAAGAGGTCGTCATAGGTGAAGACGGTGCCGTCCTCGGTCTCGATGAAGGTCTTGGCGGGTTCGGTACCGTAGAGGCGGACGAGATCGAAGAGATGGTTGGCCATGGTCGGCGTGTCGGCTCGGCAATGCGCAGGATCGCGGGAGGGCGGACCATGCCGCATCCGGCCCGTCAGGTCGAGACCCGAGGCGGCAGCGGGGATTTGACGTGGCCCGCGTGGCTCAGCTCGCCAGAGCCAGGGCCTTGCCGAGATGCTCGGCCTTGATGGTGGCTCGCACCTGCGTGCCGATGCCCGGCTTGGACCGGATGGTCAGCGCCCCGCCGTGCAGGTCGACGAGCCTCTTGACCAGGGCTAGCCCGAGTTCGCCATCCTCGTGCGCGGCCTGTTCCTGTCCGAGGGGATCGAGAGCCTGCGCGAGCTCTCCAGGCGAGACGCCGCGCCCTGAATCGGTGACGTCGATGACGAGTTCGCCGGCAGCACCCTCCTTGGTCGAGAAGTTGACCATGCCGCCCCGCGACGTGGCCTTGATCGCGTGGCCGACCATCTCGCCCATGATCTTCCGCAGGGCGACACTGCTGGCGACCATGGTGGAGATCTCCGGCGTCCAGACGACACGGAGCTTGATGCCCTCGGCTTCGGCGCGCGGGCGATAGAGAAGGTTGATCTCGCCGATGATCTTCTCGACCGGTGCCTGGTCTCCGGAGGGCGGCGTCTCGATGGCGGAAGCCTGCGCATAGTCCAGCACGTCGGCGAGACGGCGGGCGAGGCGGGCCGATTCCTCGCGCGCTGCCTCGATCAGCGCATCGATGTCGGCGGCGTTGCGGCTGGCCGCCGCGCGGCGCGCCATCAGGTGGAGGCGCTCGATCGGCTGGCGGAAGGTTCGGCCGATCAGCCGCAGGAGGCCGGCCCTGACGCCCTTCAGCGTCTCCACGGCGATGAGGGCGCGGCTGACCTCCTGGGTCAGGAAGGCGACCTCGCGTGTCGCCGCCTCGAGCCGGATGTCGCGGTCCTCGACATCGGAGGAAAGGCGGAGATTGACCTCCTCGGCCTGTTCCGCTGCCGCCTCGGCGAGGCTGAGCTTCTCCTTCACCCCCTTGATCTGGGCCTGGAAGATATCGATGGCACGGTTGTACTCGCGGGCGATCTGGCCGAGTTCCCCGTCGGCATCGGCTTCCAGATAGGCGAAGGAACCTGAGTTCATGGTCAGCGCGCCGAGCTGGCTCACCAGCATGGCGACGTCGGTGGTCATGGCATGTTCGGTGACGTTGAGTCCGATGCGCTCGTCCTCGGCGCCGACCCTGACGCGCATCACCAGGCGCAGTGCGAAGGCCGCCGCCGCCATGACCGCGGCAGACCATGAGATGATGGCCAGCAGGCCCGCAACCTGGACGGCCAGCGTGTTCATCAAGGTTTCGGGCCGGCAGGCAGCGACGGCAAGCACGCCGAGGGCGCCGGCAAACAGATGGGACGGGGCTAGGCCCAGGGCATCGTCGATCTCCATCAGCTCCAGCAGCCTCGTGCCGGCGAGGCTCGCGAGCGCGCCGCCGACGCCGAGAGCGATCGCCCCGAGCGGATGGAGGAGATGGGCGGCGGCGGAGGCCGCGACCACGCCAGCGATCGTCGCGTGGATGATGTGCACCACCGTTACGGTCGAGGGGCGGATCTGGTTCGCCAGGAACGTCGCCAGGATCGCGCCGGCGCCGGCGAGGATCAGGTTGATCACGACAGGGGCCAGGGCAAGGCCGGCGGCCATGGTCTGGCTGATGGCGATGCCGAACCAGCCGAGCCACAGGAGCATGACGCCGAACGCCGCGAAGGGAAAGCTCTGGCTCTGCACCACGAGCGCCCGGCGCGTGCCGTTGAAGCGCCCGGTGCGGGGTCCGACGAACAACGCCGCGGCGAGGGCGGCAGCGCCGCCGGCGACGTGGATGACCCCCGCTCCGGCGAGATCGACGAAACCCAGCCCCCGGAGCCAGCCGGGCGTCTCGCCGTGGGCCCAGGCCCAGTGGACGATGACGGGAAAGACGGCGAGGGAGAAGACGGCGACGAAGGCCGCATAGCCGCGCAGGGTGGTCCGCTCGGCGAGAGGCCCGGAGAGCAGGGTCGCTGCGGCGCAGGCGATGACGATCGCCAGAACCAGGTCACTGCCGCCGTCGGAGGGCATGAACGGCCCGTCGCCCGCCAGCGGTCCGCCGGCATTCATGATCCCGAATCCGGCGAACCAGGCGGCCAGAACGGCAATGCCGATCTGGACCAGCGCCTTGGCCGCCGCATTGACGCTGTGCTTGGCGCGCACCAGCCCGCTCTCGACGGTCACGTGACCTGCGAGGACGAGGAAGACGCAGAGCGCAATCAGCACAGGCCAGAGAAGGTCGAGCGGCGTCGCAGCCATGAGAAGAACCGGGCGCGAGGCGCATCGCTCGCCACCCCAATCTGGTCGCTCATGGTTAACGGAAGGTTACTCTTTCCCGAAAGCCACAGGATCAGAGGCATTTAGGGCAAGGCTATCAGCTCTCCGGCGATGCGCCCGGGCGGTGGCGGTCGCGCCATTCGCGGGGACGCACGAACTCGCCGGCCCAGAGGCCCCGGCGGGCCGCGCGGGCGACCGCCTCGTCCTGGTGATAGGCGCCATAGGCGACCGCGTGACCTGCCACGACCTGCGCCCGCCCCAGGTCGACGTCGTCGACCCTGCACACGGCAACGGTCCGGCCGAAGCGGTCGATGTCCCGCCGCTCGCAGGACAGGGGCTGGCCGGCCGCGAGGGCGATCAGCGAACGCGCCGACTCCCGCCCGCAGCGCACGTCGCGCCCTTCGCGCGTGCAGCGCTGGAAGAGTTCGGGGGCATCAATGCCGTAGAGGCGGATCTCCACGCCGGCGATCACGAGGCTGTCGCCATCGACGATGCGTGCGTGGCCGCTGATCGTCACTCCCGTCTTGCCGCCTTGGATCGCCTGCCTGAC
>CAZPMD010000094.1:13322-18257 GCA_964587395.1 uncultured Hyphomicrobiales bacterium
CGCGACGATCGTCACGGCTGCAACCGCCAGAACCAGCCAGAGGAAGGCTGTATTGGGCCGCAGGCTGCGGAAACGGGAGAAGCGCGGCATGGAGCCGGTGAGCATGGTGTGCTGGACGGGTTTCGAATCGTCGTCGGGACGCGACGTTCATGGTTCGTTTACCATGGATTTCGACCCGCCGTTAATCAAGTGCTGCCACATTTCGGTCGTTGTGGCGTTGCGTTGGAGAGGTGCCCTCGCATGGGCGTTGAGGCGGCAGACGGGCGGGCCGAGGAGCGGCAAGCCGAGCGGGCGCGCGAGCACGCCCAGAGCCGCAAGCGCGTCGTGCGTCAGGTCCGGGATGCCCGCGATCGCCTGACCTCGACCACCGGTACGAAACGGTCCTTCGAATACGAGCTCATGCGCGTCTTCGCGCAGAACAAGCAGTCGGCCGGCCTCGCGGTCGCGCTCATCGCCATTGCCACCGGCTGGGTCGCCGGATGGGTCAGCAATCCGATCATGGGTGTCGCGGGCGGGGGTGTGGTGCTCGCTGCCCATGGCTTCTGCGTGCTCATGGCGCGCGCTTTCCTGAAGGTGCCGCCGGACAAGGCTGACCTGCAGTCCTGGCGGATGCGCTTCGTGCTCGCCGAGACCGTCCTCGGCCTCGCCTGGGTCCTCGCGCTGCTCATCGTCACGCGGTCCTCGGCGGCGGAGGCCAGCACCTTCCTTCTCGTCGGCATGCTGATCGTCGTCGCCGTCTCCGCGATGATCGGATCGACCGTGCCCGTGGCCGTCTTCGCCTCGTCGCTGCCGGTGGCCGTGGTGGTGATCGCGTACTTCCTGCTCCTGCATGGCATGCAGGGCGCTGTCCTCGCCGCCATGGCGGTGGGAACGCTGATGTTCTTCGCCATCATCTCGGCGCGTCTCTACCAGACCAATCTCGCCACCATCGAGGCGCGGGCCGAGAAGGATGCGCTGATCGGCGAGCTGGAGACCGCCAAGACCAATTCCGACGAGGCCAGGCGCAACGCCGAGATGGCCAATGTCGCCAAGTCGCAGTTCCTCGCCCAGATGAGCCATGAACTGCGCACGCCGCTCAACGCCATCCTCGGCTTTTCCGAGGTGATGAAGGGCGAAATGTTCGGGCCGCATTCCTCGCCGCAATATGCGGAGTATGCCGGCGACATTCATTCCTCGGGTCAGCATCTCCTGTCGCTGATCAACGAGATCCTCGACCTGTCGCGCATCGAGGCAGGCCGCTACGACCTCAACGAGGAGGCGCTGACGCTCTCCTTCGTGGTCGAGGACTGCCACCACCTGCTCAAGGTCCGCGCCAAGAACAAGGGCGTCACCATCGTCGAGCGTTTCGAGCCGGACATGCCGAAACTGTGGGCCGACGAGCGCTCCATCCGGCAGATCGTGCTGAACCTGATGTCCAACGCCATCAAGTTCACCCCGGCCGGCGGCGAGATAACCCTCAAGGTGGGCTGGACGTCGTCGGGCGGCCAGTATGTCTCGGTGAAGGACACCGGTGCCGGCATTCCCGAGGACGAGATCCCGATCGTCCTGTCCAACTTCGGGCAGGGGTCGAACGCCATCAAGAGCGCCGAGCAGGGCACGGGCCTCGGCTTGCCCATCGTGCAGGGACTCGTCTCCATGCATGGCGGCACCTTCACCCTGAAGTCGACGGTGCGCGTCGGCACGGAGGTGACAGTGACCTTTCCCGCCGAGCGCGTGATGGAGGCCCTGCCGGCCATCGCCAGCCCCTCCATTGCCGCCCAGCCGCAAGTGCTGCTGGCGGAGGAGACGCCAGCGCCCGCGGAAGCCCAGAACATCGGTGCCCTGCGCCGGGCGCTGTTCGGCCCCCGTCGCTGATCCCCAGCGCCGCTCCACAGGCTCTCCCGTTCGGCCTCCCCCGACCGGGTTGACCGGTGGCAGGCACCATGGTGCATTTACACGATAACAAGCCTGCCGAGACCGGAGGATCTCCCGTGAAGCTCTACGACACCCCGCTCGCCCCCAATCCGCGCCGCGTGCGCGTCTTCCTCGCCGAGAAGGGCATCGACATCCCGAAGGTGACCATCGATCTCGGCAAGATGGAGCAGAAGTCGGAGAGCTACGCCGCCATCAATCCACGCCAGCGGACCCCGGCGCTGGAACTCGACGATGGTTCGGTCCTCTGTGAATCCATCGCCATCTGCCGGTATATCGAGGCGCTTCATCCGGAGCCCAACCTGTTCGGCCGCACGCCGAAGGAGATCGGCGAGGTCGAGATGTGGTCGCGCCGCATGGAGCTGAACCTGCTCTCGACCATCGCCTCGGCCTTCCGCCACCTGCATCCGGCCATGGCTGCGATGGAGGTCCCGCAGGTCAAGGAATGGGGCGAGGTCAACAAGGGGCGGATCGTCGACGAACTGGCCTTTCTCGACCGGCAGTTGAAGGGTCGCGACTTCATCTGCTGCGACCGCTTCACCAATGCCGACATCACCGGGATGATCGGCATCGACTTCCTAAGGCCGACCCGCGTCGCCGTGCCGGATGACTTCGTCGACCTGAAGCGCTGGCATGCCGCCATGGCCGCGCGTCCCAGTGCGGCGGCGTGATAGACAGGGCGCGTGGAGAGCCTGACCGATCTCACCCGCGCCATCGCCGCCTGCCGCATCTGCGTCGAGCAGCCGTGCGGCGCACCGCTGCCCCACGAACCACGTCCCGTCGCCTGGCCGTCGGCGACGGCGCGTATCCTCGTCGCCGGGCAGGCGCCGGGAACCCGGGTCCACGCCTCAGGGCGCCCCTTTACCGACCCGTCGGGAGACAGGTTGCGCGCCTGGATGGGGGTCGACGAGACCACCTTCTATGATCGCAGCCGCATCGCCATCGTGCCGATGGGGTTCTGCTTTCCCGGCCTCGACGCCAAGGGGGGCGACCTGCCGCCGCGCCGCGAGTGCCGGCTGGCCTGGCACGACCGGCTGATGGCTGCCATGCCGCAGATCGACCTGGTGCTCGCCATCGGCGCCGCCGCCCAGGCCTATCACCTCGACAGGCTGGACCTTGGCGGCCTCAGGCGGCCGTCGCTCACGGAAACCGTCGCCAACTGGCGGGCCATCGCCAGGGCGGGCATGGCACCGGCCGTCTTCGTCCTGCCCCACCCCTCATGGCGCAACTCCGGCTGGCTGAAGCGCCATCCCTGGTTCGATGCCGACTTGCTGCCGGTTCTCAGATCCGCTGTGCGGGAACGCCTTTGATCGGGCGCAAGACACCGTGGCTCGACCAGGCCTAGACAGTCTATATTTCGCCCGGTTCTGCCGTCAGGTTTCCATCCCAGGCTCGCTGGGCGGTGCCCGATCAGGAGGTCTTGCATGATCCACCGTCTTCTCGGGTTGTTCGTCGCATCGATGCTGATGCTTGCACCCGCCCATGCCCAGACCGAGACCCGGCTTGCGCTGGTCCTCGGGACGGGCGCCTACCAGACCAATCCGATACCAGGCGCCCTGAACGATGCGGGCCTGATTGCACGCACGCTGCGCGATCTCGGCTTCTCTACGGTGGAGGGGGCTGACCTGCCGCAGGCCGAGCTGCGTCAGGCGATCGCCAATTTCATCGCCCAGCTGCGCGAAGCCGGTCCTGACGCCGTCGCCGTCGTCTATCTTTCCGGCCTCGGTCTGCAGCACGAGAGCGACAGCTACCTCCTGCCATCCGACGCGGTGATCCAGGGTGAGAGCGACGTGCCGATCAGCGGCATCCGGCTGAACGACCTGGTGCGCGCGATGGCTGCCATCCCCTCGCGCGCCAGGATCGTCCTGTTGGATGTCTCGCGCCAGCATCCCTTTGGCGATGTCGGCGCGCCGGTGCGGGCCGGCATCGGCCTGCTGGACGCGGCACCTGGCCTGCTGATCGCTTCAGCCGCCGCGCCCGGTGCCGTCTCGGCGCCGAATGAGGCGGCCTACGGGCACTTCGCTACGGCCCTGGCCGAGCAGCTCAGCACCCCCGGGCTGCCGGTCGATCAGGCCATCGCGCGCGCAAGGCTGCGCGTTCATCAACTGACCAATGGCCGCGACACGCCTTGGGAGACGGCGCGCCTCGCGCCGCCGATTCCGGTCCTCAACGCCGGCGAGGAACAGCCGACAGGTGCGGCACCTCCGGCTCCGCCGCCTGCGGCCGAGCGGCCGATGGAGGGCCTGTCCGCCCAGGAGGCCTATGCCCTCGCCATCGAGCGGGACACGATCGAAGGCTATCAGGCCTTCCTGCGGGTCTATCCGAACGATCCGCTCGCCCAGCGAGTCAAGCGCCTGCTCGCCGCCAAGCGGGAGGCCCATGTCTGGCGCCGCACCGTGCGGACGAACTCGCCGCAGGCCTACTGGACCTATCTGCGGACCTATCCGCGCGGGCCACATTCCGAGGAAGCGCGCCTGCGTCTGGGCCGGCTCTCGGCACCGGTGGCGCCGCCGCCGACCTTCGACGAGGTGATCTACGACGACATTCCGCCGCCCCTTCCCGAGGTGGAGGTGGTCTACGAGCCCGACTACTGGGAGCCGGCGCCGCCCTCCTTCTATGACGACGTGGTGATCGTCGCCCCGCCCTATATGGGGCCGCCGGTCGCGCCGGTCTATGTCCTGCCACCTCCGCCGCCGCCGACATGGGGCGTGCTGCCGATGGTCGGAGCCGCTGCGCTGATCGCAGCGCCGATCGTGGTGCATCGCTTCGTGCGGCCGCGCCGCGACCCCGTCGTGATCCGTCCTCCGGTCGGACCGCGCGGTCCGGGCTTCGTGCGGCCTGGCCCCGGGGGCCGCCCGGGCTTCCCGGGTCCCGGCGGTCCCGGCTTTGGTCGGCCGGGTGGTCCCGGTATGCCCCCGGGGCCGGGCATCGGCAGACCCTTGCCCGGCTCGCCCGGCGGCGCTCTCCTTCCCGGTGGCCCCGGCGGTCGCTTCGGTCGCCCCGACGTTGGACGGCCCGACGGCC
>CAZPMD010000095.1:0-17996 GCA_964587395.1 uncultured Hyphomicrobiales bacterium
GCGCTGCGCCGGGGCGCCCATGTCGGCCTTGGTGACGACGATGACGTCCGGCAGTTCCATGACGCCCGCCTTCATGAACTGCAGGCTATCGCCGGATCCTGGCTGGATGCAGAGCACCACCGTATCGGCGACCATCGCGACATCGGCCTCCGACTGGCCGATGCCGACGCTCTCGATGAGCACCCGGTCGAAGACCGCGCGCATGATCACCATGGCCGCCACCGTCTGGTCGGACAGCCCGCCGAGCCGGTCGCGCGCCGCCATGGAGCGCACGAAGACGCCGCGGTCAGCGGGATCGGTCGAGATGCGGGCCCGGTCGCCGAGGAGTGCCCCGCCGGTGCGGCGGGACGAAGGGTCGATGGCGATGACGCCGACCGTCTCGCCGACCCCTCGCCAGCCCGCGACGAGCGCATTGGTGAGCGTCGACTTGCCGACACCCGGCGGGCCGGTGAGGCCGAGGGTCGCCCCGCGCGCCGCAAGGCAGGCCTCGTCGAGGAAGCAAGCCAGCGCCTCGGTGGCGGCTTCGGTCTCGATCGCGGCGAGGGCGGCCGCCATGGCACGCTTTCCGCCGGCCCTGACGGCCTCGACCGAGACAGGAACCATGGCGCTCAACCGAGCAACGCCGCCGTGGCCACATGGGCGAGGCCGCCAGCGATGAAGCCACCGGCGCGCCAGGCCATCGGCAGCGGCCCCGCCATCCGCCCCTGTATGGACAGAAGATTGACGGCGACGTCGAAGACGAGGGCGACCCCGAGCAGCCACATCAGACCGGGGATCGACGCCACCAGCGAGGGATTGGTCTTGAACAGGAAGGCGAGGAGCGGCCCCGCGACCAGCATGACGGCGACGAAGATGAGCCCGGCGGGGGGCGGGACTGCGCCAGAAGGTTGATTCACGGTCGATCGTCTCGGCGTTTGCGGCGTTGGGCAACGCACCGTCGCACAAAGCAATGGAGCGCTCCACCTCGACTAAGGGGTCACCTCGCCGACAGGTGCGTGACTCCAGCGGCTCTGGACTCAGCGCACCAGACCGGCTGGTTCAGCCGATGAGTTGCCGAAGGTAGTCGTCGGCCTTGTCGACCTTGAACTCAGTCCACATCACGAGGTGGTCAGACATCTGGTAGGTCCGCCAATCCTTGAAGCTGGCGCCCTCTTCCACCTGACCAGACGCTCGAAATCTCGCCTCGTCCCCTTCCCGAAAGACATGTTCGTAAAAGTCAAAGATCCCGGCGGCGGTGTTCTCAATGTCCCGCACCTTCTTGTAGAAGGCAATCTGATCATAGAATTTGTCCTTGCTGACATTCGAGCCACTCAATTTGCCTTTCGCCAGCTCGTCGGGAAGGACAAAGCCGTGTTTCGACATGGCTTTGAATGTTTCGTCCGTCGTCTTGAATATATTGAAATCTCCTAGCAGAACCATATTCTCCGGGGAGTAATTCTTGTAACGCTCATCAAGCTTGATGTAGTCCTTTGCCTTGGCAGCGAGGAGCTTTGCGGTCTCGTCGATCTCCGCGACCCGCCTGGGTTCGTTGGGAGCCGATTTCCCGTAGTAGATGTGGACGGTGCAAAGATTGAAGCGCGCCCACCCCGTCTGGAAGCCGCAGATGAAGGGCGAACGCGCAATCTGGCTGAGTTCCTTGGACTTCGTCTCGGGCAGGACCAGTTCGCCTGCCAGGCCAGAGAACCTGACCCGCCGCCGATCCCAGATGAAGCACAATCGCTCCTGGTTCCCGCCCTTGGCGTAGCTCACGTCCGTGTATATGCGATCGTAGTCACGGCCCAGCAGACGAAGGATTTCATCAAGGGCTGCCAGATCCGGCCGGACCTCCTGGATCGCCACCAGGTCAAACTTGTCCAGAACCTCGGCAATGCAATAGAGCGCTTCGCTCGTCCGGCCGCCGTACTTGTTGCCGCCAAACTCCCTGATGTTCCAGGTTCCGAGCAGGAAATTGCCCGGCTTCTTTTGCGGAAGCGTCGCCAGTCCGCGGCGAAGCTCCAGAAGCGAGCCGACGATGTTTGCCCGCTCCTTGTCGTATTTTGACTGCCGCAGCCCACCGTAGAACATCCCGCCCTCCTCAACCTTGAGAGGAAATGATCTCTCATGCGGCGAGGAGTTGAAGATCGGGATGAATACGGTGCGCAGTCGTCCCCGGCGAGACCGTCAGGCCTGCCCCGCCGCAGCCTTGCCGAGAGCGGCCTGGGCCGCCGCAAGCCGCGCGATCGGCACGCGGAAGGGCGAGCAGGACACGTAGTCGAGCCCCACCTTCTCGCAGAAGTGGATGGAGGCAGGGTCGCCGCCATGCTCGCCGCAGATGCCGAGCTTGATGTCGGGCCGCGTCTTGCGGCCGCGTTCGGCGGCGATCTGGACAAGCTCGCCGACACCCTCCTGGTCGAGGGTGACGAAGGGGTCGACCTCGATGATGCCCTTGGCGAGATAGGGGTTGAGGAAGCTTGCGGCATCGTCGCGGGAGATGCCGAAGGTGGTCTGCGTCAGATCGTTGGTGCCGAAGGAGAAGAATTCGGCGGTCTCGGCAATGCGGCCGGCCTGAAGCGCGGCGCGCGGCAGCTCGATCATGGTGCCGACGATGTAGTCGAGGCTCGCGCCTGTCTCCTTGATGACGGCGTCGGCCATGGCGACGATGCGCGCCTTGACCAGGTCGAACTCGGCCTTGGTGGCGACCAGCGGCACCATGACCTCGGGAACGACGGGCTTGCCGCTCTTCTGCGCCGCCTGAACGGCAGCCTCGAAGATGGCGCGGGCCTGCATCTCCGCAATCTCGGGGTAGGCGACGGCGAGGCGGCAGCCGCGGAAGCCGAGCATCGGGTTGAACTCGTGCAGTTCCTCGGCGCGCGCCTTCAGCTTCTTCGGATCGGCGCCCATGGCAGCGGCAACCTCGGCGATCTCGGCATCGGTGTGCGGCAGGAACTCGTGCAGCGGCGGGTCGAGAAGGCGGATGGTGACCGGCAGGCCCGCCATGATCTCGAACAGCTCGACGAAGTCCGAGCGCTGCATCGGCAGAAGCTTGGCGAGGGCGGCGCGGCGGCCCTTCTCGTCGTCGGCGAGGATCATCTCGCGCACGGCGACGATGCGGTCCTCGTCGAAGAACATGTGCTCGGTGCGGCAGAGGCCGATGCCCTCGGCGCCGAACTTCACGGCGACGCGCGCATCCGCCGGCGTCTCGGCATTGGTGCGGACCTTGAGGCGGCGGACGGCGTCGGCCCAGCCCATGAGGGTGGCGAATTCGCCCGAGAGCTCCGGCTGCAGCATCGGCACCTCGCCAAGGAGCACCTGACCGGTCGAGCCGTCGATGGTGACAACGTCGCCCTTCTTCAGCACCTTGCCGGCGATGGTCATGGTCTGCGCCTGGTAGTCGACGCGCAGCGAGCCGGCGCCGGAGACGCAGGGCTTGCCCATGCCGCGCGCGACGACCGCGGCATGACTGGTCATGCCGCCACGGGTGGTGAGGATGCCTTCGGCCGCGTGCATGCCGTGGATGTCCTCGGGGCTCGTCTCGACGCGGACCAGAATCACCTTGTGGCCGGCGGCCTTCATGGCCTCCGCTTCATCGGAATTGAAGACGATCTCGCCCTGTGCGGCGCCCGGCGAAGCCGGCAGGCCGGTGGCGAGCACGCGGCGCTCGGCCTTGGGATCGATGGTCGGATGCAGGAGCTGGTCGAGCGAAGCGGGCTCGACGCGCGAGACGGCCTCCTCGCGGGTCAGCACGCCCTCATTGGCGAGTTCGACGGCGATCCTGAGGCTCGCCTTGGCGGTACGCTTGCCATTGCGGGTCTGCAGCATCCACAGCTTGCCGCGCTCCACCGTGAACTCGAGGTCCTGCATGTCGCGGTAGTGCTTCTCCAGCGTCGCAGCCACCGCGATGAACTGCCGATAGACCTCGGGGAGCGCGGTCTCCATCGACGGCTTGTCCGACCCGGCGGCGATGCGCGCGACCTCCGTGATGTTCTGCGGCGTACGGATGCCGGCCACCACATCCTCGCCCTGAGCATTGATCAGGAACTCGCCGTAGAGTTCCTTGGCGCCGGTGGAGGGGTTGCGGGTGAAGGCGACGCCGGTCGCCGAGGTCTCGCCCATGTTGCCGAAGACCATGGCCTGGACGTTGACCGCCGTGCCCCAGCTCTCGGGGATCGCATGCAGGCGGCGATAGGTGATGGCGCGCTGGTTCATCCAGGACGAGAACACCGCGCCGACGGCGCCCCAGAGCTGCTCGCGCGGGTCCTGCGGGAAGGCGGCGCCGGTCTCTTCCTCGACACGCTTCTTGTACTCGCCGACGAGGTGCTTCCAATCATCCGCCGACAGGTCCGTGTCGAGGGTCAGGCCCTTGCGCTCCTTGTAGACCTCGAGGATCTCCTCGAAATTGTGGTGGTCCACGTCGAGCACGACATTCGAGTACATCTGGATGAAGCGACGGTAGCTGTCGTAGGCGAAGCGAGCGTCGCCCGAGCCTGACGCAACGGCCTCGACGGTGATGTCGTTGAGGCCGAGATTGAGGATGGTGTCCATCATGCCGGGCATGGAGGCGCGGGCGCCCGAGCGCACCGAGACGAGCAGCGGGTTGGCCGAATCCCCGAAGAGCTTGCCGGTGAGCGCGCCGATCCGGGCGAGGCCCGCCTCGACCTGTGCGGTCAGCTCCGCAGGATAGCTGCGCCCGTTGGCGTAGTACCAGGTGCAGACCCCGGTGGTGATGGTGAAACCGGGCGGCACGGGCAGGCCCATGTTCGACATCTCGGCGAGGTTGGCGCCCTTGCCTCCGAGCAGGTCGCGCATGCTCGACTGCCCCTCGGCCTTGCCGTCGCCGAAGGTGAAGACCCATTGCGTCATGGTCGAATTCCCGGTCTTGTCTTGCGCTGCACCGACGCCGGACGGGGCCGATTGCTGCGGCGCGTTTCTTTAGGCGCTTTCACGGCTTCATTTCAACCGCGACGCCATTGATCAGGCCCTGAGGGCCGTTTCGTGACGGCGCGATGAAGGCTGGATGAATGCCGCGCCCCGCGATTATACTGCACTGCGAAAGGAATGTTCCCCCGCCGTGATCAGCGTCATCATCCCCACCCTGAACGACGAGCGCCGCCTGGTGCCGACCCTCGCTGCGCTCGTCGCCGGCGCGGCCGACGGGCTCATCGTCGAGGCGGTGGTCGCCGATGGAGGTTCGGAAGACGGGACGGAGGCCGTCGCCGATGTCGCCGGCTGCCGGTTCGTGCAAGGGCCCGCCGATGTTGGAGCGCGGCTCTCGGCAGCGGCTGCGGGCACCAAGGCGCCCTGGCTGATGTTCGTCCGCCCGGGCGTGGTGCTGGACGAGGGATGGATTCGCGAGGTGCGCGGCTTCCTCGACCAGGTGAGCCGGCGGGGCGAGGCCGATCGCCGCGCCGCCGTCTTTGCGCTGGGAATCGACGACTACGGACTGGCGGCGAAGGCCCGGCTGGCGCGGGCCCGCCTCGGTTTCCTGTTCGGCCGCGGAGCGGAACCGGATCAAGGGCTGCTGCTGTCCCGCAACCACTACCGTGATCTCGGTGGTCATGGACCAGGCGCGAAGGCCGAAAAGGCCCTGACCCGACGGCTCGGGCCAAGGCGGTCGGTGACGTTGAGATGCCGGGCGACGCAGATCGCCCGATAGCCGGGAGCCAGGGACAGGTTACACGGGCAGGCGCCGTTCGTACTCGGCCTTCAGACGGCTCCATCCGGACCAGAAGGGCTGGCGAGGCCCGCCCGTGACGCGAGCCACCAGCACGTCCAGATGCATGTGCCAGCCAGCCGAGACATTGAGCATGGAATTCCGGTCGGCGAGCCGATGGTGGGTGACGGTGAGCAGCACTTCGCTGCCCTTCGGCTCCAGATCGAAAGCCACTGAACCTCCCTCCTTCCCCCAGGTGATGACGAGGCGGCGCGGCGGATCGGCCTCGAGGATGCGGCCCGCCATGCGGTGCTCCTCGGGAAAGCCCTCGGGGCGCTGGCTCGGGGGATCGTCGAGTTCGCTGTTGCGCCAGACGAGTTCGAAGGCGGAGCCGGCCTTCATCTCCATGATGCCCGCGGCCAGCCATTTGCAGCGAAGATCGCTGTCGGTGAGATAGGCCCAGACGCGCTCTGCCGGCCCCGGCAGCATCCGGCGGATGGTGAGCGTCGCGGGTTCCGTCAGCGCGCCGTAGGGATGCAGCGTCACGAGTTCCGTCATGATGCGTCTCCCTGGGGGTTGGAAGTCTCCGCGCCGTCCTCCTCGCGCAGCAGGCGCGCAAGCACGTCGAGGCGACCGGTCCAGAAGCGCTCGTAGAAGCCGAGCCATTCGTGGGCGTCGGCGAGCGGGCCCGGGGCGAGGCGGCACCAGTGGGTGCGGCCACGGATCTCGCGGGTGATGAGCCCGGCGCCCTCCAGCGCCTTGATGTGCTTGGACGCGGCGGCAAGCGACATGGCGAAGGGCTCTGCCAGCCGGCCTACCGTCTGGTCCCCTTCGGCAAGGCGCAGCAGCATGTCGCGGCGCGTGGCGTCACCGAGGGCGTGGAAGATGGCGTCGAGCCGGGACGGAGATAATTCAACCATGTGGTTAATGATGGAACGTCCGCCGGATTTAATCAACCATATGGTTGAATGATGGACTGCAACTGACGCGGGTCCCGCAGCGCGTTTCCATTTACGTAACGTTATCGAAGTGGAGGCATTCTCCTACCGTCACTCCCCCGTCGTGGTCCGGCATGCTCCCTTCCCTCGAAAACCCCGTCGAACAGGTTCTGGCCGCCGTGGAGCAACTGCCTCCTGAGGCGCAGCAGGCGCTGGTGACCAGCGTTCTCGGACAGTTCGGCCCGGACCGGCCCCGCCCTTCGGCCAAGGCCCAGGAGCGCCTCGACCGCATTGTCGCCCACCTTCTGCCGCCCATGCCGATCGAGCGGCGTGTCCATTTCGCCCGCAGTTTCGGCGCCCTCGATCTCGACCTGCCGCGCACCTTCGCGGTCATCGACAAGGACGAGGAGCTGATCGCCGAAATCTCGCTGGGCCACGCGACCCCCGAGCCGGCGACCATCCTCAATCTCGGCAAGCAGCGACGCTTCATCGACACCCGCGTCATGGCCGAACGCGAGGACCTGACCAGCGAGGCGGCCGAGGCCCTCGCCGAAGCCGGCGATGCCCGCACCGTGCGGACGCTTTCCGCCAACAGGTTCGTCAAGCTGTCGCGCAAGGCCTTTTCGCGCCTGGTGACGCGCGCCTCCCACGACATCGGCCTGCAGATCCAGCTCTGCAACCGGCCTGAGCTCGAGGCGGAAGACGCCCACAGGCTCGCGCTCGTCGTTCCGGACCACCTGAAGTCCACCCTTTTCGAGCGCCTCGACCGCGAGGCCGTCCTGGAGGCGCAGAAGATCGCGTCCGAGGCCATTCCGGCGAAGATCCGGCGGATGCGTCTGCACCAGGATTCGCAGGCGAACGTCCATGAGGTGCGACGCGACGTGAAGGCGGGGACCAAGTCGCTCGCGGAGGCCCTCACCCTGTTCGCGGCCACCGACCAGGTCATCCCCGCCATCGAACTCCTCGGCGCCACGCTCGGCATCGAGCGCGAGGCGATGATCTCCGCGCTCGCGCGCGGGCGCATCGAACCCTTCGAGGCCATGGCCCGCGCCGTCGCCCTGGACGAGAACATCTTCGTCTCGCTCGTCTCCTCGTTCTGCCGCCGCTGGCGCAAGCCGGCGCCAGATTCCCGCGGGCTGCTGCGCCGCTACCGGGCGCTGACCGAAAAGCAGATCGACGCCGAACTGGCCCAGCTCCGCGGATCCGCCAGGAAGCCGTTCGTCGCCAGAGTGCAGCCGGCCCTGCCCCTTCCCGTTCCCGTCGCGATCGGCTGACGGGCGCTGCGGTGCATTGACCCGGCCGCCCGCACCTGCATCGTGGCGCCCGGTCTCCCAGCACACCGGTTCGCCATGACAGCCACCCGCCTCCTCCTTCTCGTCGCCGGGCTCATGGGCTCGACCGGTGTCGTCTTCGCCGCGCTCGCCAGCCATGCCTATGCCGGCACAAGCCTGTCGGTGGCGGCCACCATGCTGTCGCTGCAGGCACCGGCCGTCATCGCGATCGCCGTCGGGCGGAAGGCCGGCGTTCTGCATGATCTTTCCGCCCGCATTTCCGCCTGGTGCCTCGTGGCAGGGACGGCGCTCTTCTGCGGCGATCTCGCCATGCGCGCCTTTGTGGGCGCCGGGCTGTTTCCGATGGCCGCGCCCACCGGCGGCATCCTCATGATCGCGGCCTGGGTCGGCGTGGCGGCGGCCGGCGCCATCGGCGGATCACGAGGCGACTGACCGAGCAGCCCGGAGGCCGCCGATGCACAGCGGCTGCGCCGCGCTGCCGCTGTCTTGTGCAGCGGCGGGATGATAGCGTTCCGGCTCCTCCGTCTGGCAGGCAGGCTCCCCGGTGCACCAATCCCTTCGCGACGACCAGTCCACCCCGGAATCGGCCATTGACGGGCCCGCCGCCTGGATGCGGCTCGGCATCGCGCTCGCCCTCGGCACGATCGGCGGCGTCGGCATGTGGTCGGTCGTGGTGGTCATGCCGGCGGTTCAGGCCGATTTCGGCGTCGGCCGGGGCGAGGCCGCGCTACCCTACACCTTCGCCATGCTCGGCTTTGCCGGCGGCGGCGTGCTCATGGGCCGGTTCTCAGACCGATACGGCATCATGGCTCCCGTCATCGGCGGCAGCCTGCTCTTGTGCGCCGGCTATGTCGCCGCCGCCCTGTCGCCGTCCATCTATGTCTTCGCCGTGGCCCATGGCCTGCTCATCGGGCTCGGCTCGGCAGCGGTCTTCGGACCGCTCCTCGCCCACGTCTCCTTCTGGTTCGACCGGCGGCGCGGCATCGCCGTCGCCATCGCGGCCTCTGGCAACTATCTCGCCGGGGCGGTCTGGCCGCAGATCGTGCGCTTCACCCTGGACAGCGTCGGCTGGCGGACGACACATCTCATTATTGCAGTCTCCGTCGTCGTGCTGATGCTGCCACTCGCCCTGCTGCTGCGCCGGCCGCCACCGGTCGTGGCGGCGGGCTCCACCAGTCTGGCGCGCTCGGCAAGCCCGGCCGCGCTCGGCCTGGCGCCGAACACGCTGATGCTGCTTCTGGCGGTCGCCGGCGTCGCCTGCTGCGTCGCCATGTCCATGCCGCAGGTGCATATCGTCGCCTATTGCGCCGACCTCGGCTACGGCGTGGCGCGCGGCTCGGAGATGCTGTCGCTGATGCTCGCCTTCGGCATCATCAGCCGCGTCGGCTCGGGCTTCGTCGCCGACCGCATCGGCGGCCTCGCCACGCTGCTGCTCGGCTCGGCGCTGCAGGGGCTGGCCCTCGTGCTGTTCCTGACATCGGACGCGCTGACGCCGCTCTACATCTTCTCAATCCTGTTCGGCCTGTTCCAGGGCGGCATCGTGCCGAGTTACGCGATCATCGTGCGCGAGTACTTCTCGCCCGGAGAGGCCGGCACGCGGGTCGGCATCGCGCTGATGGCGACCCTGCTCGGCATGGCCTTCGGCGGGTGGATCTCAGGCGTCATCTATGACCTGACGCGCTCCTATCACGCGGCCTTCGTCAACGGCATCCTGTGGAACCTCGTGAACCTCGCCATCGTTGGATGGCTTCTGATGCGACGCGAACGGCTGGCGAGGGCCTGACAGGCCTCGTCGCCTGGGCCCGGTCATCATCCTGTCGCGGATCGGGCCAGTGAGGACAAAGCCATGGCAAGGCAGACCCGGATCGCGCTCGACGTCCACGACGTCAAACAGCTTTTCACGACGTTCGACCCTTCTCCCTTCACCGAGAACAGCCTGAACACGACGGCGGCGCAGTACATCGCCTCCGAGGCCTGGTATGCCCCGCGGCGGAGCCGGTTCGTGATAGCCCTCAGCATCCGAGGCAAGCCAGCCGAGGCAGAGGACGCCGCCCGTCTCGAGGACGTGCTGCAGATGCACTTCGCGCGTCTGGCCGCGGGCGAGGATCAGAATTTCCGCAAGCTGATCCGCGCCGGCCTGATCTCGCTCGCCATCGGCATCTGCGTCCTCGCCCTGTGCACCATGCTGTCGCGGGCCGTGGACAACTCGTCCTTGCCCGACGGCTGGCGCGAGGGGCTCCGAGACGGCATCTCGGTCTTCGGATGGGTCGCGAACTGGCGGCCGACGCAGATCCTGTTCTACGACTGGTGGCCCGTCAGGCGTTCGCGCAACCTCTACCGCCGGCTCGCCACGGCCAAGGTCATCTCCGGCGGCCCCGGAAGGAGTGCCGGTCCGGCTGACGAGGTGGCCGCGCTCGGCACGATGCCGATGGGGTCCGGGCCCACCTGATCGTCAGTTCGCACCGGTGAGGCGGATGGCGGCCGGACCCATGATGACGACGAAGAGGCAGGGCAGGAAGAAGACGATCATCGGCACGGTCAGTTTCGGCGGCAGGGACGCAGCCTTCTTCTCGGCCTCCGACATGCGCATGTCGCGGTTCTCCTGCGCCATCACGCGGAGGGTCTGGGCCAGCGGCGTGCCGTAGCGCTCCGACTGGATCAGCGCCATGGTGACGGCGCGGACGCCGTCGAGATCGGTGCGCTTGGCGAGATTCTCATAGGCCATGCGCCGGTCCTGCAGATAGCTGAGCTCGGCGGTCGTCAGCGTCAGCTCCTCGGCAAGCGGAATCGACTGGGTGCCGACCTCCTGGCTGACGCGCTTGAACGCCATCTCGATCGACATGCCGCTCTCCACGCAGATGAGCAGCATGTCGAGAGAATCCGGAAAGGCCCGGCGGATCGAGGTCTTGCGCTTGTCGATCTTGTTCTTGAGGAACAGCATCGGCAGTTGCAGGCCGACATAGGCGGCAAACAGCGCGGCGAGGATCCGGACAACCGTCGGCTGACCGAGATCGTTGACGGCGAAGAGATAGACGAGGGTGGCCAGGGCGGTGACGATCGGCACGACCAGGCGGAAGAACAGGAAGACGATGTAGGGCGCCTGGCCGCGGTAGCCGGCCTGGATGAGCTTTTCGCGCGCCTCTTCCTGCGCCAGGTGCTTGCCGAGCTGCAGGCCGTCGACGATCTGCATCATCCAGGCCTTGGGCGTACGACGCACGCTGATGCGCTCGCCCTTGGCGAGCCTTGCCCGTTCGCGCTCGCGGATCTTGTTGCGCTCGACCGAGACAGCCTTCATTCGGCGGCCGAGATTGTCGCCGGCCAGCAGCGGCAAGGCGAAAGTCAGCACGGTGGCGCAGACCGCGATGGCGATCAGCATCTGGATCACGAAATCGCGGTCGTGCAGCTTCTCGATGACGAGCTTCAGCATGGCTTCCGCCCTCCCATCAGAAGTCGAAATTGATCATTTTGCGCATGACCATGACGCCGGTGAACATCCAGAACAGGCAGATGGCGAGCAACAGCCGCCCCATGTCGGTCGTCCACAGCAGCGAGATGTATTGTGGAGTCGAAATATAGACGAAGAACATCACCGCCGGTGGCAGGCAGGCGATGATGGCGGCCGACGACTTCGCCTCCTGGGACAGGGCGACGATCTTCGACTTCATCTTCTTGCGGTCGCGCAGGACCTTCGACAGGTTTCCGAGCGTCTCCGACAGGTTGCCGCCGGCCTTCTGCTGGATCGAGACGACGATGCAGAAGAAGTTGGCCTCGGGCACCGGCATGCGCTCGTAGAGTTTCATCACCGCCTCGTGGAGGGGGATGCCGAGGGTCGTCTGTTCGACGATGAAGCGGAACTCGCTGCGGACGGGCTCCTGGGCTTCGGTCGCGATGATGCGCAGGCAGTCCCCGAGCGGCAGGCCGGCCTTCACGCCGCGCACGATGACGTCGACGGAGTTGGCGAGCTCATTGAGGAAGGCGACCATGCGCCTCTTCTTGAGGAAATTCAGGAGCCATTGCGGGACGCCGAGTCCGAAGGCGACGGCGCTGGCAGCAGCCGGCAGCAGCGACAGTCCCATGATCAGCGGCGCGAGGAAGCCGACGGCGCCGAGCACCGCCGAGATGATGTAGAACTTGCGGTTGGTCCAGCTGAGGCCGGCCTGGGCGATGCGGGTCTGCAGCGGCGGCTTGTTCGAGTTCTTCTGCCGTCGCTCCAGTTCCTTGAGCGTGTCCTCGACACTGCTGCGTTTGGCGCTGACGTCGTCGACCTTGGCGCGCGTCGGCCGGGCCGCAGTCTGGGCGACGGCCTCGCGACGCTTGTCAGCCTTCGCCTCGCCCGACAGCAGGGGGTAGATCAGCGCATAGGCAAGTCCGCCGGCGCAGATGACGGCCAGTCCGATGATGGCAAGCGTGTCGATTTCCGGCATGGGCTCAGCTCATCGGCTCGCCGACATCGGCGGCGTCGAGCGCGGCGGCCAGACGCTTGTCCTCGTTGTAGTACCGGGCGCGGTCCCAGAACTTCGGCCGGCCGATGCCCGTGGAACGGTGACGGCCGATGATCTTGCCGTGCTCGTCCTCGCCGATCATCTCGTAGACGAAGAGATCCTGGGTGATGGGCGTGTCGCCCTCGAGGCCGAGGACCTCGGTGATGTGGGTGATGCGGCGCGAGCCGTCGCGCAGGCGCGCCGCCTGGACGATGACATCGACCGAGCCGACGATGATCTCGCGCACCGTCTTTGCCGGAAGCGAATAGCCACCCATGGCGATCATCGATTCCATGCGGGACAGGCACTCACGCGGCGAGTTGGCGTGGATGGTTCCCATCGAGCCGTCATGGCCGGTGTTCATGGCTTGAAGGAGATCGAAGACCTCCGGGCCGCGGACCTCGCCGACGATGATGCGTTCGGGACGCATACGCAGGCAGTTCTTCACCAGGTCGGTCATGGTGATGCGGCCCTCGCCCTCGAGGTTCGGCGGGCGCGTTTCGAGGCGGACCACGTGAGGCTGCTGCAGCTGAAGCTCAGCGGCGTCCTCGCAGGTGATGATGCGCTCGTCGGAATCGATGTAGCGCGTCAGGCAGTTGAGCAGGGTCGTCTTGCCCGAACCGGTACCGCCGGAAACGACGACATTGCAGCGGACGCGGCCGATGATCTTGAGGATTTCGGCGCCCTCGGGCGAGATCGAGTTGTACTTGACGAGCTGCTCGAGCGTCAGCTTGTCCTTCTTGAACTTGCGGATGGTGAGCGCGGCGCCGTCGATCGCCAGCGGCGGGGCGATGACGTTGACGCGGGAGCCGTCGGGCAGGCGAGCATCGCAGATGGGCGAGGATTCATCGACCCGGCGGCCGACCTGGCTGACGATGCGCTGGCAGATGTTCATCAGCTGCGCGCCGTCGCGGAAGCGGATGCCGGTCTTCGAGATCTTGCCGGCGACCTCGATGTAGACCGTGTTCGGGCCGTTCACCATGATGTCGGCGATGTCGTCGCGGGCGAGCAGCGGCTCGAGCGGGCCGTAGCCGAGCACGTCGTTGCAGATGTCCTCGAGCAGGTCTTCCTGCTCGGCGATCGACATCACGATGTTCTTGATCGTGATGATCTCGTTGACGATGTCGCGGATTTCCTCGCGCGCCGACTGCGCATCGAGCTTGGCGAGCTGGGAGAGGTCGATGGCCTCGATCAGGGCGCCGAAGACCTGGCTCTTGGTCTCGTAGAAGCTGGTCGAACGCTGGCGCTCCTCAGGCTGCTGCGGAGGCGGTGCGGCAGGGGCGAGCGGAGGCGAGGCGACGGTGGGGGTGCGGACGGGTTCAGACGCGCGCGCGGGCGCCGCCGCAGGCGCGGGGGCGCGCTTGAGCGTCGTCGCCCCTGCGGGTGGCTGACGCCCGAAGCCTGAACCGGAATTGCCGCGCTTGCCGAACATGCTGCCTCAGATGGTTCGATCGACCGTCAGGCCTTCTTGCGGAGTTGCGTGAGCCTCTCGAGGAGGGGCGACAGCGGACCGAGGAACCCGGATCGCGCCTTGCGCGTGTCGTGGCGGCCGGTGAGAGCCAGCGCGAGATCGGTGAACTGCTGGGCGATGCGGTGGCCCGGCTCCATCTCGGCGATCATCTGGCCGTTGTTGGCGGCCGTACCGAAGAGCTGGGGATCGAAGGGAATGACGGCCACGGGCTCGGCCTCGAGCGCCTTGGCGAAATCCGCCGGCTTGATCTCGGGCCGCTTGGCGACGCCGACCTGGTTGAGCACGTAGCGCGGCGGCGCGTCGTTCGGTCGCGAGGCCCTGAGGAGGTCCATCAGGTTCTTGGCATTGCGCAGGTTGGCGAGGTCGGGCGTCGCGACGACGAGAATCTCGTCGGCGGTGATCAGGCTGCGGCGCGTCCAGCCGGTCCAGGCGTGAGGCAGGTCGAGGACGATCGACGGCGTTGTCGACTTCAGGATGTCCAGCAGGGGATCGAAGGCCTCCGGACCGAGGTCGCTGACGCGCTCGAGCGTCGCCGGAGCCGACAGCAACGACAGATTGTCCGAGCAGCGCGACAGCAGGCGATCGACGAAGGCCGTATCCACCCGGTCGGGCGAGAAGACCGCATCGGCAATGCCCTGCGGCGGGTCCTGGTTGAAGTCCAGGCCGCCGGTGCCGAAGGCGATGTCCATGTCGGCCATGCAGGTGTCGACGCCGATGTCGCGCGAAATGGCCCAGGCGAGGTTGTGGGCGATGCTGGATGAGCCGACGCCACCCTTGGCGCCGATGACGGCGATGATGCGGCCGACGGGCTTGGCACCCTCGGTGGTATAGAGGCTCGACACGGCGCGGATCACGTCGAGCACGCCGATGGGCCCGATCAGATATTCGCTGACGCCGCGCCCCATCAGCTCGCGATACAGGACGATGTCATTGACCTGGCCGACGACGATCACCTTCGTGGTGGCGTCGCAGACCTCGGCGAGTTCGTCGAGATAGCCGAGGATCTCACCCTTGCGGCCGAGGGTTTCGAGAATGACGACATTGGGGGTGGGCGCCGAGCGGTAGGCTTCCACGGCACCGGGCGCGCCGCCCATCTGGACGCGGACATGCGCCTTGTCCATGCGCCGGTCCTCGGCGGCGTCGGCGATGACGGAGGCGAGCTCCGACGTCTCGCAGAAGGCCTGGAGCGAAATGCGCGGCACCGCGGCGATCTGGTCGCCTGCAGCTTCCGTGGACTGGATGGCGTCGTCTGTCACGGGCTCAGCCTCCGCCTCGCACGGCGCTCTTGATGTCGGTGAGCGGCTGCATCGGGGTATGGACGGTGTGCGGACCGGGCGCATCGCCACGGCGGTAGCGGCCGAGAACGGTCTGGCGACGGGCGGCATCCGACCCGGTCTCGGCGCGCGGCTGCAGGAGGTCGTTCGGGTTGGCGACGATGCTGGCCAGATTGTGCTGGGTGGCGCAGCCATGGTTCCAGTTCGGCCGGTTCAGCGCATTGCTGGTGCCCGGACCGGCGCCGAGATCCTCCGGCCACTGACCGCACTGGTTCGCGACATAGGCGCCCTGCGGCCCGACCACGATGGGATGGCGGACGCGATAGTCGTGCGGATAGGGGTCGTGCATCGTGGCGACCGACTTGCAGCCGCCAAGCGCGATGGCCGCCCCGAGAAGGGCCAGCCTGGCCGTGGTGCCGAACGACATGTTGCTACCCCTCTGGAATGTCAGGCGGTCAGTCACGGATGAACCCCACGGGACCATTGAAGCGACCGCGGGCGGGTGCGGCCTGGCCCGAGCCGTAGATGCGATTGAGGCGACCGATGAGGATTCCGGCCGGATCGGAGGCGTCCTGGAAGTTGTCGTCCGGGCGGGCGAGCTGGTTGGCTGTCGTCGGCCGCACGATGTAGGGCGTCACCATGACCACGAGCTCGGTCTGGCCGCGCTGGTAGTCGCGGGAGCGGAACAGCGCGCCGAGGACCGGGACATTGAGGAGGCCCGGCGTGCCGGAGATGTTCTGCCGCGTCTGCTCCTGGAGGAGGCCCGCCATCACCATGGTGCCACCGGAGGGCAGCTCGACCGTCGTGTCGGCGCGGCGAGTGCGCAGGCCGCGCACCGTGATGTTGGTCAGCTGCACGGTCAGCTGATTGTCGATCTCGCTGACCTCGACGCCGACGCGCAGGCTGATGCGGCCTTCCGACAGCACCACTGGCGTGAAGGCGAGGCCGATGCCGAAGGGCTTGAACTCGATCGTCACGTTACCCGACAGATCGCGGCCGGTGGGAACCGGGAACTCGCCGCCCGCCAGGAACTTCGCCTGCTCGCCGGATATGGCCGTGAGCGTCGGCTCGGCCAGGGTGCGCACGAGGCCGTTCTCCTCGAAGGCCTGGATCGTGGAGGTGAAAACGTTGTTGCCGACGCGCGTGCCGAGGACGCCGGAATTGGCCGGGGCGGTGCCCGTGGCGTTGTAGCTGCCGGCCGTCAGGAGGCCATAGACGAAGCCGCCGGCATTGCCGAGATTGCCGCTGGCGCCGGTCAGCGTCGACGTCGGATCGAAGGCACCGAGGTTGACGCCGAGCTGCTTGATGGCGGTGCGCTGGATCTCCGAGACCGTCACCTTCAGATGGACCTGGTCGCGGCCGCGGATGGCGATGGCGTTGACCACCTTCTTCTCGTCACCGACGAGTCGCGCAGCGATGTCGATCGCCTGCTGCGCCTCGAGGGGCGTGGCCACCGATCCCGATACGACGACGGAGTCATTGACCGAGCGGACCTCGATGTTGCCATGCGGCAGGGCCGAACGGAGCGTCTGCCGGAGACCGACGAGATCGCGACCGACCTCGATGTCGTAGGAGGCGATCTGCCGGCCCTCGGCATCGAGGAAGAACACATTGGTCTGGCCGACAGCGACACCGATGAGGAAGGCGCGGCGAGCCGAGCGCACGACCGCGTTGGCAATCGCCGGATTGGCGACGATGACGTCGCGGGCGTCGCGCGGCAGTTCCACGGGAAGCGACTTGCCGACACCCAGAATGATCGTATGGGAGCCCGCGGCCGGGGCTGGCTGGCGCGCGACCGTGGTCTGCTGGCGCGGCGCGTGGGCCGGCTGCGCCGCCACCTGCGGGATCAACGCGGCGATCGCCGCCAGGGCGACGAAGAAGGTCCTGCCGGCCATGACCGAGGATCGCATCATGGTGTGCATCGGGGTCTCTTTCGAAGAGGTGGCGGGCTGCGGTCGCTGCGACATCATTCAGGTCCCTGGCCACCGGCGACGGATCGCACGCCGTGCCTGACGATGGCGATGCGGCCCTCATTGCCGCCGAACAGGGCTTCGCCCGATCCGGCCGCCTCGCCGGCAAGATTGGAGACAGCGGAATCGGCGAGGCTGCGGAGCGACAGGGACAGGGTTCCCAGCTCGCGCGCCAGCGCCAGGGTCTCGGCCTGACCGGGCGTCAGCTCAAGCGTGGCGGTGCGGCCGACGATGGTCTTCTCGCCGCCGCGCTCCTCGACGACCTGGTCGATCGCCAGGATGCGGACGTTGCGCAGGACTGTCGAGGTCGAGTGCGTCATGCCCTCGGCCTGGGCGGCGGCATTGCCGGTGCGGCGCGCCAGAATGACATCGACCCGGTCGTTGGGCAGGATGAAGGCGCCGGCACCGCGCGAGGGATCGTCGATCGGGGCGGCGATGGCGCGCATGCCCGGGGTCAGGATCGCCGACATGAAGCCGCGATTGCCCTTGACCAGGCGCGCGGGGCGGATCGGCTCGCCGGCGACGAAGGTGGTTCGGACAATCGAGCCGACAACCTCGTCCAGGGCGGCGGTACCGGTGTCGCCGCTGCGGCGCACGACGAAGTTGCCGGTCCCGGCCTCTTCCGGCCAGCGGCGCCACATCACCTCGCCGGGCGCGACGATCTTGCCGAGCGGCAGATCGACGGCGGCGACAAGAACCTCGACGGTCGGCACGGACGGCGGAGGCGCGACGGCCTGCTGCGGCGTGGGTGCAGGCGGGCGGCGATCGCCCATCAGCATCGCGGCGAGACCACCGGCACCAAGGGCGACGGCGATGACAACGATCTGTGCAGGCTTCAGACGCATCCCACGAACCCTCGACACACGACCGGGCGCACGTCGCCCTGTCTGAGAGCCCGATTCAGAAGTTCATGTTTTTTGGCAATGTCTTGCGATGCGTCG
>CAZPMD010000096.1:0-17964 GCA_964587395.1 uncultured Hyphomicrobiales bacterium
GTTCGCGAGCCGCAAGGGCTCCCTGGACGCCATCGAGATTGAGAGGTTGCGCAGGTACCATGGCCGGAGCCGCCAAGGCTGCTCCGCTGCCCATTGCTGCGGTTGCGGCTGCCGCAGCGGCCGCCGTCAGAAAGGCTCTTCGATGCATCGGGAACATCTCCTCACGTTCGAGATGCCACCACCCGGAAAAATCCTAACACGTTCGACCAGCGCGTCGCACCGGCAAAAAGACATGACGCGCCGCGCCATCCGTTCAGATGCGGATGCCACGGGCTTCCGGGGCGCGAACGGGCTGGTCCAGTGTCGCTTCGATCCCCGGCCCGACGCGGGGTTGGCAGGGGTCCGGCGGGCGGGTATCAGTCGCCTCCTGTTCCGGCTCCGGCCGGCCCGAGGAGACCCGCCATGACGGACGCCACGCCCACCACGCTGCCCGACCGCCTGTCGACCGATCCGTCGAGCCCCTATTACGACGAGGCCGTGCTGTCCCGTGAGGTCGGCATCCGGTTCAAGGGCGTCGAGAAGACCAATGTGGAGGAGTATTGTATCTCCGAGGGCTGGATCCGCGTGGTTGCAGGTCAGGCCAAGGACCGTCATGGCAATCCGCTGACCATCAAGCTCTCCGGTCCGGTCGAGCCCTATTTCAAGAGCTGACGCACCACGTTGACGGCCGCCCCATCGGGCTGCGACGAGGGCTGTCACAGTCGCTCACCAATTTTGAACCCACCGTCAGGACAATGGCCGCGTCCGCGCCTATAAGGCGTCGGCAGGGTTCAACCCTCGAATCGCATCGCAAGACGTCCCGAAGCCGCGCGAGATCCCGCCCATGCCCCGCAAGTATTTCGGCACCGACGGCATCCGTGGCCGCGCCAACGCCTTTCCCGTGACCCCCGAGTTCGCGATGAAGGTCGGTCAGGCCGCCGGCATCGCTTTCCAGCGGGGCGAGCATCGCCACCGGGTGATGATCGGCAAGGATACGCGGCTGTCCGGCTACATGATCGAGAACGCGCTGGTCGCCGGTTTCACGTCGGTGGGCATGGACGTTCTGCTGGTCGGCCCGATGCCGACGCCGGCGGTCGCCATGCTGACTCGCTCGATGCGCGCCGATCTCGGCGTGATGATTTCCGCCTCCCACAATCCCTTCGACGACAACGGCATCAAGCTCTTCGCCCCTGACGGCTACAAGCTGTCCGACGACGTCGAGCGCGAGATCGAGAGCCTGCTGGACCAGGACCTGTCGAAGAAGCTGGCCACCTCCCGTCTCCTGGGGAGGGCGAAGCGCATCGACGATGCCCAGGCCCGCTACATCGAGTTCGCCAAACGCACCCTGCCACGCAACCTCGACCTCTCCGGACTGCGGATCGTCATCGATTGCGCCAACGGGGCCGGCTACAAGGTCGCGCCGGCCGCGCTCTGGGAGCTGGGCGCGGAGGTCGTGACCATCGGCGACAAGCCCGACGGCTTCAACATCAACGACGCCTGCGGCTCGACCCACCCCGAGACGCTGGTGGAGAAGGTGCGCGAGATGCGGGCCGACATCGGCATCGCCCTGGACGGCGACGCGGACCGTGTCCTTATCGTCGACGAGAAGGGCCATGTCGTCGACGGCGACCAGCTGATGGCGGTTGTCGCGCAGTCCTGGATGGAGGATGGGCGCCTCGCCCAGCCCGGCATTGTCGCCACCGTCATGTCCAATCTCGGCCTAGAGCGTTTCCTCGGCGGCCTTGGCCTTCAGCTGGCGCGCACCCCGGTCGGTGACCGCTATGTGCTGGAGCACATGCGCGAGCACGGCTTCAATGTCGGCGGCGAGCAGTCCGGCCACATCATCCTGTCCGACTACTCGACGACGGGCGACGGCCTCGTGGCGGCGCTGCAGGTGCTGGCGGTGGTGCTGAAGATGGACAAGCCTGTGTCCGAGGTCTGCCACCGCTTCGAGCCCCTGCCGCAGATCCTCAAGAACGTGCGCTTCAAGGGTGGCAAGCCGTTGGAGGCGTCGAGCGTCGTCACGGCCATCGACGATGCCAAGGCGAAGCTCGGCCATCATGGCCGCCTCGTCATCAGGCCATCGGGTACAGAGCCCGTCATCCGTGTCATGGCGGAGGGCGACGACCGCGAGCTCGTGGAGACGGTGGTCGACCAGATCGTCGCGGCGGTCGCGAAAGCAGCGGCCTGACGCCAGAGGCCATCCCACTCCCGGCAGCGGCAAGGCGGGTCTTCATCAACCGCTAACCAGATTCGTTAGGGTTAAGCGGGCTTTAAGCAATCTCTGCGACGGTTCCAGGTGTCGAACCCCCGGGCACGCCGATTTGTCAGGCGATGCCCCCACGCCAGGACATCGCCATGCGCCGCCTTTCCACAGTCGCTCTCGCCGCCGCGGCGGCGCTCGTCTCCACCGCCTCGCTCGCCGCCGATATGCCGCCGCCGGTGTTGCGCGGTGCCGTTCCGGTGGTCCAGCCTGTCGAGAACGGCGGCTGGTACCTGCGCGGCGACATCGGCCTCGGCACCCAGACGGCGCGCGGCTGGCAGTACAGCCCCAACCCGCCGACCGGCATCACCACAGCGACCTACCAGCACTCGCTGTCCTCGACCATGTTCCTCGGCGCCGGCATCGGCTATGCCTTCAATTCTTGGTTCCGCGCCGATGCGACCATCGAATACCGCTCCGGCGGGCGCTTCATCGGCCGCGACATCCTGATCGGGCCGCCGTCCTACGAGAACGTGCTGCATTCCAACATGTCGTCGGTCGTGGCCCTCATCAACGGCTACATCGATCTCGGCACCTGGTGGGGCATCACCCCCTATGTCGGCGCCGGCGTCGGCTATGCCCACAACCGCCTGTCGCCCACCTTCGATACCGGTGTGGTGATCGGCGTCGGTGCCTCCTCCGGCGTCATCAACGGTGGCTCGTCCGGTTCGCTCGCCTGGGCGCTGATGGCGGGCCTCGCCTGGGACGTGTCGGCCTCGACCAAGATCGAGTTCGGCTACCGCTACCTCAACCTCGGCAACTTCCGCTCCGGCGCGCCGTGCCCGACCTGCACGACGGCGGTCGACAACTACGAGATCCGCCAGGTCACCGCGCACGATATCCGGCTCGGCCTGCGCTACGCCTTCGGCGGTTCGTCGCCGGCTCCGGCGCCGGTCGTCGCCCGCTACTGAGCAAGGCCTCTCTTCGATGCCGAGACGGCGCGGGCCATGCCCGCGCCGTTCGCGTTTCGGGGGGAGGGCAGGGCGACGTGGTTAATTCTTAACCTTAAGCCGGCCTTAACCGCACTCGGCCACACTGATCCCGGATCGCGTTTCGCCCGCAGCCGGGGCGGCGTCAGCGTTGCAGGAACGGTTGAGATGAAGCGTCATCAGTATCCCCCGCGTTTGCCCGTCCTTGCGGCTGGTCTTCTCGCATCTGTCCTGGCCGCAACGCCGGGGCTTGCGGCAGACACCCGCTCCGCGACGCCCGCCGCACCCTTGCTGCCGCCCGTGCTGGCCGAGGACTTCTCGTCCGGCTGGTACGTCCGTGGCGACGTGAACGCCAGTCTCTTCCGGCGACCCTCGGCCCGCTACTTCGACATCGCGAATTTCGCGCCGGGGCAGTGGGTGGACCTGCGTGATACACGCGGCGGCCAGGCCTTCGGCGGCAGTCTCGGCGTCGGCTTCAAGTACAAGTGGCTCCGCCTCGACACCACCCTGGACATCCGCTCCACGGCCCGCATGTCGGGCTTCGCGCCGCCCGAGGGAAACTGGGCCTATGCCGGTCCGCTGCCGAACCCGTCCCGCACCGAACGCTTCGGCGTCACCGCCCATTCGGCCCTCCTCAATGCCTATGTCGACCTCGGCGGTTGGGGCGGGGTGACGCCCTATCTCGGCGTCGGCATCGGCGCGGCACGCCTCGCCGCCTCCAACTACGTTTCCACGCCGGTGCCCGCCGCGGCGCTCCTCGGCGAGATGACGGTGACGCCGACACTCACCAATACCGTCAAATGGACGCTCGCCTGGGCCGCCATGGCCGGGGTCACCATCGACGTGACGCCGCAGACGAAGATCGATGTCGGCTACCGCTACACGCACATGGGGGCGCTGTCCTTCGCCGATACGGGCGGCGGCGCCTACCGCACCACGGTGGCGGCGCACGAGGTGCGCATCGGCCTGCGCTACATGTTCGGCGACGGCATCGGTGCGGCCGGCAACTGAGCCGACCTAAGCACCAACACGCGCCGCCTTGACCTGACTCGCCATTGGTCCTATCCCCATTCGCGGGACATGCCCCCCCAACGGGGCACGCCCATCTGTGAGGATGGAGATCCAAATGGCGACAACCGCCCCTGCCGCGCGTCCGCGCGTGAATACCTTTTCGTCCGGCCCCTGCGCCAAGCGCCCCGGATGGTCCCTGAAAGCTCTGGCTGACGCGCCCCTCGGGCGGTCCCACCGCGCCAAGATCGGCAAGGCGAAGCTGAAGCTCGCCATCGACCTGACGCGCGAGGTGCTGCAGGTGCCGGCCGGCTATCGTATCGGCATCGTGCCGGCTTCCGACACGGGCGCGGTCGAAATGGCGATGTGGTCGATGCTCGGCGCCCGCGGCGTCGACATGGTCGCCTGGGAGAGTTTCGGCGAGGGCTGGGTCACCGACGTGGTGAAGCAGCTGAAGCTCACCGACGTGCGCACCATCACCGCCCCCTACGGCGAACTGCCGAACCTGAGGAAGATCGACACCAAGACGCGCGACGTCGTCTTCACCTGGAACGGCACGACCTCCGGCGTGCGCGTGCCGAACGGCGACTGGATCGCGGCCGACCGCGAGGGCCTGACCATCTGCGATGCGACCTCGGCGGCCTTCGCCCAGCGCCTCGACTGGGACAAGCTCGATGTCGTCACCTTCTCCTGGCAGAAGGTGCTCGGCGGCGAGGCGGCCCACGGCATGCTGATCCTCTCGCCGCGCGCGGTGGAGCGGCTTGAGACCTACAAGCCGGCCTGGCCGCTGCCGAAGATCTTCCGCATGACCAAGGGCGGCAAGCTCATCGAGGGCATCTTCGAGGGCGAGACGATCAACACGCCCTCCATGCTCTGCGTCGAGGACTATATCGACGCGCTCAAGTGGGGGCAGAAGGTCGGCGGCCTCGACGGGCTGGTGAAGCGGGCGGATGCCAATACCCGCGTCATCGCCAAGTTCGTCAAGGAGAACGACTGGATTGACTTCCTCGCCGTGAAGCCGAAGACGCGCTCCAACACCTCGGTCTGCCTCAGGTTCACCGATCCCGCCGTCACGTCGCTTCCCGCCGATGCGCAGGCCGCCTTCGCCAAGGGCGTCGTCGCGACGCTGGAGAAGGAAGGCGCCGGCCTCGACCTCGGCCATTACCGCGATGCGCCTCCCGGCCTGCGCATCTGGTGCGGCGCGACCGTGCAGGCGCGCGATCTCAAGGCGCTGATGCCCTGGATCGCCTACGCCTTCGCGCTGGAGAAGGCCAAGCTCAAGAAGGCGGCGTAACGCTCGCCCCTGGCCCTCTCCCCGACGGGGAGGGGGCGCTTCCCAGCATCCCACATCATCCCTTTTTCCGGTGCCTTGCGGCGCCGCCCTCTCCCGACAGGGGAGCGGGTTCCTGCGGAGCTATCCCATGGCCCCTCGCGTTCTCATCTCCGACGCCCTCTCGCCCGCCGCCGTCCAGATCTTCAGGGATCGCGGCATCGAGGTCGATTTCCAGCCGGCCCTCGGCAAGGACAAGGAGAAGCTCGCCGCCATCATCGGCGACTATGACGGCCTCGCCATCCGCTCGGCCACCAAGGTGACGCCAGCGATCCTCGCCAATGCGGCGAAGCTCAAGGTGATCGGCCGCGCCGGCATCGGCGTCGACAATGTCGACATCCCCGCCGCGACGGCGAAGGGCATCATCGTGATGAACACGCCCTTCGGCAATTCGATCACCACGGCCGAGCATGCCATCGCGATGATGTTTTCCATCGCCCGCCAGATCCCCGATGCCGACCGCACGACCCAGGCGGGTCTGTGGGAGAAGAACAAATACATGGGCGTCGAGCTGACCTCGAAGACGCTCGGCGTCATCGGCTGCGGCAATATCGGCTCCATCGTCGCTGACCGCGCGCTGGGGCTGAAGATGAAGGTCATCGCCTTCGATCCCTACCTGTCGCCGGAGCGCGCCGTCTCCATCGGCGTCGAGAAGGTCGAACTCGACGAACTCCTCCGGCGTGCCGACTTCATCACCCTGCACGTGCCGATGACGGCGCAGACGAAGAACGTCCTCTCCCGCGAGGCGCTCGCCAAGACCAAGAAGGGCGTGCGCATCATCAACTGTGCCCGCGGCGGCCTCGTCGACGAGCGGGCGCTGCGCGACGCGCTCGACGCCGGCCACGTGGCGGGGGCGGCCTTCGACGTCTTCTCCGAGGAGCCAGCGACCACCAACCCGCTGTTCGGCCATCCGAACGTGATCTGCACGCCGCATCTCGGCGCCGCGACGACCGAGGCCCAGGAGAACGTCGCCCTGCAGGTGGCCGAGCAGATGTCGGACTATCTGCTCTCGGGCGCCATCACCAACGCCGTGAACTTCCCCTCCATCTCGGCGGAGGATGCGCCGAAGCTGCGTCCCTTCGTGGCGCTGGCGGAAAGGCTCGGCTCGTTCCTCGGGCAGCTCACCGAAGCCCCGATCAAGGGCATCCGCATCGAGTACGAAGGCAAGGTCGCCGACCTCAATGTCCGCCCGCTGACGGCGGCGGCGGTCACCGGCGTGCTCCGGCCCTTCCTCTCCGACATCAACATGGTCAATGCCGTGCCGATCGCCAACGACAAGGGCATCACGGTGGACGAGGTGAAGCGCGAGGCGCCGGGCGGCAATCTCGAGAGCCGCATCATGATCACGGTGGAGGCCGAGGACATGCCACGCCATGCCGCCGGCACGGTGCTCGCCGACGGCAAGCCGCGCATCGTCGAGATCCGCTCCATCGCCATGGACGCGGAGTTCGCTGACCACATGCTCTATGTGCGCAACGACGACAAGCCGGGCTTCATCGGCCGCTTCGGCTCGCTGCTCGGCGATGCCGGCGTCAACATCGCGACCTTCAACCTCGGCCGCGACAAGCCGGGCGGCGACGCCATCTGCTTCGTGGCGGTGGACGAGCGGATCTCGGACGAGCTTCTGGCGAAGATCCACGAGATTCCGCAGGTGAAGCGCGCCCGGCGCCTGGCGTTCTGACGGCCTGCCTCCCTGTCCGCGGCGGCGGGCGACGCGCTAGAGTGACGCGCATCGTCCGCCGATTCGCCGGAACCCGCCCATGTACGTCCTCGCCCGTCTGTCCTTCGGCTTCGTCGTGGGGGCGCTGGCCGTGATCCTGGCGCTGCAGGGCGCGGTCTGGCTGATGGGCCAGGTGGGCATGGCGGCCATCCAGCTCTTTCCCATGCGGGCGCCGCTGCCAGCGAGCCTGCCGGGATTGACCCAGCCTGCCATCATCGGCGGGCTCTGGGGCCTTCTCTTCATCCTCATCTGGGACCGCTGGGGACGCGACGGCATCGTCAGGGGCGCCGGCTTCGGAACCCTGTTCGGCCTCGTCGGTCCCGGACTGGTCCTGTGGGTGGTGTGGCCGGCCCTGCGCGGTGCCGCGCTGTTCGAAGGCGGCAATGCCGGACGCATCGCCGCGGGCGCGATGCTGGCGGTGGCTTTCGGCATCGGCCTCGCCTGGATCGGCCAGATCCTCAACGGCTACATGCGCTACGCGGTCCGCTGATCAGCGCTTGCCGCTCTCGGCGATGGCGATGCCGCCGAGCACCAGCAGCAGTGCCACGGCGTGATACCAGGCGAAAATCTCACCGAGGATCAGCGGCCCGAGGATTGCCGACCAGACCGGTACGAGATTGACCCACAGGCCGGCCCGGCCGGGGCCGATGAGTTCCACGCCCCGCATGAAGAAGAGCTGGGCGACGAAGCCTGGCAGCACCGCCACATAGAGGATGATGAGCCAACCCCTGAGGTCTGGCCACTGTGCCGAGCCATGCGCGACCTCGGCGGCCAGCAGCGGCAACGACGAGGCCAGCGCCACGAGCGCAAGGGCGAGGAAGAAGGGGCGGGGAGAGATGGCGGGCCGGTTGCGCAGGGCCACCGTGTAGGCGGCATAGCCGAGGCAGGCGATCAGCATGAGCAGGTCGCCGATGTTGAAGCCGAGCCCGGTCAGAACCGCGAGATCGCCGCGTGCTGCCAGCATGGCGACGCCGCCGATGGTGACGACGATGCCAATCCCCTGCAGCGGTGTCACCGCCGTCCGATGGACGAGGTAGGCCCCCGCCAGGACCATGACGGGGATCGACCCCTGGATGATGCCGATGTTCACCGCCGTCGTGTAGAGGGCGGAGATGTAGAAGAGGGCGTTGAAGCCGGTGAAACCGATCACGCCCATGATCGCCAGCCAGCGCCAGTTCGCCCTGATCTGCGGCCATTCCCGGACGAAGGCGCCGCCGGCGATGGCGAGCATCAGCGACAGGGTCCCGACCCACCGAAGGGTGGTGAGCATCATCGGCGAGACATGGCCGAGCGCGAGTCGGCTGGCGACAGCGTTGCCCGCCCAGATGAGTGTTGTGGCGGCGAGGATGAGATAGGGACGATCGTAGAGGCGCATGCGCTCACAGGAACCCGGATGGAGACGCACCATAGACGGTCCGGAGCCCTGTCGGCAGCCGGCTTCGGCGCAGTCGAGCAATGTCGTCATGCGGTCTGCGAGCGAGTCATCCGGACTTCACGACAAATTGTGAGCGCTCCATGTATCATGTTGAAATTGTGGGAATTTTACCTTCATCTTTCTGTCAACCAGAGGTCATAGAAGTATCGTCCAGCGGCTCTATCCAGACGCTGCATTCCTTGTCCGTTCCTGCGCATCCGGCGCGCTGGACGAGGTTCCTCCAAGGACAGGAGCATCCTGTGAAACTCTCCCTCTTTCTCTCCGCCGCGGTCGTCGCGATCGGCGGCGTCATGGCGTTCTCCGGCTCCGCCGTCGCCCGTGACCGCATCCAGGTCACCGGTTCGTCGACCGTGTTCCCCTTCACCACGGCGGTGGCCGAACGGTTCGGCCAGCGTTCCGGCAAGGCCCCGATCGTGGAGTCGACCGGTACCGGCGGTGGCATGCGCCTCTTCTGCGCCGGCGTGGGCGTCAACACCCCGGACGCCGCCAATGCCTCGCGTCGCATCACGGCTTCCGAGTTCGAGACCTGCCGGAAGAACGGCGTTACGCCGATCGAGATCGTCGTCGGCTTCGACGGCATCGTCGTCGCCAACTCCAAGCAGGGTCCGGCCGTCCAGCTGACGCTCGAGCAGATCTTCATGGCGCTCGCCGCCAAGGTCCCGAATGCCCAGGGCCAGCTCGTCGACAATCCGAACAGGAACTGGTCGGACGTCGCCCCGAACCTGCCCAATGCCAAGATCGAGGTTCTCGGCCCGCCGCCGACCTCGGGCACCCGTGACGCCTTCAACGAGCTCGCCATGCTCGAGGGCTGCAAGGCGGTGCAGAAGCGCATGAACATCCAGATCGACAGCAAGGCCTGCCAGCAGCTGCGTGCCGACGGCGCCTTCATCGAGGCCGGCGAGAACGACAACATCATCGTCCAGCGCCTCGTCGCCAACCCGGCCGCCTTCGGCGTGTTCGGCTACTCCTTCCTTGAGGAGAACCGCGACAAGATCCAGGGCGCCCGCATCAACGGCGTCGAGGACACCGTCGAGAACATCTCTTCTGGCCAGTATCCGCTGTCGCGCTCGCTCTACTTCTACGTCAAGAAGGAGCACATCGGCGTGATTCCCGGCCTGCAGGACTTCATCAACGAGTACGTCTCGGAGCCGGCCATGGGTGACGACGGCTATCTCGAGAAGAAGGGCCTCGTGCCGCTTCCGGCCGCCCGCCGCGAGGCGGTTTCCCGGGCCGCGCGCTCGGCGACCGGCCTCACGGGCCTCTGATCAGGGCTGACACTCAGGAGGGTCCGGCCACACCGGACCCTCCGCCCCTGCATGGCAAGCCGGCCTGTCACGGGCGGCGATGAACGGACGCAAGTGATGTTCCTGACCCTGTTCGGCATTCTGGTGGTGATCGCCATCGCCTGTTACCTGGTCGGCCGGCGCCGTTCGATTGCTCTCGCCGGCGCCGACTACCGGGCCATGCACTCCTTGCCCGGATACCACGGAGCCTGGCTGGCGCTGATGACGGTCGGGCCCGCAATGGTTGTTCTCGTGGTCTGGTCCATCGCCGCACCGAACATCCTTCGCTCGATGATGCTGTCCCAGTTCGCCGACCAGCTCGGCGCGGTCAGCAAGGCGCAGCTTGACGGCTTCTGGCGCGACATCCAGGCCATTGCCTACGGCGGAACCGCCGGCATTCGTGATGCCGTCCGCATCGACGCGGCGACCGTGCTCACCTCGCGCTCCGGGGTTTCGGCGACGATGATGGCGGCTCTCATGGCGGCTGTCGGGATCGCCGGGTTCGCCTATGCCTGGAAGGCCATCGCGCCGGCCTTCCGTGCCCGCCATCAGGTCGAGGCGATCGTCAGGATTCTGCTTGCGGTCTCCGCCACCATCGCCATCCTGACGACCATCGGCATCGTCGTGTCGCTCATCGCCGAATCGATGCGCTTCTTCTCGATGGTCAGCCCCATCGATTTCCTCTTCGGCCTGACCTGGACGCCGCAACAGATGGCCTTCCGCGCCGATCAGGTCGGCGGCACGGCTGCCTTCGGCTTCATCCCGCTGCTCACGGGTACGCTGCTCATCACCTTCATCGCCATGGTGGTGGCGGCACCCCTGGGGATCATGGCGGCAGTGTACCTCTCCGACTATGCCACGCCGAAGGTGCGCGCCATCGGCAAGCCGGTCCTGGAAATCCTCGCCGGCATCCCGACGGTGGTCTACGGCTTCTTCGCCGCCCTGACCGTGGCGCCCTTCATCCGGAACAGCGGCCACGCCTTCGGCCTCGACGTCGCCTCGGAGAGCGCGCTCGCGGCCGGCGTCGTCATGGGCATCATGATCGTGCCCTTCGTCTCCTCGCTGTCCGACGACGTGATCAATGCCGTGCCCCAGTCCTTGCGCGATGGCTCTGCCGGGCTCGGCGCCACCAAGTCGGAGACGATCCGCAAGGTGGTGCTGCCGGCGGCGCTGCCGGGGATCGTCTCGGCCCTGGTGCTGGCGGTATCGCGGGCCATGGGCGAGACGATGATCGTCGTCATGGCCGCCGGCCTCGCCGCCAACCTGACGATCAATCCGCTCGAGGCGGTCACCACCATCACGGTTCAGATCGGCACCCTTCTGACGGGCGACCAGGAATTCGACAGCCCGAAGACGCTCGCGGCATTCGGCCTCGGCCTCGTTCTCTTCGTCATCACCCTGTCGCTCAATCTCGTCGCACTGCGCGTCGTCAACAAGTATCGGGAACAGTATGACTGACGTCTCGCTGCCTCGGATCGCCACCGATCTGCACACCAACGACCAGGCCCAGGCCCGTCTGAAGGCGCGTTACCGCTCGGAGGCGCTGTTCAAGGCTCTCGGCCTCGGAGCGCTGCTGGTGGCCACTGGGTTCCTCGTCATCTTCCTGTCGACCATCATCACCCAGGCGATCCCCGCCTTCACGCAGAACTACCTGAAGGTCAGCGTCGAACTGAAGCCGGATACCTTCAATCCGCAGAACGCCACGGGCGCCGCCCTGCCGGCGGCCATCGGCGCGGCGAACTTCGACGCGGTGGTCAACGGCGCGCTCCGTTCCTACTTCCCGGCGGCGACCGACCGGACGTCGCGCCGAGCGCTCGGCAACATCATCTCCTCCGGCGCACCCTCCATCCTGCGCCGCGAGGCCATGGCCAATCCGGCGTGGCTGGGGACGACCCAGCAGGTCTACCTGCCGCTCGACGACAGCGCCGATCTCTATTTCAAGGGGCAGACGACCGACACCGAGGTCACCAAGGGCCTGGGCGAACTTGGCGTGTCCGGCACCTCGGGACAGGTGCAGCTCTCCTCCACCGTCACCAACTTCCAGCCGCTCCTCGCCGCCATCAAGGCGCAGCTCACGATCGTGCGTGGCAATCTGCAGCGCGATCTTGCGGGCAAGGAGCGCGTGGTCGCGGGTCAGGAGCGCGACATCGCGGCTCTGATACGCAGCACCGAGAACGCCACCGGCGCGGCGCGGGAGCATATCCAGGGACGCGTCGAGACCGAGCGCCGCCAACTCGCCTCGACACAGAACGACATCAGCCAGCTGCGTCAGCGGATCGAGGCGCTCACTCGCAGGATTACCGGCGCCGATGCCGCCGAGACCCTCGACAACACGGTGTCGAGCTATCTCGTCCGCATCAATGGCGGCGTGGTGAAGCTCGCCCAGGTGCAGAGCGCGAATGCGACGGGCGAGGTGCTGATCCCGCCGTCCTCCACCGACGTGGCGAAGGCGGGTGCCTGGGAGATCGTGCGCATCGTGCAGCCGGAATCGAACCGCCGCATCACCGACCGCGAGATCGCCTATCTGGAATCGCTGAAGGAGCGGGGGCTGGTCGAGCGCCGCATCTCGCGCGAGTTCTTCTTCGGCGGCGCATCCCGCGAGGCGGAGCTCGCCGGCGTGTGGGTCGCCATCGTCGGCTCGTTCCTGACGCTGCTGATCACGCTCGGCCTGTCGTTCCCCGTCGGCGTCGCTGCTGCCATCTATCTCGAGGAGTTCGCCCCGAAAAACCGGTGGACGGAGATCATCGAGGTCAACATCAACAACCTCGCGGCGGTGCCCTCGATCATCTACGGCCTGCTCGGCCTTGCCGTCTTCCTCAACGTCTTCGGCATGCCCCGCTCGGCCCCCGTCGTCGGCGGCTTCGTGCTGGCCCTGATGACCCTGCCGATCATCATCATCGCCTCGCGCGCGGCGATCCGCGCCGTGCCGCCTTCGGTCAAGGAAGCAGCCCTCGGGGTGGGCGCATCGCACCAGCAGGCCGTGTTCCACCATGTCCTGCCGCTCGCCATGCCCGGCATCCTCACCGGGACCATCCTCGGCATGGCCCATGCGCTGGGCGAGACTGCTCCTCTGCTGATGATCGGCATGGTCGCCTTCGTGGTGGACAGCCCGCGCGGCTTTGCCGACGCGGCGACCCTTCTGCCCGTTCAGATCTTCATGTGGGCCGATTTCCCCGAACAGGCCTTCCAGAACAAGACGGCAGCTGCCATCGTGGTGCTGCTCCTCTTCCTCATCTGCATGAACGCGGCCGCCGTGTTCCTCCGCAAGAAATTCGAGCGCCGCTGGTGATCGGCCGGGCGCCCACGAGAAAAGGATGAAGTCGATGAATTCGCTTCCCACCTTCGAGACGACGGCGGCATCGTCGGCCGTGCCGACAGCTGCGGTGCGCCCGAAGATCACGGGCCGCAACGTCAATGTCTTCTATGGCGAGAAGCACGCCATCAAGGACGTCAACGTCGACATTCCCGAGCGCTCGGTCATGGCCTTCATCGGCCCGTCGGGCTGCGGCAAGTCGACCTTCCTGCGCTGCATCAACCGGATGAACGACACGATCCCGATCTGCCGCGTCACTGGCGAGATCCGCATCGACGAGCAGGACATCTACGATCGCTCGCTGGACGTCGTGCAGTTGCGCGCCCGGGTCGGCATGGTGTTCCAGAAGCCGAACCCGTTCCCGAAGTCGATCTACGAGAACGTCGCCTACGGCCCGCGGATCCACGGACTGGTGAAGAGCAAGACGGACCTCGACGAGGTGATCGAGACCGCGCTGAAGAAGGCGAGCCTCTGGAACGAGGTCAAGGATCGCCTGCAGGAATCCGGCACCGGCCTGTCGGGCGGCCAGCAACAGCGCCTGTGCATCGCGCGCGCCATTGCCGTCTCGCCTGAGGTGATCCTGATGGACGAGCCCTGTTCGGCGCTCGATCCCATCGCCACTGCCAAGATCGAGGAACTGATCGACGAACTGAAGCAGAACTTCACCATCGTCATCGTCACTCACTCGATGCAGCAGGCCGCGCGCGTGTCGCAGCGCACCGCGTTCTTCCATCTTGGCGTGCTCGTCGAGGAAGGCACGACGGACCAGATCTTCACCAATCCCGTCGATACCCGCACCCGCGACTACATCACCGGCCGTTTCGGCTGATTTTCGGCGGGCGGCTGCCGCGGTTCGGCCCCGCGGCAGCCCCAATCGGCCCGCCATGCTCGGTGCTCCAACACCACGGAGCGCCCCATGACGCCGCAACGTATCGCCGCCCTGAGCCTCATTCTCGCCCTCCCGGCCTCCGGCACCCTGGCCGGGGAGTTGCGCGTTGCCTCGCGGGTAGAGGCCGTCACCGTGTTTCCCGATGGTGCGAGCATCACCCGCCGCTTCGCTGTGGAGGTGCCGGCGGGCGATCATGTTCTGGTGCTGGACGACCTGCCGCTTGCCGTCGATGCGGCGTCGCTGCGCGTTGCGGGTGCAGGCACCGGGCAGTTGACGATCGGTTCCGTCGATGCCCGCCAGCAGCGCGCCACCGAGAGGCCCGATCCCGCAGCGATCAGGAGGCTCGAGGTCCTCAGGGACGAGCGGCTTTCCCTGGACGACCGCATCGCCGCCGAACGGGTGCGCAAGCGGGCCGCGGAGGCGCTGGTGGCGCCGACGACGCTGGCCGGAGGGGAGCGGGGGCTCAATGTCGGCGAGGCCCGTCAGGCACTGGCCGCCGCGCTCGAGGAAACGCTGGCCGCCGACCGGGCCATTCGCGAGGCCGAGCAGCGCCAGCGCGGCCTCGACCGCGAGATCGCAGAGGCCGAGGCGGGTGTCAGGGCGCAGCCTCCGCGCAGGCTCGAGGCCCGCGTCACGGTCGAGGCGCAGGCGGCCTTCAAGGGCGAACTGACCCTATCCTATGCGGTGCGCGGTGCGCGCTGGACCCCGGTCTATGATGCGCGGCTTTCCACGGCGGGTGCCAAGCCGGTGCTCGAACTCGTTCGACGCGCCGAGATCCGCCAGCAGACGGGGGAGGACTGGTCGGATATCGCCCTGACGGTGTCCACCGCGCGCGTGGCCCGGGGCGGGTCCGTTCCGGTGCTGCCCTCGCTCATCATCCGCTACCAGGAACCCGAGCGGGCTCTTGGCGGTGCGCCGCGCTCGTCGGCCATGCCGGCCCCTGCAGCCCCGGCGGCCAGGATGCGCCAGGAGGATCAGGCGACCGCTCTGGCCGGTCGCGTGGCGGAGGCCGAGGCCGTCGTCGACATGGGCGGGTTCCAGGCCTCCTTCGCCATTCCGGGACGCACCACCATTCCTTCCGGCGACAGCGCCCGGGCGCTGAGGATCGGCACCAGCGCCATCGAGCCGCAACTCGTCTCCCGCGTGGTGCCGAGCCTCGACACGACGGCCTTCCTGGAGGCGCGGTTCAAGCATGCCGAAGACGTGCCTCTCATGCCCGGCCGCGTCAGCCTCTACCGGGACGGCGTCTTCGCGGGACGGGCCGCACTGTCGGCCGCCACGCGCGAGGACGAGGTGAAGCTCGGCTTCGGTCCCGATGATCTCGTCCGTGTCGAGCATCATGTGGTTCGCCGCACCGACGGGTCGGCCGGAATCATCACCTCGTCCAAGACCGAGGAGCAGGAGTTCCGCATCGTCCTGCGCAATGGCGCGCAGGCGCCGCGCCGCCTCGTGGTCGAGGACCGGATACCGGTGACGGAGGTGCAGGACATCGTCGTGGAGGCCCTCAGCGGCATGACGGCGCCGACGGCGCGTGATGCGGACGGCCGGCGCGGAATCGTCGCCTGGAGTTTCGATCTCGCCCCCGGCGCGACCCGGGACATCCGCCACGGCTGGCGTCTGCGCTGGCCGTCGGAACGGCGGATCCAGCCCGTGCAGGGGCGCATGTGACACGGACGCAGCGGGCGGCGGCCATGCGATCTCGTCCGATCGCATAGCCGGCGCGACCCTTGCCACCCCGCCAACGATCCTTTATCCGCACAGTGCAAGGGCCCCGGCAGGACGCGTTCACTGCGCCGCCGGGGTTTGCCTTGCCGTGGAGGGTTTTGGACCATGGCGAATGTGGTTGTCGTCGGCTCGCAGTGGGGCGACGAGGGCAAGGGCAAGATCGTCGACTGGCTGTCGAGCCAGGCCGATGTGGTCGTTCGGTTCCAGGGCGGCCACAATGCCGGCCATACGCTGGTGATCGACGGCGTCACCTACAAGCTGTCGCTGCTTCCCTCCGGCATCGTCCGGCCGGGCAAGCTGTCGGTCGTGGGCAACGGCGTGGTCGTCGATCCGCACGCGCTGGTCGCCGAGATCGAGCGCGTGTCGGCCCAGGGCGTCGCCATCTCGCCCGAGACGCTGCGCATCGCCGAGAACGCCTGCCTGATCCTCTCCGTCCATCGCGAGCTGGACCAGCAGCGCGAGGCGGCCAATTCGGGCACCAAGATCGGCACGACCGGCCGCGGCATCGGCCCGGCATACGAGGACAAGGTCGGCCGCCGCGCCATCCGCATGACCGACCTGACCGATCTCGGCTCCCTCATGCCGAAGATCGAGCGCCTGCTGGCGCATCACAACGCCCTGCGCCGTGGCCTGCGATTGCCCGAGATCGAGGCTCAGGTGATCTATGACGAACTCGCCGGCGTGGCGTCGAAGGTGCTGCCCTATGTAACGACGGTCTTCGACCTGCTCGACGATGCCAGGCGCGCCGGCAAGCGGATTCTGTTCGAGGGCGCCCAGGGCACGCTGCTCGACATCGATCACGGCACCTATCCCTTCGTCACCTCCTCGAACACGGTGGCCGGCCAGGCGGCGATCGGCTCCGGCATGGGGCCGGGAGCGATCAACTATGTGCTCGGCATCACCAAGGCCTATACCACGCGTGTCGGCGGTGGCCCGTTCCCGACCGAGCTCGAGGACGACAACGGCCAGATCATGGGCGACCGCGGCCGCGAGTTCGGAACGGTCACCGGCCGACGTCGGCGCTGCGGCTGGTTCGACGCGGTGCTGGTGCGCCAGGCCGTGAAGACAAACGGCATCGACGGCATCGCGCTGACCAAGCTCGACATCCTCGACGTCTTCAAGGAGATCAAGGTCTGTGTCGGCTACGAACTCGACGGCAAGCCGATCGACATCTTTCCGGCCAATCAGGACGCGCAGCAGCGCATCCAGCCAATCTACGAGACGATCGAAGGCTGGAATTCGACCACCATGGGCGCTCGCTCATGGGGAGAGTTGCCTGCACAGGCGATCAAGTATGTCCGGCGGATCGAGGAATTGATTGGTTGTCCGGTCGCGTTACTATCGACCAGCCCGGAGCGCGACGATACGATTCTGGTGCGCAATCCCTTCGAGTAAGAGTTGAGGGGCGAGAAGCGAGTTTCGATGGCCGACTACACGCCCCTGATCTCCCGTGCCGTTGGGGCACTGACGGACAACACCGGCGAGGCGCGCCGGGCGGTGTATGACCGTGCGCGGGCGGCTCTTCTCGCCCAGCTTCGGAACATGAATCCTCCTCTCCCTGAGGAGCACATCACCCGCGAGCGCATGTCGCTCGAGGATGCGATCCGCAAGGTCGAAGCCGAGAGCTCGACCGAAAGCCTCGATCAGATGCTCGAGCGCGAGTTCGCCACCCTCGGCAGGAGCGCGGTCCGGCAGGATTCGATCTCGATTTCCGGCGCCCGCACGGTGAGCGACGCGGCCCACGATGCCCAGACGCTGGGCGATGCCGCCGCCCATGCCCGCCGGTCGGCGCGCGACCAGCTGACCGCTCCCGAAGAGGGCGCCGCGGCCGAACGCATCGAGCCGAGCGTCGAGCGGTCCCATCCCTTCAGCAATGCCAATGAGGGCGAGCCCTCGCCGATCCGGCCGCGCGTGTCGGTTCTCGGCGAGGAAGATGACAAGCCGGCCCGCAAGGGCGGCGGAGGCGCCATCGCCATCGTTCTGGTCCTGCTGCTGCTCGCCGGCGCGGGCGGCCTCGGCTGGTATGTGGCGAACAATCACCCCGACCGCCTGCCGTTCTCCACGGCGCGCGCGCCGTCCTCCGGACCCGC
>CAZPMD010000097.1:0-17841 GCA_964587395.1 uncultured Hyphomicrobiales bacterium
AGGCGCTCGAGGTGAACCCGCACAGCGCCCCGGCGCTCTCGCGGCTGCGGCCGGACCTGCCTCGGGCTGCGCCGCCGGCCGAGCGGTATCGCGAGGCGCGCGCGGAGCGGGAGCAGACTGCACTCGGGCAGGCGCGCGGCGATCTGGTGGCAGGCGAGCAGGTAGCGCTGGCGCTGGCGGTGCTGCGGCATGCCTGGGATCGCGTATTGGATTTGGTGCGGGCTCGTGCGCCCGGGCTGGTCGAGGAGATCGTGCGCCTCGGGCGCGAGGCAGGAGCGCGGGTACAAGCCGAGATACCGGAGGTAAACAGGTGGGCAGCAGATCGAGTGATTCAGGGAACACGAGCGTAATGATGGCGTTGTCTGACCTGCGGCCGCACCCGCAGAACTACCGGCGGCATCCGCCGGAGCAACTCCGGCAGTTAGAAGCTTCGCTGCGAACGCATGGCTGCGTGCGGAACGTTGTCGTGGCGCGGGACGGCACGATTCTGTGTGGGCACGGGATCGTGGAGGCGGCGCGGAGACTTGGGCTGGAAGCGCTGCCGGTGGTACAGATGCCGCTCGATCCAGCCGAGCCGCGGGCGCTGCAACTGCTCGTGGCGGAGAACGAGATCGCGCGGCTGGCCGATGTGGACGATCGGGCGTTGACGGACATGCTGCGCGGGCTCGGCGAGATAGATCCTGCCTTGCTGGAGGGGACGGGGTTCGACGCGCAGCAGCTAGCGATGCTGGTATATCAGACGCGCCCAGCCGGGGAGATCCCAGACCGACCGGCGGCGATCGCGTGGGTGGGCGAGGCGGCGGCCGAATGGGCCGCCGCCGGGAACGGGGAGCATGTGACGGTGCCCAAGCCATGCAAGCTCGTCCTCTCGTTTCGCTCCCTTGATGACCGCATCCGCTGCATGGAGGTCCTGGACCTCAGGCGCGCGCAGAAGTGTGTGGGGACGGCCGGAGCCTGGTCGGCTTGGTGGCCTCTGGAGATTGGCGATGCCGGATCTTCCTGAGTTCCCCGTGTACGTGCCGTCGAAGGGGCGTGCCGATCGCGGGCTCACCGCGCGGGCGCTTCTGGCCAATGGCGTGCCATTCTCCCTCGTTGTCGAGCCGGCCGAGGAGAGCGCCTATCGCGCGGCGTTCCCGACGACTCGCGTACTGGTTTTGCCAACTGAGATCGCGGGGACGGGGAGTTCTGTGCCCGCCCGCAACTGGATCCGCGCCCACTCAATCGCGGCGGGAGCGGCGCGGCATTGGCAGTTGGACGACAACATCCGCGGGTTTTACACCAGGAGTGCTGGACGGCGGCAGAAAGTGCATGGAGGGATGGCTTTGCGCGCTGTCGAAATGCTCGTAGCGCGCTATCGGAACGTAGCCGTGGCCGGTTTGAACTACAACATGTTCGGCTTCTGTCACTATCCGGCCTTCTTCGTCAACACGCACGTGTACTCGTGCACGCTGGCTCTGAACGCGTTGCCATACGGCTGGCGCGGTCGCTACAACGAGGACACGGACCTCTGCTTGCGCGTGTTGGCAGATGGCTGGTGCACGATCGCGGTCAACGCCTATTTGGCATGCAAGGAAGCCACGATGACGATGCGGGGGGGGAATGCAGGGATCTACCAGGGGGATGGGCGGCTGCGGATGGCGCGTGAGCTCGAGCGCCGCTGGCCGGGTGTCGTGCATGTCGGTCGGCGCTGGGGGCGCCCACAGCATTGGGTAAACTGGCGACGCTTCACGACTCCACTCGTGCCCGCGGAGTCGCGCTGAATGTGGGCGGACTACGGCGCGTGCCGAGGACGTGACCCTCTTGAGTGGGCCGAGGCTGAGCTTTGGCTCGCGGAGGGGCCCTACGCCCGCCGCGGGCCAGTGCGCTTCCGGGCTCTGCCGTGGCAGCGGCTCGTGATCGCGGAGCATACGCGGTGGGCGCGGAACTGCTTGCTGGCCGGCGTCCAGATGGGGAAGACCGTAATCGGGAGCATGATCCCGCTCGGTTACTCGCTCTGCGAGCTGCGGGAGGCGGCTGTGCTGTTCGCGCCGACGATGCAACTTGCCGTCAACGCCTGGCAGCGGAAGTTGCGGCCGCTGTTTGAGCACACTCGCTACCGGTCGTTGCTGCCGACGCATGGGGCGGGCTCGCGCGGCGGCATGACGGCCGGCGCGAACTTGCTGCTCATCGGCGGCGTGCCGCTGTGGTTCATGGGCGCTGGCGGGAGCGATGCGCAGAAGTCAAGCATCACGGCGCGGACAGTGGTGGCAACCGAGGCCGCGCTGCTCGGTGATATCCGGCACTCGTCGCGGCAGACCTCGCCGCTGCGGCAGGCAGAGGCTCGCACGGCGGCCTTTGGTGACGAGGCGCGGTTCTTTCTGGAGAGCGTGCCCTCGACCGAGGACGGCGCGGAGTGGCGTGAGTGGCTCGGCGGCACGCGGCAGCAGGTCGAGTACCCCTGCGTGGTCTGCGGCGCGGTCCAGTGGTGGGGCCGCGAGTTGCTGACTGGCTGGCAGGAGGCCCAGACAGAGCGCGAAGCGGGAGAGCGCGCGCGGCTGGCGTGCTCGGCATGCGGGGCGCTTCACGGCGAGGCAGAGCGCGCGGAGTTCCTCGCGGCACCGGCACTCTCGGCGCCGCGTGCGGGCGCGCTGACGTGCGCGATCCGCGCCGCCTGGGTGAGCTCGCCGGAGGCGATGGTGCCTCTCCACACGGTGGCCGAGGAGGAGTGGCGGCTGGCGCACGCGCCAGATGAATCGCTGTTGCGCCGTCTGCTTCAGCACCGATGGTGCGAGCCATGGCGTTTGGAGATCAGCGCGCGGACCTCGCCGCCTGCCGATGCCGCGACGATCCTTTCGCGGATCTCCGCGCGTCGGCGGGGCGAGGCCCCGCCAGGAGCGCGCGTCGTGCATGCGATCGATCCAGGCGGGCATGTGTGCTGGTGGTCAACGTGGGCCTGGAGACCGGGCGGACGAGGGTCGCTCGTGGACTACGGGCGCGAGGCGGTGGTGCAGGGCGAGTCAGTCGAGCCCGAGGCGGTGCTTGAGGCACTGCGGCGGGTCCGAGGGCGCCTCGGGCCGGCGGCGTTAGTGCTTGTGGACGCGGGCGCTTTCGTCGACCAGGTGTATCGGTTCTCGAAAGAGCCTTGGGGGGGAGCGCGTGTGCTCGCGGCAAAGGGCCAGCGGGGCGAGTGGCGTGCGGGCGCAAAGTCAGCAGCCGGTGAGCGTGCGGGGTCGTCGTGGGCGATCCGGCGGCAGCATGCCTCATACGTCGATCTCGTCGAGCATGCGAGCGACGCGGGGAAGCAGCGGATTGCCGACGGGTGGCGGGCGGCGCCCGGCGCCATCGGCGCGCTGGACCTTCCGCACGGGGAGCATCTCGAGTACGTCCAACACCTCACGGCCGAGCGGCGCGAGGAGCGGTTGGTGCCGGGCCGCGGCGTGCAGGTGGTGTGGCGGCAGCTACGCGCGAATCATTGGCTCGATTGCGCGGTGCTCTCCGCCCTCGGGGCGGAGATCCTCGGGCTCGGGGCAGGGGCGCGCGCGGTGCCACTGGCGGAGGTCGGCTGGGCTGAGAAGTTCCAGGGTGAGTCCCCGCCGTGGGCGGGGGTTTTCAATGGGGTGTGACCGAGGGTATCATGGGTGCGAACCAGGAGGTGCATAGTGGGCAAGCGACAGGACGTGGTAGTGGAGTCGAACGAGCCGAAGGGTCTGCCGGAGCTCGTCACGGAGCAACGGCGGCGGTTCGCGCGCGGGGTCGCCGAGGCGTGTGCGGCGGCTCGGCTGTTGACCGGGCAGCGCGTGAAGCCAGCCGCCGTGGCGGTGAAGGAAGGGAAGCTGGCCGGAACGACCCGAGACCGAATCGCGGTCCTGCTCACGGTGGGCCTGCGGACCATGGAGGCCGAGTGGGATGAGTTCGGCGCCGAGGCCGAACAGGAGATCAGCGGGCCCGGCTTGCTGAAGCAGAAGATCGCGTGACCCCGTGAAGACCGACTACCTGGTAGCCCGGAACGCGCACATCCGCGACCTGGAGAACGCGCTCGCGTCCTACCGTGGGGTCATCGAGGACCCCGACTTCTTGCTGGAGAAGGACGAGGACGCCTACAAGCTCCTGCGTCGCGCCCCGAAGATCCAGCAGGCGCTGCGGCATCGGCGGCAACTCGTCGCCGGGCGCTCGTGGCGCCTGGAGCCGGCGTCCTCCTCGGACGACGATCGCCAAGCGGCCGCCATCGTGGCGCGGCTCCTCGGCGGGCTGCAGGGGTTCCAGGCGTCCCGGGCGGCGCTGGCCGCGGCCTGCCTGAACGGGCTGACGGTCGCGCGGATCTTCGGGCAGTGGCAGTTCCGGGACTTCGGCGGCGGGGCGCGGCGTTGGTGGGTGCCGGGGAGGCTCGGCCCCATCGACAAGCAGCGGGTTCAGCTCACGCGGCCGGAGCCGGACGGCGATCTGCAGTGGCAGATCCGCGACGTCGAGGGGCAGACGTGGATGCCGATGGATCGGCCCGACGCCTATGTCTTCCACCGCTACGAGGACGACGAAGCCGGCCTCGGGTACGGCCTGGGGCTCGGCGAGGCGCTGTGGGTGATCTGGCGGCCGTGGACGATCGTGCTGCAGTACACCCTGCAGCATGCGGAGCGTTGGGGGCACGGTGTCGTCGAGGTCGGCGTGGACACGCAGGGCGCCGGCGCGATCAAGACGGACGGGTCGCAGAAGACGAACGCCGAGATCGCCGACGAGTGGCTGACCTTGCTGCCGAAGCAGATGAGCCGGCACGGCCTCGTCCATGATCTTCGCGACCAGATCAAGCTCCTAGAGAGCGACTGCACCGGGGCCGAGTTCGTGCTTCGCGTGATGGAGTACCTCGACAACGTCGCCGTCGCTCTGATCCTGAACAGCAACCTACCGACGAACGCGACGGCGGGCGGCAGCTACGCCCTCGCCGACGTGCAGGCGGACTCGCTCGAAAGCACGGTGCTGTACGATCGCGGGCTCCTTGAGGAGACGCTGACGCGAGACCTAGTGGGACTGGTCTGGCGGCTGAACCTGCCGACGCTTCATGCGCTTGGGTTGCGCCCGACCTGGATGCCGTCGTTCCGGATCGTGAGCCGGCGCCGGAAGGACCTCGCCGTACTGAACGCCGCGCAGATGGCCAAGCTCCCGCTGGTCCGCGCCGAGGTCTACGAGCTCCTGGAGTTCACGCCGCCGGTCGATGGCGACGAGACCATTTCCTGGGAGGCGCCTCCAGTCGAGGTGACCCCGTGACCTGGGGCTGGTCTACTGCGCGGCCGGCGTGCCCTCGGTGCGGCGGGACGACCTACTGCGTGGGGACCCGCGCAGGCGCGATCTACCCCTACCGGTACCGAGCCTGCCTGATGTGCGCGCACCGGTTCCTGGAGCGCGCCATCCGTCTCGTCGAGAAACGTCCAAACCTGGACGAATCTCGTGCCGTGCACCTTCCGCATCCCTAACCTTCCTGCTACGCTCGCGGCATGAGCTCCCTCGATGGACGCTACCGGGTCGAGCCCGCCCCCGAGCGGTATCGCAATCTCGGCACCCCTTGGCTGGTGCGCGGCGTGCCCATCGTCTCGACGCATGAGCGCGGCGGGTTCGACTGCACCTCGGCCTGGCTGGCCGATGCGGTCGCCGCCGCGAACACAGCGGAGCGCGGAGGGTACCTGCCGCGGCTGCACTCCGAGCACCACGACATGGGCGACCCTGTGGCGCCGGCGGGGTTCCTCTCGGCACAGCGCCTGGGGCTGTTCGAGGTCGAGGGCATCACGCGCCCGACGATCTTTGCCGATCTGCTCGTGACCGAGGAGGCGTTGGGCCGGCTCGCGGCTGGAGAGTTGCCGTACGTCTCCGTCGAGATCAACGACCCGGCGACGCCGGCGATTTCCTCCGCGGCCCTGCTCGCGACGCGGGCCCCGTACTTCAAGTACCCGCTGATCACAGTGTCTCCCCCCGCTGTGGGGGTGGTCGATTCGCAACCTCGGGGCGGCTACTGCACCGCCCCCCTGCAGTGGAGGTCTGAGATGCCGCCCGAGATGCCGCCCGAGACGAAGACGTCCGAGACGAAGACGCTGCCCGAGAAGAACGCCGATCCGCCGGCCGTTGCGCCGGAGTCGAAGCCCGAAGCGGGAGCCCTCGCCGAGCTGAAGCAGATGCTCGCCGAAGGGCTCGCGGCCATCACGCAGCAGATCGCGGCGCTGGCAGGGACGAGCGCGGCCGAGAAGGCCAGTCCCGTCACGAAGCCGGCGGAGGCCGAGAAACGGTCCGAGGCGCCCGACCTGAGCGCGAAGCTCGTGGCCCTGAACGGCAAGGTTCGCGCGATGGAGCTCGAGCGCGAGATCGCTTCCGAGGTGCGCCGGCTCTGTGACGAGGGCTACGCTCTCGATCCCGCCGAGACGACGACGGCCATGTACGCGGCCGAGAAGAAGGGGACCACCCCGGGCGACTACGCTGCGCTCGTGCGGAAGCACGGCTACCGCTCGCCGGACGCGCCTCCGCCGCAGCATGAGAAGGGCATCGAGGCGATGCCGGAAGGCCCGGAGAAGTGGACGAAGGAGTACTCCGCGAACGGCGCGAAGGCCCGCGGGGTCACGCTCGCCGGATTCCTCGCGATGAAGGAGTTCCGCGCGAAGGCGGCGGATCGCGAGCGGTCGCGTGGGCGGGTGCTGTCGATCGCTCTCGCGCTGCTCGCCGTCCTCGCCCTGACCCTGGCGCTGCTCCTCCCGCCGGCGCTGGCCGCGCTCACCGACGATGCCCCGATCGGCATCGAGGTGGGGAACCAGAACACCTACGGGGTGTCCGCCTCCTGCACGGTCTACGCGGGCTCCATGGTGGGCATGCAGGCGACGGGCTACTGCCGCGCGCTCGTGGCCGGAGATCGGTTCGTGGGGCATGCCAAAGCCAAGGTCGTCGAGGGCACGGCGGCCGACGGTGGTGCGAACGTGAACGTCTACCGGGGCCCCTACTGGTCCCAGGTGACGTTCTCTTCGATCGCGGTGACGGACGTCGGCAAGGCCGTCTTCGCCACGGACGATGCGACCTATGTCATCGACCCGGCGAACGGCGTCTCCTCGCGGGTCGGGACTCTCGTGCGCTACGTCTCCTCGACCGCGGGCGTCGTCGAGTTCGATACCGCCGGGCATCTGGCCGAGGGTCTGGTCTACGCGCTCGACGCCGCGGGGACCGCGCACACGAACAGTACCGATGAGACCGCGCTGGCCTCGTTCGACATCCAGGCGAACAGCCTCCAGGTGGGCGATGTGATTGAGGTGTTTGGGCAGGCGGTGGCCTCCGCGACGACCTCGACCACGACCCTGACCCTCAAGCTCTACGCGGACACGGAAGAACTCGCGGCCTCGGATGCGACCGATGTCGCGACGAGCGACCTCGGGTTCTTCCACGCGTTCATCGTGATCCGCGCGGTGGGAAGCTCGGGGAACCTCGTCGCGAGTGGCACCTACGTCAAGACGCTGGCGGCAGAGGGCACGGCGACGGCGCTGCCGTTCTTCACCGCGCAGGCGACCGAGGCCACGAACGCGACATTCACGGTCAAGATGACCGCGGACTGGTCCGCGGCCGACGCGAACAGCTGCCGTGCGGACGTGTTCAACGTGTTCATCCACCGGGCCCGCTAGTCGGCGCCCTGATAGGTAGGAGGAGAGATCATGGGCGCACTGGCGGAGATGGCTCAAGAGGCGATCAGCACGTCGTTCTACGAGACGCTGAGCGCGGCGCTGGGCGAGATCTGGTCGCCGAAGATCAGCGTCCAGTTCGACTCGAAGCAGGCGACGGAGAAGCACCGTTGGCTCGGGTTCTCGCCCGCGCTGCGTGAGTGGGTGGGCGGGCGCCAGGCGAAGAGCCTGCGGGTCGAGGCGTTCTCGATCAACAACGTGCTGTACGAGTGGACCCTTGACGTCGAGGATCCCGACTGGCGGCGCGGCGTCGGCCCGCAGATCAAGCTGCGCGCGCGCGAAGGTGGTCTTCGGGCCGCGCAGCACTGGAACACGCTCGCCAAGACGCTGCTCAACGCGGGCGAGTCCGGGACCTGCTACGACGGAGCCGCGTTCTTCTCGGCCGCGCACGCGAGCGGTGCCTCGGGCACGCAGATCAACCTCTGCACCGCGTCGCACATCCTGAGCGCGGACGTGGCGACCGCGGCGAAGCCGACGGCGGCCGAGGCGGCGGATGTGGGCCTTGAGGCCATCGGCTATATGCAATCGTACAAGGACGACGTGGGCGAGATCGTCAACGAGAACGCCAAGAAGTTCCTCATCCTGTGCCCGACGGCGCGGCTGTTCTCCTCGTTCTTCCAGGCGTTCACGCTGCAGACCTTGGCCGCCGGGGCCGAGTCGCCGGCCGCGAAGGCTCCGTACGCGGTCGAGGTGCAGCATGTGCCGACGCTGACCAGCGGCAGCTACATCCTCCTCTGCCGCATGGATGGCGAGGTGCGGCCGCTGATCGCGCAGGAGGAGGAGCCGGTGACGGACCAGTTCCTCGACGAGAGCTCGACTCACTACGTCAACACGAACACGCTGAGATTCGGCGTGAAGACCACGCGTGGCATGGGCTACGGCGAGTGGCGCCACGCCATGAAGGTCACGCTGAGCTAGGCGGCAGGCGGATCGGATCGGGAGGCGCACATGCATCGCAGGATCGCGGTAGCTGCCGTCCTCGCCGTTCTCGCCCTCGCCTGGTGGATCACGTCGGCGGAGGCCCGCTACACCGGCGGACCTTCGCCGACGCATGTCGTCGCCGTGACCTCGCCCACGGACTGGGCGGTCAGCCGATCCGCGGTCGCCACGACGGACTCCGCCTGGACCTGGGCCGCGCTCGCCTCGGGAACCGTGACGCTCTCGCAGGCTGACCTGGTCGGGGTCGGGGTGGCGTTCGCCGGCACGGTGGACACCTGCACCGTGCGGCCGATCTTCTTTGACACGTCCTCGCACACGTTCATCCGCGTGGGTGATCCGTTGGACTTCACGTCGCAGACGGTCGTCGCGGGCTCGACCTACCCGGCGACCGAGGGGACGCAGTGGTGGCAGACCGGGGGCAACGAGTACGTGGCCTTTGCCGTCACGGCGCTGTCGGGGACCGTGACGTTGACCGCCGGAACGAGGTAGGAGGCCGCTTCCCATGGCGTTCACCGACGCGAACTTCGCGGCCGGAATTCAGCACGCCGCGGGCATCGTCTGCCAGTTGGAGAAGGATCTCTCGGTTGCCTCGACCGGGTTCATCGCGCGCGACGCGGCCATCCGCGCGCTTGACCTTGGCGTCGGCTCAGGGCGGATCATCTCGGGCCTCGACAGCGCGCGCGCCGCGGTCAACGCGGGCCTGGGCGTGCTCGCGCGGACGCTGATCGAGCCACTCCTCTCCGAGAAGCTCCAGGTCCTCGTCGGCAAGCCGGGCTCGCTCGACGACGAGCAGGCGTGGGACGATCTCTACGCCTACGACGTGACGAACTCGAAGGCCGTGCTTTCGCGTACGTGGACGCGCGGGGCCGTGGACGCGGGCGGCCCCGAAGACTACACGAACGCGGGCGCGGGGACGTGCTACCGCCTGCTCGTGGACAAGCACAGCCAAGCGCTGCAGGGCGGGGACCCGGGCGTCATCGAGGTCAAGTGCGTCTCCGCGCTCGGGGCCGGGACCTCGCGCTACCGTACGAAGTGGAGGGCGCAGTACCGGGCCCCTGCGCGCGACGCGATGGCGCGGTACTCCTCGCCGCGGCGCGTCGAGCCGGTGGAGTTCGCCGAGCTCTACCCGGTCGAGACCTACCTGACGAATCCGAGTTTCGACAGCGGGTCGGCGGCGGCATTGACGGCCGCGCCCAGCGGTTGGGAGGTCGTCACTGGGACCATCACGAACCACAGTTTGAACGGGACCTACTACCTGCGGAAAGACGGCCAGGCAACGCCCCTGTCGATGAAGGCCGCGGGTGAAGACCTGCGCCTGGCGCAGACGCTCGCCATCACGGGGAAGGTCTTGCCGCGGTCGAAGCCGCTCATCCGCGCTCTCGGCTACAATCGCGAGACCGGGACCTGGTCGGGGACGCTCTACCTCTACACCGGGGCCGAGGCGACGAGCGTTGTGCTGGCGGCGCAGACGGGATGGCAATGGCTCGTCTCCGCGATGGAGGACGGGTGTTGGTGGCAGGGCGGGCAGGAGGAGGACAACCCGCAGATCGAGTTTTTCGCCGACCGTACGGCCGGGGACCTCTACCTCGACGCGTTCATCATCCAGGCCATGGCGGGGTTCGCGGAGCAGTGGTTCGCGGTGTTGGGCTCGCCGACGGCGGATGACTTCCACATCGACGACGTGTTCACGTTCACCGACAGCGAAGTTGCCGGGGGCTACATCCAGAAGGCGGTGTGCTACGGGTTCCCGGGGCGGCAGCTGCGACATGCGGGCGCCCCCAGCGGGTACACCGAGCCGACGATCGCGTAGCGACGAGCGACTCGACTTTCTATCACCATAGAAAGGTGACATGAGCAAGGACAAGGCGAGGATCATGCAGATGGTCGCCGAGAAGCGGGCACAGAAGCCCGCGGCGATGCTCTCGTTGCAGCGGATCGAGCTGACGCAGCCGGAGTACGATGGCATCCTTGAGGCGCGGGCGCTGGCCGAAGAGGCCGAGGTCGAGGCGCTCGCGCTGGCGCACGCGGCCCCCATCACGGGCTGGAGGCTCGTACTCGTGCCGAGCCCGAACGGGCAGCGCGTGCTGGCGCGCCTGGAGCGCGAGATCCCGCCGGCGGAGATCGCGAAGGGGTAGGCCATGGCGCTCGCGGATCGGGTTACGGAGCGGCTCTCGACGGCGCGGTTGACGCACCTGACGCGCCCCGAGGCGACGGCGACGGCGACGCCGGACACGGCCATCCTCGCGCTCGCCTGCACGGACGCGGCGGCGGAGTTCGCGCTCCTCGCCGGGCTCGCCTACGACGAGACGCAGGCGGTGCATGTCGCGATGGCGATTCAGGGCGTCGAGCTGGTGCTCTCGCGGTATGCGGGGCGGATCGACGAGGCGTGGCGCCTCCGCTGGGACTCCTGGACGGTGGCATGCCGTGCGCTGGGGGCCACGCAGGCGCGGGCCCGCCTCTCGCCGGAGACGACCTCGGCGCTGACGCCGTCCACGGAGGTTGCCTCCGGCGAGGAGCGGACGCCTGACTTCGACCGGGCCGAGTTCTCGGACATCGTGCCGGGGTCGTGGCCCGGAGCGAGCGGGGAGGCCGACGAGTGAAGCTCGACCTGCGGGCCGCGAAGGCGCTTGAGAAACGGATCATTCGGCAGCCAGGCAAGCGGGCGGCAAGCATGCTCGGCAAGCGCGTGCGCGAGCGTTTGACGGTCGGAACGGCCTATCACCTCAGCAGGCGCGGGCACATCACGGTACGGGTCTATCCGCGGTTCCGGCGTCCGACAGTCAAACTGGAGGATTCCGAGGTGGCGGAGGTCATGGCCATTGTTCGGGCCGCCGTGATCGGGAAGCTGCTTGATGCTTGAAAAAACCGTGAAGTTACAACTCGACCTGGAGACGGGCAAGGCCCTCGCCGATGTCGTTAAACTGGAGCATGGGTTTGAGGCCAGCGCTGCGGCCGGAAAAAAGTTGGAGCTCGCGGTCGCGGCGGCGGCCCGCGAAGAGAAGAAAGCCGCGGCGAACGCAGAGGCGGCGGCGCAACGGCGTGCGGAGTGGGCGCGTCAGGCGACGAAAGCAATGGCCATGGGGGCCGTTCGTGGGGCTGTGGCCGCGGCTGGCCTGGGCGAAGGCGAACAGATCCTTGACGCGGCGGCGAAGCTGACGGCGGGGCAGACATTCGGGGCCGGCGCGGACGTGCAGCGGGCGCAGTTTGAGGCGAACTGCCGCATGCTCCAGCGGCAGCAAGAACACGAGCGGAAGATCGCCGCCTACGCTCAGGGGCAGCGGACGGTGGCGGGTGCATTGGGCGCGATGCTTGAGAGTGCGGCGTCGGGCGGGCTCGCGGGTGGCGCGGCAGAGGCGATTCGGCAGACGGCCCAGGCGGTCAAGGCGAGCCGGGGAGGCGCCTGATGGCCGCGGCCTGGGAGACGGCTTCGACCGTCCGCGATGCCATCGCAGCCGTCGCGGGCATGGGCATCGTCAAGGTCTCCTCGGCTCCGCTCGCCGACGTGCTCGCCGATCTACAGGTTCCCGCCTGCTTGGTCCGCCCCGTAGGGGGCGACCACGATCCCGCGGCTCCGCTGCACCGCTACCTGTTCGGGCTGACGCTCGTGGTCCAGTGCGAGGCCGATGCCTTCGGACAGGGCGGTCTCCTCGGGCATGGGTCGGCGACCGGGCTCTTGCAGTTCGAGGAGAACATCAAGACCGGACTCGCGGCGACGCTCGCAGCGAACGGCGCGGCAATCACGGGCTGGGTGGCCGGAGAGGCGGAGGTCGTCGAGGCGGACGGCCGGCGCTTCGCCGTCCGCGAGACCACGCTGACCGTGACGGTCGTCGAGGACTCCCTCGGGCTCCCCGAGTACACCGTGGCCTATGGCGCGCTCGCCCTGAACTCCGCCGCGAATGGCGAGCCGATCGGCCGGTGGGCCTCGGGGTGGGATGCCGTAGCGCAGACGGTGACGTTTCGGTGTTCGTTCGTCGTACGGGCGGCCTCCGCGTCGGCGCTGAAGACTCGTGGGGACACGCTCCATGCCTCCCTCCTCGGCAGCGCGGCGTTCTCGCTGGCGCAGGGCGGGCAGACGCACCTCTCCTGGGATCCCTCGACGGATGCCTACAAATACATCGGCTCGCGTCTGTCGGCGCCTGGTCACGCGGTGGATTCGACGACAAGCCGGTACTACGAGTGGGAGGTGACGTATCATTGCACGACGATCGGCATCGGCTCGGTGAACTACCCCGCGCTCGCAGGGCAGGTGGCGGGCGAGATTCGGCGCGAGTACACGGCGAGTCTGCGGGTGGCGCTGCTCGTGCAGGGTGAGCTTCAAGGCTACGCCTCGACGGACACCGGCTCCGCGACGCTGCACTCGGCCCTCGATGTTTACTGCGCGGCTATTCTCGGGGCGACCGCGTCAGCCTACCGTCAGGTCTCCGCGGAGTACTCCTACGACCGGAAGGAAGGCTTGCTCTACTGGACGCGCCGCTACGATGAGGTGCTGTCGGGGCAGGTGGACGCGCCCATCACGCACGCGAGCATCACCGAACAGATGCTTACCGTCTCGACCACGCAGGGAACCTCGGTCGGTGGCATGCTCGACGGCACGTACCCCACCGCGGGGAAGACGGTGTCTGTTAGTTGGGTTGGCGCAGTGTTAAAGACGACCGTGGACCTGCGGGGATTCTACCTGGCGACGATTCGGCCGGCGCTCCTCGCTCGGGTTGCGACCGCGGCGGGCGGAACCTACTACCTGGAGGATCACGGCGAGCGGGTGCTGTTGGATGTGGCCGAGAGCCGGGTAGAGGTGAGCCTGTCTGCGTTCGTGCCGGGCGACGAGATCCTCGATGTAGACCTGGAGGTCGGCATCGTGGCGGAGAGTGGCCTGCAGCTCGCCGAGCGGGCTACCGGGGTGGCGCACGACTACACGGGGCTGGTCGTCTCCGCGCCGATCTACCGCACGATCCGCCTGCGGATCGTGCTTGATCGTCCACCAGAGTCGGTCTCGGCTCTCTGGGTTGAGGGTGGGACGAGCCGAGCCTCGGCCGTCGCCGAGCAGTGGCTCGCGGCCCGCTACGGCAACGCTTCGTGGCTTGCGGCCCGGCCGCCGATAGAAGAAGTGGCGCCGGAAGGCCCGATGTGGCAACAAGCGCAAGGAGCTCCAGTGTTCCTTTCGGTTCGGCCGACCGTGCTTCATGGCCGCGCCGTGACTGAATTGAGCGTCTCGGGGCAACAGGTGTTGCGAGCCCGGGGGCCAAACGTGGATGGAGGCGTCCCGACTGTCTGGCGGGCGCATACGGTGGGTGGGTAGGGTGGGATCATGCGCGAGGTCGTCAAGGTCGCCGGCGAGCCCATCACGATGCTCGCGCCCTTCCGTTGGGCGCTGACCGCCGGCACCACGCCCTACACGGTTGAGATCTCGCTGCCGTACCCCGAGGCGGATGCAATCCTCGCGAAGCCCAACCCCATCATGATCGAGATGTGCGGCAAGACGTTCTCGAACATCTGGGCGCTCTCCTCGCGGCCCGTCTCCATGAACATCCACTGGCTCACGCTCTGCGATGTGCGCTGGCTGCTGCCGCGGATCGTGCTCGACCTCGCGGCGAACGTGAGGCGCAGCGCGACGCCGAAGGCACTCTCGGGCACGGCCTCGGTCGAGCGCGGCTACGCAGACTCCGACCGGTTCCTGGGCTGGTCGCTTAAGGCGAAGGCCAAGAAGACGCTCCGGGATCTTATCGAAGAGGGGCTTGAGGCGACGCGCCTCCCCTGGGTCGCGGACGTGAAGGGCGAGCCGCTTGACGTGCCGATCCAGGATCACCTCCTCCGGGGCCCGGCGAGCGAGGTGCTCGCCTCGCTCTGCATGCTCGCTCTGCTGCAGCTTTCGGTCACGCCAGATGGCAAACTCCGGCTGTTCAACGAGCTCTCCCGGCGCGAACTCGACGGCGTGCCCGACCCGGCGAGCGGGTCCCCGCAGGGCGATGACGGGTGGATCTACCAGCGTGATCTGAAGCGCGTCCGCCCGCGAGGCTACTGGGCGCTCTTCCCGGGGCGGATCGAGGTCCGCTTCGACCGCGTCGAGGGGGCGACCGTCGCGGAGAAGGACCGCGTCCTTGAGAACGTGGCGCCGACGCTGGAGCGGCTGACGGTCGGCGGCAGGACGTGGGCCGAGGGCGAGTGGCACACGTTCGACGAGTACCTGGACGGCGTGACCTGGGCGACGCCCGCGCCGCACAACTCGGCGATGCCGGCGACCCTCGCGACCGTGCGGCGCTACCTGCCGGCGGGAAGCCTGCTTCCCATCTATTGGGTCAATCCACTGGACCCGGCCTCGATCGAGACCTGGGGCCGGCGCTTCGGCACCGTGCAAGAGCACTGGCGCAAGACCTACCGCCTGCCGCGCTGGTGGGCGGACCGAGCCGTGACGATCGAGGCGGCGCGGGTCGCGGTGCAGGACACGCAGGCGCGGCGCGGGCGAGGGTGTGTGTGGGCAGATCAGTCTTGGTTGCTGCTCGAACGGTCGCTCCTCGCGAGATCGGCGGACCCGGCACAGGATCCGCCGTTCAAGAACGTGGATGGGTGGGCGGCGGACCTGGCCTCGTGCGTCGCCTCGCCGGCGACGCTGGAGGTCGTGGATCAGGAGCAGGGAATCATCCACGCCGCTTTCAACCTCGGGTTCAAGGCGTTCCCCATCCTCCCCGGGAAGTTGGAGTACTTGGGCCCCGAACAGCAGCCGAGCGCGCGGAACGTGACGATAGGTGAGCTCGGGTTCATCTCGTCGTTCCGGCTCGCGGTCGTGCTCTCGCTCGCGCCGGCGGTGCGGGGGCGGTTCTACCGGCTTTTCGTGGCCTACTCCGAGGCGGGCATCCGCGAGGACGAGGGGCGTGAGGCGACGGGTCCTGAGGCGGAGTTCCTCGCCGAGGTCGGCGAGGCGAAGGTTCCCTGGCTCGACGACCAGGCGGACATGGTCGCCGCGCTGTTCGACGAGGACGCGGTCGATCCGGTCTGGCCGCAGCGATGCAACGAGGCCGACCTCGTGGAGATCGCGAAGGCGCTCGCAACCCGCCTCTGGTACGCGGAGCGGGATCTCTGGGTGGGGGACTTCCGCGCGATCGGGTCCTACGACCTCGCGCCCGAGGGGCGCCGCTCGGAGATCGCCTGGGAGGTCGGGCAGGGCGGGGGCATGTGGACGCATGTCCACATCGCTGACACGGTGCAACCGCCGGCGCTCGCGACGCTGCTTCCGGCCTGGGTGCTCCGGCGGCTCGCGGGCGAGCCTGAGATCCCGGGAGGGGCATGATGGGCGCCACGAACCGGCAGGAGCCGTGGGGTGGCCTCGCGGTCGAGCGGCACGAGGATCCGGCGTTCGAGCTCCTCGCGCGGCACGTCGCGGCGGGGGGCGCCGTCGTCCCCTCGTGGGACGGACAGCGCCCGACCTACGGGCTGGGCGGCGAGTACGTGGGGCAGCAGTCCCTGGCGCCGGTCGAGGTGGATGGCGAGACGCGGGGCGAGGGTGTGTGGGCCCGCGGCGGCCTTCCGGTGCAGGCATTGCGGCGGACGCAAGGCGAGGGCACGCGCGAGCGCGGGGACGCAGCCGAGGCGACCGTGCGGCCCTACCGGACGGTGGAGACGCTCGACGCGCGGTTCCCGGTCGCTGCGGCCTGCGCCCTTCCGGGGTGGTCGCCGCCCGGGGGCTTCCCCGGGACGCTGCTCGCGGGGACCGAGGAGCGCGCGGCCGAGCGGGCCGTGTGGATGCCGGCCGGGCATGGCCTCGTCGCGGACTGGCGGGGGCCGCGGGCGCACTCCTCGATCATCCACGATGTGACGCCCGCGGGTGACCTGGACCTCGCGCGCGTGGCGCCGCTGCACCATGCCCTGCGGGTGGTGCGCATCGGCGAGGTCGCCGAGGCCGAGCCCGCGGGAGCCGAGGGCTCCGGGACGGTCGAGCGCGAGCCAGCCGGAACGGTCGAGCGCGAGTCGGCCGCGGCCGAGCAGTGGCTCGCCTGGCAGCTTGGCGCCCCTTCCTGGGGCGCTGCCGCGGGGCAACTGCTTGGGCGAGAGGCCCAGGTGGTGGGGCTCTTCGCGCGCGAGAAGGGCGGCCCCCTCTGGGCGGGGACGCCTGGCGACAAGCACCGGCTGGGCGGCGGGCTCGACGGTGACGCGTTGACGCGCGGACACCTGTGGACGGGGGCCCTCTTCAAGCGCGACGAGGAGCGTGATGGGCCGTTGGCCTTCGAGACCATGCCCTGGCAACCGCCGGCCGAGGAGAAGGGCGGCGACTGGGCGGCCTGCCATCTTCGCTGGGACGCGGGGACACAGCAGTGGCAGATCCAGGTGCGCCTGGACCTGCTGACCATCACGCCGGACGAGCCGCGCGAGGAAGCCCCTGTTCCCGGCGGCCCGCCGCGCACCATCCCGCGCGAGCCGACGGGAGCGCGGCCAGAGCCAGAGGACTGGGTGGAGCCGACGCGTCCTTTCGAGCGGCTCGCGCTGCCCCGCAACCTCTCGCTGCCGTGCATCGAGTTCCTAGCGCAGGAGCGCGCTCTTCGGGGTCCGCGGACGCTGCCGTACGACGGCGCGCCGACGGATGATCTCCTCGACGGATGGACCGCGCATGCGGCGGCGACGCTGCATTTCGACGGCTTCGCCCCGGGGGCGGGCGGATCCTTCGATGCGGCGGTCGAGGCGAATCCGGTCTACGGGCCCGGGAAGATCGCAGCCGGAGGCGGGATCTATGTCCGCCCCGCCTGGGACACCTGGGCGGACGACGTCGGCGATCAGGGCCTCCTGGGCGACTACGACTACCCGCTGGTGCTCCACTCCGACGTCCCGCTGGTGATCGGCTCGTCCGGGCCGAGCATCGCGGGCGTGCTCGCGGACGGGTGGGACGTCCGATCGGTCGCGGGCGTGTTGACGTTCGACGACCTCGCCACCAGCACGAGCTACACGATGCCGGCGGACTCGGCGGCACACGACCTTTCCGCCGCGGGCGCAGCAACCTGGCCCTACGGCGGGGATGGGCATGGTGGCGCGGTCACGGTCTCGGCGGACACCTTCTTGACTGGCGATGTGTACCCCACCACGCTCACAATCGACGCTGGGTTCTACCTCGACACTCGGGGTTTCGTCGTGTTCTGCCAGACCGCTCTGGTGGTCAACGGCACGTTGAAGGACGACGGCGCGGACGGCACGGCAGGCACCGGGATCGGCGGCGGGACGGGCGGAGGGGCGGCGGGAGCGCCGGCGG
>CAZPMD010000098.1:0-3521 GCA_964587395.1 uncultured Hyphomicrobiales bacterium
GAGCAGTCCGAAGATCCCGCCACCGGCCATGCCGCCACCCGCCATGCCGGAAGCGCCCATGCCGCCGCCCAGCATACCGAAGAGGCCGCCGACCGTGGACCCGCTGCCGGCCGCCGGCGCCAGGCCGAGGATGCCGGCGAGAGGGCCCTGCCCGAGCAGCGCCGCCATGAGCAGCGCATCGGCGAGCTTCTTGACCAGGTTCATCACCGCCTCCTGGGCATTCTTGCCGCCGGAGATGATGTCGGAGAGGAAGCCGGAGGTGAGCGTGCCGGCAAACTGGACCGCGTCGTTGTAGGCCTTCTGCGCCGCCTCGGCCGCCTTGATGGCGTCCTTCAGCCGGCCCTGCGCCTCGGCGAGGGCGAGGATCTTCTGGCGCTGCTCGTCGGTGAGCGTGCCGCCAGTGCGGCGGGCCTCGGCCTCGGCCTTGGCAATGGCGAGGGCCTTTTCCTTCTCGACCGTCGACTTGCCGATCGTCGCCAGCTCGGCCTTCAGCACCTCGTTGGATTTCTCCATGGCGTTGATGAGCCGCTCATAGGCCGTGGCCCATTCATCGGTCTTCTCGGCCGAGGAGCCAGAGGTGCGCGGCGTCGAGCCCGCTCCGGCCGAAGCGGGCCGCGCATTGGGCACCGGCGCATTGAATGAGGTGGCGGGCGGCGGCGTGCCGCCATAGCCGAAGTCGACTGGCGCCTCCGGCACGTCGGAGGCCTCGCGGCGGGCGACGCGCCCCTGCGCATCGCGCAACTGCTGTTCGAGCCCGCGGCGCTGCAGCGGCGAAAGACCCGCATCGCGCAGGCGAGTTTCGAGCGCGGTGATCGACTGGGCGTCGGTGGCGGCGATGGCGCCGGCGGTGGTGCCGGGAACAAGGCTGGCGAGCTGGCGCATGAGGCGCACGGCCTCGCCGACGACACCGACGACCTTGGTGAACTGCTCGGCGGTCCACGCGGCGCCATTGCCGATGGCCAGCGCCAGGCGGGCGCACTCGTCGAGGATCGGCCGAAGGTTCTTCGACAGCTCTTCGGTATTCGCCTCCCAGCGGCGCTTCAGCTCGTCGGCGCGGGCGATGAGCTCCGGCGAAATGAGCGAGCCATCGCGGAGGCCGGTGGCGGCAGTCTTCTCGACCTCGGCGAGGAAGCCGGAGAAGGAGGCCCGGCCCTGCTCCACCCGCTCGGCGAGATTGTCGAGGCCGAGCTGGCGCGCGAGATCGATGGCCGCCAGGCGCTGCCCGGCCCCTTCCATGTCGCGCAACGCGATGAGGACGGCGCGGATCCGCTCCTCGGCGTTCTGGGCATTGGCGAAGAGGGTGGGCGACTCCGAAAGGCCGAAGTCGTTGGTGCCGCGGAAGCGCGCCTGCAGGAGATCTCCGGCGCGGTTGGAGACACCGCTGGCGCGATCGGCATCGAACTTGTCCCGCGTCGCCTTTTCCAGCGCGGCGAGATCCGTCTCCAGCTGCTTCGTTTCGAGGCGGAGCTGACGGGCTCCATCGACGAAGGCCTGGAAGAAGGTGGTGCCGAGGTTCGAGGCCGCCGCCTTCTCGGCGAGCTTCTGGAACTTCTCCAGCTCCACCGCACCGGCCGCCGCCGCGGCCGTGAAGGCGGCGAAGGCCGCCACCGCCGCGTACTGCATGGCAGTGAGCGAGGCCGCGGCCTTGAGGGTGGTGAGCGCGATGCCGCCGATCGACAGGTTGCTGGACTGGTGCGCCGCGATCGCTGCAGCCGAAACGGAGGCCATGGAGGTGGCGACCGTGGTGCCGAGCGCCACCACCGCCTTGCGGGCGGACTCGGTGTCGGACTTGAAGCGCAGGACGATGGGCTGGGCCATGGGACCTGTCAGAACGGGGTGTCAGCGGAGAGCCAGGAGCCAGTCACGCCCTCGGCTTGCGCGGGCGTGACGGGTCAATGACGATAAGGCGTCAGGGCAGAGCGGCGCGGCGTTCACGCCCTCGGCTTGCGCGGGCGGGAACGCCGACCATCAGGACTCCCTCGACTTCAGGAGGCGGGCGATGTCGGCAGGGGGCGGTGGGGGTGCAGGCGGCGCGCCGCCCTTGCCGGGTGCGGCATGGGCGCGGGCATAGGCGTCCTGCATCATGAGGAACTGCGGCAGGGTAAGGCTTCGGACCTCGGAGGGTGCGAGGCCCATGAACATGCCGGAGGTCAAGGCCCAGGTGATGTCGCCGGGCCCGACGGCTTGCGAGCGCGAGGGCGCCTTGCCGCCGGGCCTTCGGATTTTTTTAAGGTATCATCCACCCCGAAGGCGTAGGCGCTCATGACCGCCACGGCGAGGCCGAGGTGCTCGAGGATGGGCCGGCCGTCGATCGCCTCCATCACCCACTCGGTGGCCTCCGCATCGGTGGCACCGCCCCCGATGAGGCCGAGCCGGATCGTCTCCCGGATGTCGGCATGGCGGAAGACAGGGTCCGGCATGCCGGTGATGGGATTGAAGCCCCGCCCCTGGAGCCGGCCGAGGATCTCTCCCATACCGGCGCCGCAGGCCCGTTCGAGCCGCTCGATGATGCCGAGCGGCGCGACGTCGAAGGCGCGCTCCCGGCCGGCGAAGGGCCTGACGATGCGGGTGGTTGTCATCAGGCAGCGGCCGTCCAGACCGGCTTGTCTTCGCCTCGAACCGTGGCGGTCCAGGTGACGACACCTTCGTTGGGCATCGATTCGTTGAAGTTCTCGACATAGGCGAAGAAGACGTCGGCGCCTCCACCGTTCGCCGCCGAGAGATCGATCTTGCGCTGCAACTCGATCCTGGCGCCGGTGCGGATCGCATCCTTGAAGGTGCGGTACATGGCGTTGGACTGAGCAGCGTGACCGGTCATGGGCACGTTGAAGACATAAGCACCCGGCGTCGACTTGCGCACCGGCTTGGCCGGCGGGTCGTTGCAGTCACGGACCATGCGCTCCGTGAAGTTCCGGGTTTCGTTGAACTCGAAGGTCTCGACGTAGCACATGAACTTGAAGCGCCCCGCGCCTTCCGTGCCGTCCGACAGGAAGAGCTGGTGCAGTTCGGTCTCGATGAGAGTGTTGGTGGTCATGCGGCCCTCCGTTGGGTTTGGCGAGATCACGCGAGCGGGCGGGAGACCGTCAGCTCGAACTGGATGAAGGCGTGGTTGAAGGCCTGGAGCCGGTCGCGATCGTCACCGGCCCGCAGCTCCCTAATCTTTGTCTCGGCGGCGTAGGGGGCAGCCAGCGCAAGGCTCTGCCCATCGAGGGCATCGCGAAGGTCCTGGAGGTGGCGCCACACTTCCTCGCGACCCGCCGCCTTGGACATGAGGTGCAAGCGGAACGTCACAGCCCATTCCTTCGCGCAACGATTTCCATGTCTGCGCTGCGAGCCGACGATGCCAAGCGCGGCCAAGGGGGACCGCAACTGCCCGTCGGCGGGCACATAGTCGTAGTAGGTCACGGCCGGCAGCCGGTCGCGAACGATCGCCGCGACCGCCTGCCCCACGGCTTCTTCCGGTGACAGATTCACGGTGACACCCTCCGGCGGCGCGCGGTGGGCGCGGGCGCCCCCGGCGC
>CAZPMD010000098.1:3531-7025 GCA_964587395.1 uncultured Hyphomicrobiales bacterium
GACGATCGGCTCGAGCACGCCGGCGGCGCGAAGCCGCTCGATGTGATCGATGGGGTCGACTGCCTCGTCGACGATCTGCCCGGCCTCATAGAGGAAGGAGGCCTTCAGCTCGTAGCCGGTCATGACGCGGTTTTCGGTGACGCGGAAGCGCATGTCATTGTTCCGTGTTGAACTCGCTGGCGGCACCGTCGAGCAGTCGCTCCATGTCGACGGCCCATTCGTCCAGGACCTCCTTCGCCGCCGGCCAGAAGAAGGGATGGGCATCCATCTTTTCAGTGCCGTACTCGATAAATGCGGCGTAGAAGGCGTCCGCATCACCGGCATAGATGGTGATGATCGACTGGTCGTCGTCTTCGAGCCCGCCACCGATGCCGCGGACATTCGGGTTGTCCGGCGCATAGTGCCCGCGGGTGTAGTCGATGGAATCGCGCAGTGACCCGGTGAGAAACGGGGCGCGATCTCGCTGGCGATCGACGATCTCGGACGCCATTCGCTCATCGCCGCGCCCGGCGAGAGCACGCACATTGCTGTAGAGCCGCCGGAGGCCCGCGAGGTTCTCGGCGACACCGAGCACCCCGGCGGCAGCGGTGGCGGCCGGGATGTTGGGCGCTGCAAACATGATTGCCCGGGCGGCGAGGCCGGCGATGGCCATTACGCGCTGTCGCCGACCAGGATGATGGAATAGCCGACGGCCGAGCCCGAGCCGCCATTGGCGATGCGCAGGATATCGGCCGTGGTGGCGGTGACCGCCCAGCCGGCGGCGGTGCGGTTGGTGACGAGCAGCACTTCGCCGGCCTTCAGTTTCACCTTGTCGGAGGCATCAGCGAAGGGACCGAGAAAGGCGGCGGTGTCGTGGCCGCCGACGACGACCTCGTTGATGTTGGCGGCGGCGGCCTCGATGTAGATGGCCTTGACGCCGGCGAAGGCAAGCGCAGCGCCGAGCGGATCGGTGAGCGACGTCAGGTCGAGATCGTCGTTGGACGAGGCCGGGATCGACCGGGTGTCGGAGAAGACCTTGTCGGCCTGGCCGGCGCCGGTGCCCGGCGTGAAGCCCAGCGCCTTGCGCTTGGAAAAGGCGGCGGTGACGGCGGCAATGTCGTTGGAACCGGTGTAGCTGCCGAGAATCTGCACGGCGATGTCGAGCTGCGCGCCCATGGCGGCCTCCTGGTGGTTGAGCTGCGAGAGGGAATGGAAGAGCGATCAGGCGTCGTCGCCGGGCGAGGGACGCACCTCGCGGACGCAGTAGAGGGTGCGGCGGCCGGTTTGCCGGTTGGCCGGCTCGATCGACGTGATGCGGTACCAGTCGCCGGTGCGGGCCGGGTAGACGAGGCGGTCCTCGATCGTCAGATGATCGACGATGCCGCCGGTGCGCAGGGTGACGATGAGGTCGCAGCGATCCACCGGCACCTGGCCCTCCAGCGCCGTGGTGCCGCGATCCGGCCGGACCGAGGCCCAGCGCTCGTCGATGCAGATCCTCACCCCGACCTTGCGGCCCATCGCCCCCTCGGCCTCATAGGCGCGATGGAACGAGACGCGGGAGGAGAGGAGGCCGATGATGTCGGGCATCAGAGGAACCTCAGCCGCCGGTGGCGGGAGAGGTTGCGGTCGGCGGAGGCCTCCAGCGGGGTGCGCGAGGCGCCACCCGTTCCAACCGTGGCGCGGTTTTCGTACCAGTCGGCGACCATCTGGAGGACGCCGCTGCGGATGCCGGCCGGGACCGCGGCGGCGTTAGCGAAACCATGCTGAGCCTCGACACGGACGGGCGCGGGCACCTTGCCGAGGGCCGGCCAGGTTGCCGCCTCAGCCGGTATGACCAGCGACCCCAGCATGTCCTCGATGAGGTGATAGGCGTCGGAGGCCAGTGTCTGCTCGGCCCCGGCAGTGTCGGTGTACTTAACCACGACCGCCGTCGCTCCCGGCAAGGCGAGACGCAGCTCGCCGCCGCACCATCCAGCGAAGCTGTGGCGCCATGTCTGGTCCACCAGGCAGAGGCCGAGCCAGCCGTTCCATCCGTCCAGGAACTCGGTGACGCCCGCGATCATGTCGGCAATCACCGTGTCCTCGGCATCGTGGTCGATGCGCAGATGCGCCTTGGCCTGGGCGAGTGTGACTGGCATGGCCTCGGGTGAAGCCGTGCAGACCGGGACAAAGTCGCTGGCCATGTCAGCCCTTCTTCCGCTTGGTCGAAGTGGTCTCGGCCGCGCGAACAGGCGTCGTCGTCTCGACCGGCGGGTCGCGCAGGGGCGTGGCGATGCCGGCCTCGATCATGCGGGCGGCCTCGGCGTCCGGCACGTCCAGGACGTCGCCCGGGTTGCGGACGAAATCCACGCCGGCCTGGCACTGGATCATTCTGACTTTCATGGGATCCTCCGAACGGCTCGGAGAGCGGGCGGCCCGGGAGCCGCCCGCCTTGCCGAACCGACCTCGATCAGGAGGCGGCGGTGATCAGGTGTTTGACGGCGGCCGTGTCGCCGAGCTCGCCGTCGAAGCGGATGAGGCCGGCGATGCCGAGATCCGGCCAGAAGCGCTCGCGAAGCACGCCGATGACGGGAGCCCCGACCTTGCGGACGAAGTACTTGGAGAAGTCACCGAAGAGGATGACCTTCTTCGCTGCGGCGAGAGCGTCCATGTCGTCGTTGATCGAGTAGCGGTAGCCCAGCAGGGTGCCCGGCGCGCCGGTGGTGACGTCGCCCATCTGCCAGAGATAGTTGCCCTGGCCGTCCTTCAGCTTGCGGATGGCCGCCAGCGTCGTGTCCGCGAACATGAAGCGCGCCTTCGGCGAGCGGCGATAGGCCGAGTTCACCGAATGCAGGAGATCGACGATCTCGTCGCCGGTGATCGCAGCCGTCGCCGCCGCCGTCTTGCCGAGGCTCGAGGCGGTGAGCACGCCGTTCGGATCGCCGGTGCCGTCGCCGATCGTCAGCTCCCTGTTCGCGACGCGCGCCAGGCGCTCGCCGAGAAGGTCGCCCAGCAACTGTTCGACGTTGAAGATCGAGTCCTGCGCCAGTTCCATGGAGAAACGGACGAACTCGGTATCGAAGACGTAGGCGTCGAGCGACTTCTGCCCGAAGGTGACGTCCTTGCCGCCATCGTCGGTGAGGGCCGCCGCCTCCGTCTTCTTCTCGGCCGTGACGGCGGTGTCATCGACGGTCGGGAGCTTGATCGGATTGCCGGAGGACGTGTTGAGGACGGTGCAGATGTCCTCGTCGTACATCGGCCCCCAGGCCTTCATCGTGCGGATGATGATGTCGGCGAGTTCCGTGGGAACCGTGAAGCCGCCGGCCGTGGTGGTGCCGACGGTCTGGGCGCGGAACTCGGGCTTGGCGACTGCACCGACACGAAGGATGCTGCGGTGCTCGGCCGGCAGGTCGGAGACGTTACCGCCATTGGCCAGCATCGCGTAGAAGGCCGTGCGGTAGTCGGGCTTGTCGCCTTCGTCGACACCGGCTGCCTCGACCGTGCCGCCGTTGGGGCGGCGCGGATCGGGGGCGTTG
>CAZPMD010000098.1:7035-17712 GCA_964587395.1 uncultured Hyphomicrobiales bacterium
GTCGCGCGCCTGCGCCCCGTGCAGGGTCGTACCGTGCATCAGCACATGGACATCGCCACCCAGTCGCGGATCGGGGGCGTTGGCGCGCCTCTCGGCAGCCTCCAGCTTCTCCTGCCGCTCGATGCGGGCGCCAATCTGGTCGTGCTCGGCCATCATGGCGTCGAACTCGCGTTCGATCTCCGCGGCGCGTTCGGCCGGCGTGTCGTCCTTGATCTCGTCGAACTTGGCGCGGGCATTGGTCGCAATGCGCGCCTGCTTCTCACGAAGCTCCTTCACGGTGCTCATGGCACAGCTCCTGTCGGTTGTTTCGGATGGGAGAGGCGCGCGCCCCTTGCCCCTCTCAGGCCCCGCGCATGACGCGCTGGCTGAGGTTCTTCTTCATGCGGATGCGCCTGGCAGCCGCAGAATGGTTCTGCCGGCGGCGCTCGTCGCGCACCGCCTCGAGAGAGCGAAGGCCAATCTCCGTACCCTCATAGGCCGGCACATTGACGATCGAGACGTCATAGAGGCGGGCCTCGAGGACGCGCCGGTGAGGAGGTTCGACCGACTCGTCCCACTCCTGCCGGATGGCTGAGAAGGCGATCGACATCTTGTCGAGGTCGCCGCGCTTCATCTTGCCGACGATGGAACGGACGTCGGGATCCTCAGGGTCGAGGTCGGCCTCCATGTAGAGGCCGCGGGCGTCTTCGCGCAGGGTCAGCGTGCCGGCCCTGGTCCGTCCCAGCGGCAGGCTGTCGTGGTTGATCAGGAAGACCACGTCGTCGCGTGTTACGGCCGCGGCGAAAGCCCCGGGCGCGAAGGACTCGGTGAAGTAGCCGGCGATGTCGGCACGCTCGTCGAAGATCGCGGCATAGCCGGAGACCCGGATGCCATTTCCCTCCGCGCGGATCTCCGCCGGCAGGCTGAAGCGGACCTCACGCTGCATCGCTGTCGTCTCCCTTGTCGTTATCAGGCAGAGCCGTCCCCGGCCGTGCGGCGGGCGCGGTGCCGAGCGGCACCATGGCGCCCTGCATGTAGAGGCGGTCGCCATGTTCGGCGGCCTGCCGGTTCTCCAGCGCCCGGGCCTCGTTCGGCATGAGGATGCTCGCCTGGACGGCCTTGGAGAGGCCCTCCATACGGCTCTTGAAGTCGCCCCTGAGGAGCCCGTCGACCGCCAGCTCGGCAAAGAGCCGGTTCGACATCCGGCCGAACAGCTTGAGGTTCAGCTCCTGCTCGAACTGCGTCGCGAGGCTCCGCAGCCGGTGCTTCACAAAGTGCAGATCCTGCTGCTCGGTGTTCGAGAACGTGCCGTGTGTGAGGTCCTGCAGGAAGGTCGGCGGTATCGTCAGGATCCGCGCGATCTGCTCGATGACGAAGCGATGCGCCTCAATCAGCTGCGCCTTGTCCGCGTCGACGCCGATCGACTTGATGTCGACCCCGTCCGGTAGCGGAAGGGCGAGGCGCTGCTCGCGGGATGCCCGCTTGACCGCATCCTGCAGGTCGGCGCTGGCACGGGCCACCGCGCCCGGCGAGAGGAACTTGCCGACCAGTGCAAAGGGCGGGACCCCGCCGTTCTGGAAGAACTTCGACGAGTACTGGGTGAGCGCGATGGCAAGGCCGAGCACGTCGCGGTGCATGGCAACCGGCCCGCGATGGCGGACCATGTCGGGCTTCAGCATGAAGGTGATGTCGATCACCTCGCTTGCCTGGTAGGTCTTCGGAGCGCCGCCGTCACGGAACAGATAGACGCGGCGGCCGTCATCCCGTTTGACCGTCAGACCGGCGGGATCGAGCGGCCAGAGGTTCATGATGCGACCGGCCGAGCTGCGCTCGATGAACGTGACGGCGCGACCGCCAGTGAAGACGTTGTCGTAGATCCACTTGCGCCAGGCGAAGGAAGAGGTCTCGTCGTTGACGGCGTCGTGCAGCAGTGTCGCGAGCGGCGACTTCTGCCGTTCGTTGCCGGCCTCACCGCGGCGATAGAGGTGCAGCGGCAGGCTGGCCATGGTGCCAGAGAGGAAGTTGACGCCGCCGCCATAGGCCGGAACGCCAAGGGCAGTCTCGATTGACACGGAAACGCCGGCGCTGGAGGCGAGCGCGCCAAGCCCGAAGTACTCAAGGAAGTTGGCGGCCGAGACCGGCACCGCGGTGCTCTCGATGCTGGCGCGCGTTTCGGTTGCCTTGGCCATCAGACAGCCATCCTGAATTCGGGGTCTTCCCAGGGCGCGACAGCGACCGCCTCGGGGTTCGTCGCCATGAGGCTGACGGCGTTGAAAAGCGACATCAGCGGATCGATCTTGGCGTTGCCAGACGCGGCCTTGGTGATCGACACGGCGTTGCCCTTGGGCTCGACCTTGGCGTTGCGGATGGACCAGGCCATGAGCCGGGAGCCGGTATGGACGAGGGCGCGACCGGCAAGCCGGCGCTCGGTCGTTTTGATCGCGCCGGACATCTTCCAGCCCTGTCCGATGCCGACGATGCGGTCCTCATGGATGCCGCGGGCGCGGATCTCCGCGACCGTCGCGCCGATGCCGTAGACGTCAACGCCGATGGCGTGCTTGTGGGCGAGGAGGCCGGCGGCCTCGGCTTCCATGATGATGTCGGCGGCCTGGGCGACGTCGTCCCCCGGGCGGGAGACGATCGTCAGGTCTCCGTCGGCCTCGAAGTCCCGCAGCTGGGCGACGATGTCCTTGCGGCGTTCGAGCACGATCTCGTGGGCCCAGGCATGGGTCCAGGCGAGCCACTCGCCTGAGACCGTGTCGCGGCCGAGCAGGGTGAGGCCGTAGAGATCGTCGAGGCCGCCGCCGTCAATGCCGGCGACGATGACGTCGGACCGGTCGATGAGGCTGCGAAGCGTCAGGGCCTTGTCGCCATTCCGCTCCCAGTAGCGCCCGCCAACCCAGGCATCGGCACGCAGCGCGAGGCCGATCTCGATGTTGAGGTGCTGCGAGGCCCAGCCACGCAGCGCCTCCGGCCCCTCGGCCTTGGCGGCGCGGTAGTCGGGCATGAGCCGGTCGACGGTGATCGACCGGCCGGCATTCGGCGTGACCATGCGCCAGTGTTCGGGGTTCTCCCAGGGAAATAGCCCGTCCGGCTGGACCTCGCAGACGCCGAGCGCCTCCGGGAATTCGTAGAGAACCGGGAGAATGGCTTCCTCGAGCCGGCCGTCCCGCACCGCCCGCGCCTTGTTGAGCTCGGCGGCGAAGACGCCGGCCGGCGGGCGCTCGGACTGGGTGGTGATCGTCATCATGAAGCCTTCCGGCTGCGAGATGAGACCGCCGCGCAGCTGGCGGATGACCCGGTCGGCCTCGGGAGCCGAGGCGACGACATGGAGCTCGTCGATCAGGATCCCCGAGGGCTTCGTGCCGGTGACTATCTTGGGGTCGAAGCTCTTCACCTCCAGTGTGGCGCCGGTGCGCTTGTGGGTGATGCGCTTCAAATGCGACTGGATGTGAAACACCTTGTTCGACAGGTAGCTGTCGAGGGCGATGGCACCGGCCGCCTGGTCGAAGGCGAGATCGGCAATCTTCTGGGTCGGAGCGATCAGCAGGAACGAGGCGTTCGGCCGCTGATTGACCAGGAGCGCGACCACCATCAGCAGCGCACCGTTGGTGGTCTTGGAGTTCTTCTTCGGCACCAGGAGGAAGACCTCGCGGATGAGCCGCTGGCCCGACGCGGGATCGAGAGAACCGAACAGCGCCCGCACGATGGCGCGGAACCACTCGCCGGCCGCCCGCTGCATAGTCGGGCTTCCCTTCACATCGGGAAGCCGCAGCATGTTGAACGCGTTGACGGCCTGCTCGGCGGTTTCGGTGAACAGCGGAAGATCGGGAACGAGGGGCCGGCCGGCGCGCAGCCGTTCCTCCCAATCCGGACAGGCGAGGGTCCAGGCGGTCATCAGTTGGGCTGGCCGCCTGCCTTGTGGAGCACGCCCTCCCAGGCCGAGGCGTGCGCCGCGACCGGATCGTCGCTGGCCGATGCATTTTCGCCAGTGCCGAGGGGCAGCTGATCCTGCGGCGCGATCTGCTTCTGGCCGAGCAGCGCCTGGGTGATGGCGAAGCGATAGCGCGGGTTGAGGCCGAGCGAGTCCTCGAGGGCTTTCATCGCGGTCTCGCAACGTTCTCGCAGGCGAACCTCGGGCCGCAGCCGCACCATGTCCTCGACGTGCTTGGAAGAGGTGGTGTAGGTCGCGCCTTCCTTGCGGATGACGCGGGTGTGGGAGATCCACTCCGCCATGTACTGGCAGTACCGGCCGAGGGCGTTGTGGTCGGTCGTCTCGAGGAAACGGATCGATACCAGATCCTGATGCAGGCGCTCCCAGATCCGGCGAGCCGCCGCGTCCTCGAGCCAGGCCGGCGCGGTGCGCGCTTTCTTTGCCATGGCTGATACCTGTTAAGTCGCTGGAATAAAAAAGTTTTCGCGCGAACGAGACCCAAAAAATCCCTGAATGAGGGAAGAAGCGGTCAATCGCGATCGCGATCTAGAGATCGGACCCACCCCCCGGGTGGCGGGCCATTCGAGCAGCCCGCGATCGGGCGCCCTTCAGGGTGTTGTGCTGGACGCAGAGACATTGCCCATTGGCGATGTCGAACCGCGCGCCCCCGTCCTTCACTTCAATGATGTGGTCCGCGACCACGCGGTGCATCGGAGCGGCCTTGTCGCAGCCAGGCCATTGGCATCGGCCCTCATCCCGCTCGATGACAGCATCCGACCAGCGACGGTGTAGAGCGTTCTGATAGACCGCGTCTGCCTGCTTCGCGGGCTGGGCTGCCACCCGCGTGTCCAGCATCGCCAGGGATGGCTTCAACGTCCTGACCATGCAAGCGATGCCGATGACTTATGGGGCGGGAGAGGCGCCCTGCACCGCCCTAGCTCGCTCCCCCGAACGATCCCGGGCCCGGCGAGGCCGTGCCGTTCGGACGAAGCAGGGCGCTGCCCTATGCTCTCTGAAACGACGAAGCCCGGCACGATGGCCGGGCTGTTCAGGTCGTCTATGGCATCCGCACGGCGGGGTGAATCACACCCTCCGTGCCGCCGCCACCCTCGTCAATGTCATCCGGTCAAGCCGACCGTCGCCTGGCGATTTGAGCTACCTCGAACTGCGCCTTGATCTCGCCGCCGAGGATGCGCAACAACAGGCTGCAACGGCCGCGCCTGTCAAGTGTCGCGATCTTGGCCATCACGCCGTCGAACGGACCGCCCTGCACGGTCACCTCGTCACCCACTTGAAACAACAGGACATTCGGCCGCGCAGCGCCGTCCGGCATGGCCATCATCAGCCGTTCCACGAAGCCCTTCGGAAGCCGCAGCGGCGACCAGCTCGGCGCGCCTGTCGTCAGAATCCGCGACACGCCGAAGGCCGAAGCGATTCGCGGCCAGGGGTCGCGCACCACGTCGAAGGGCACGAAGAGGTAGTGCGGAAAGGTCGGCTTCTGCACCACCGTGGTCCCGCCCTTGCGGCCACAGCGCAGGGTCACGGGCATGGTCGGCGCATAGCACTTGAAGCCGAGCCGCGCGATCGAGCGGCTGGCCAGCGCCTCGCTCTGCGGCTTCGTCGCCACCACGTACCAGTCGAGCAGCCGCACGCCATCCATCATACCGTCCATCCCGCCCTCGCTCACAGCCCGCTGACCCGTGCAAACTCGTCATGGCTTTCGGCCGTCGCCTCGCGCCCGCCGCCCGACGCGCCCGCCATCCGCGGCGGCCAAAGCGAGGGCATGTGCCGGCCGACGCCGGCCTCGTGCTTCGACGGAAAGGCCACCATGCGGCGGCCCTCGCGGCCCTCGTGCCGGGCCCAGGCCTCCCATTCGGCCGAGCCCTCCCGCACCCAGAACACCGCCATGGCGCTGCCGTCCCGGCGGCCGGCCCGCACATGGTCCAGCGCCTGCCAGGCCTTGTCGCGGAGATAGGCCTTGGCCGTGCCGAAGCGCTTGCCCTCCCGCCGCATCTGCGCCCGCCAGTCGGCGAGCCGAGCCACGGCCTGCCGCCGGTCCTCGGCCGAGAGCTTCGCCCATGTCCGCCTCACGACCTCCGGCAGGTCGCCGGCCGTCTTCGGCTCCCAGCTGGCGAGGAAGGCATCCGCTCCGGCCGTGTCGAGGCTCCAGCCGTCCGGCTGCCAGCCCGCTGGCCTCTTGTCGGAAGGCACCACCGCTAGGGGCTGTCCCGCGACAAGCGCCGCCTCCCGCGTCGCACGCGAGGGGGGCAAGGGGGATAAAGGTTCACTTCCAGGTTCATCTATAGAGGTGGGGGTGGATTCACCCCCACCCTGGGGGTCCGCCGCACCCCTACCCCCTACTTTCGTAGGGTGGGGGTAATTTGGACCCCACCCCCCCACATCTTGTGTCTCGACCTCGGCATCCTCCGTCTCGTCCGTGGCGCCCGGCAGGGGCGGCGTCCAGCCGAGTTCGGCCGCCCTCGCGCGCGCCGCCTCGTCCACCAGCACGATGAGCAGGGAGGTGTCGTGGCTGCCGTCGGGCTTCAGCCGGCGCACCCGGGCGATGAGGCCGAGCTGCTCCAGCTGGCGCAGCGCCCCCTTCACCCAGTCCAGCGAATTGCCATGGTCAACGGCAAGCATTCGCGGGCGTACGAAAGTATAGCCCGTGTCATCGTTCTGCCGGTCGGCCACGCAGATGAGCAGCAGCCGCAGCGCCGCCGGAAGCTCCCGGCCCATGCGCCGCCCGGTCTCCATCGCCCAGCCGACCGCCTTGAAGCTCATGCCCCGGCGCCCTCCCGGCGATCGGCAATCGACCGGCCCATCGTCGCTGCGAAATGGTCGGAGATGATCTGCCGGCGCGCCCCTGCCCCCAGCGCCAGCATGGCCTCGACGTCGCAATAGCCGGCCGCCCGCAGGGCCGCCTGGGCCCGCCGCTTGCCATAGAGGATGGTGGTGTGGTCGCGGTCGCCCATCAGCCGGCCGATCAGCGGCAGCGACAGGCCGTAATGCACCGCGCCGATCCAGTAGAGTTCGGCCCGCACCACCGTCAGGTGCTTGCGCCGGCAGTGCCCCAGCAGCTCCGCCCGCGAGAGGCCCGTCGCGCGGCACGTCGTCTTGATCTGCAGCGCGAAGGTGGCCTCGGGAGCCTCGACCGGAAGGCGGACGCCATCCGGCACCGCCACCAGACGCGCCACACTGTCCCGCGGCTCGGGCGGCCCCGCCGGCAACCGCCGCACAGGGCGGGCGAGGAGCAGCCGACGCCACAGCGGCAGTTCGGCCATTCCCGGCCATTCCCCCTGCGGCCAGGCGACGAGGCGCGCCGCGGCCGCCCGCACTGGCATGACCTTCGCAGCGCCGGAATCCCCCACCTGGAGATCCCCGCAGGCGGCCATGGCCAGGTGCTTTCGGAACAGAGGACCCACTCTCGCCAGCATCATCGCCTCCACGCATAGACACGGGTCGCCGAGGCGCCGAGGCGGCCGGGCATCATCCCCTCCGCCATCAGCACGCGCTCCACGGCCCCGACATCGGCCGTCCCGTCGGGCCGCATCCAGTCGGGCGGGCCACCGCCCTCCCGCCGTCCCGCCATGTGCAGGGCGCGCAGGCCCGCCTTGGCCGCCGCCGTGTCGAGGAAACCCGCCACCCGCACCCAGCCGGGCGAGCCGATCGCCGGCCCCATCCATTTCCGCAGCACCGGCACCAGGCCGGGCGCGCCGGCCTCGAGAGTCGGCACGATCGCCCAGGAGGCGTAGATCTGCCCGCCGGTGACCCTTTGCCGGTCGACGGTCAGAAGGCCGGCGGTGAAGTGCTCCGGAGGGCGGAACGGGTGAATGGTGAAGCGCCGGCCATAGGCATGTTCGGCCGCGAGCTGCGCCATCTCCGCCGAGGCCAGCACGAAGCCGTCAGGGTCGGCGAGGCAGGCGGCCAGCCAGCGCGCGGCGTCGAAGTGACCGTGTTCGGCGAAGGCGGTCATGGAGCGGCGCCCCGCGCGTCGTCGAGCGCCGCTTGCAGCATGAGGGCGCATTCTTGGAAGGCCGACCAACGTCCGCGATAGAAGCGGTTGTGGTGTTCCACGTGCATGGGGTCGTCAGGCGCATAGATCGCGCCACCCTCGGCGATCTTTCTGTTCAAGATGGCGAGCACGCGCTGCATGCCCTGCTTCTCATCTTCGCTGACGGGGGTCAGCGCCCCGGCGTAGATGGAGAGAAGTGTCTGCCAGGCCACCTCGCGGGCGGCGTAGTCTTCAGCTGGAACGCTGAAGATGTGGGCATGAGCCTCGCGGACACGCCGCTCCCGGATTTCGTAGCTCATCCCTCGCCCTCCGCCTCGAAGCCCCATGCATCCCAGCCGGGCCGCGCCTTGCGGGCGTTCAGCTCGATCTTCGGCAGGGTCGGGAAATAGTCCTCAATCAGCCGATGGAAGTTCTCCGGCTTCTCGGAATGGCGCCCCAGCGGCGCGGTGATAACGCTCTGCCACTGGGTGCCGGGCGCAGGGCATGGCGGCGCGCCGCGCGTGCCGAGCAGCAACACCTCATGCAGCGAACGCACCCAGCGGCCGAGCCCCGCCTTGTCCTTTACCCAGATCCAGCCGGTCTTGTAGGTGAATCCCCAGCGCGCCATGACGGTAAGCCCGTCCGGCAGCATCGACATCGGCACCCACAGAAAGAGCACGCTGTCATCTGCTGCGATGCTCGCCACGTCGCGCCGGCAGATCGTTTCGAGGTCCGATGTCGGGTAGTGGTTCTCCGGCCCACGATCATTCCCGGTATCGTTGTTCCAGTTCTCGAAGCGCCATTCCGGGTCGGCATAGATCACGCCGTAGCGCCGGTCCGGCAGCGCCCGCTGTTTGGCGCCGAGGCGGGCTTCCTTCTCCGCCCGCAGGGCCTTCTTGCGCGCCGTGTTCTCGTCGCGGTAGCGCTTGGCCGCGGCGATGATCTCCGCCTTGCCCCGCGCCACGATGACGGCCTGCTCGGAGAGCGGCAGCGACGCCAGGGCGGCGGCGGCCGAGACGGAGACGTCGCCGGCCTCAACCGCCGCGGAAAGCTCCGGCACGCCTTCAGCCCTGACCGCCCTCGCGGCCCCGATGGAACGTCGGGACACATTCAGAAGCTCGCCCGCCCGCTCAGAGCTAATTCGGCAAATTTGCTCATTTTCGCCCGGTCGGCCGCGCGTCATCGTGGCCAGCTTCGCCGCCACCATGGCCCGCTGGCTCTCGCTCAGGTGCCGGCGGTGCAGGTTGCGCGACAGCACCCAGGCGAGTGGGTCGGCGTCCACCGTGCCCATCGCCAAGCCGAAGCGGTCGAACAGGTGCTGCGGATGGGGGATCGGGCTCCCCTCGTCGGAGGGGCTGAAGAACCCGGCCACCAACCCGGCGCGGTAGCGGTTGCGCCCGTCGAGGATCGCCCCGTCCAGCAGCATGATGGGCTCACGCACGCCGTGCCGGCGAATGTCTTCCACCAGCGCGTCGAAGGCCTCGCCCTCGATCGCCGGGAACAGCTCCGCCAGCGGGTGGATCGGCAGCATTGGCGCGGCGTCGCTCATCGCGCCTTCCCCGCCAGCGCCTCGCGAACCGCCTTCACCGGCAGGCCCACCATGTCGGCGATCTCGTCCATCGAGTTGCCGATAAACTTCAGCGTCCGCATGTATTTCAGGGTCGCGGAGCTGATCAGCGGCTCCGAAGGTACCGCAGCGGTCGCGGGCGGCGTGTCCGCCGGTTCTCCTGCGCCGACCACGGCAGGCGCAGCCAGGCCCACCGGCTCGCAGAGCGTCTCAACCGGCGCTCCGGCTGGTTCTGCAGCGGCCGAAACAGGCTCCACCGCTTCGCCCTCAGTGACACCCATGGCGTCGGGCGCAGCTTGCGGCGGCGCTTCCATGGCGGTGGCCTGCGGCGCAGCGGGCGCGTCGTCGACATGGTCGTTCTCCGTTTCGGTGACGGCGGCAGCGGGAGCCTCAGCCATGCCCCCCCCCATGGCTTCCGCAGCAACCCGGGCGGCAATGGCGATGACGGCCATCGGCAGGCCGTGATGGGCCGGGTTGAACGGGTCTCGCCCTCCGCCTTCGTCCAGGCTCGCGTGCCGGATGCCCGTCACCCTCATCTCCTCCGGCAGGGGGCTGCCCAGCGGAGCCGGCTCATCCATCGCTGCCACGGCGGCATCCAGATCCCGGTCGCCGGTCGGCTTGCAGCGCGCGGAATAGGCCGCCTCGAACAGCAGCTGCGCCTGCACGTTCGGCGTCCGCGCGGCGGCGCGCGCCATGTCGACGAGCCCGGCATAGACCCGTTCGTTGACGGTGATGGTGATGCCCCGCGTCTCGGGGCCGGCATTGAAGCGCGGCGGCGCCGTCATGGCTTGAACCTCCAGAAGACCTGAGACGCCCCGCTGCCCTCAGGCGGCGAGGAACGCGAAGACCAGCGCGGCCAGCGCGCCGACGACGAAAACGGTGATGACGAGGCTGGGGCTGAGAACGCCCTCCGGCGGGTGGCGCGGCTCGCGGTACTGGGGGCCGGTCATGAGCCGCCTCCCTCATCGCTTGCCGCCACCCAGCCGGGCACCGGGTCCAGCACCGCCGCGAGGAAGGCCGGGCCGAACACCGCGACGAGGCGCAGCATGTGCCCGCCGGAGAGTTCGGACGGCCCGTTCCAGGCCATGGCGTTGCGGATCGTCCCTTCCGGAATCCCGGTCAGCGCCGCCACCGTCAGGTGCGGCTTCTGGCCGGGGAAGTGCGCCCGCAGGAAGTTGCGCACCGCGCCCGGCTTCACCCGGCCCG
>CAZPMD010000099.1:0-9853 GCA_964587395.1 uncultured Hyphomicrobiales bacterium
CAACCGGGAACTTCGCTCGCTTGCCTTCACAGCACCGGCGGCGCTCGTGGCCACGATGGGACGGCATTCGCTGCCGGTCTATCTGGTTCACCAGCCGGTGCTGATCGGCCTCATCCTCGGCTGGATGTGGCTGTTCCCGGGGGCGGCCGCGCCACGCCCGCCAGCCGACACTGATACACGCCCCTTCATCGAGGCCTGCATGCGCACCTGCGTCAGCAACGGACAGGCGGAGGATGTCTGCCGCGACGCCTGCGAATGCACCGCCGACGGCCTCAAGCGCGACAATCTCTGGGGTCAGGCACTGTCGGGCAACATGAGCTCGACGGAACGCACGCGGGTCGGCGAGATCGCGCGGATCTGCACGCGGGGGGAGTGACGGCCACCCCTCACGCCAGCGCCTTCACCTCCTCATGGCGGAAGCAACCGACCATGTGGTCGTTGGTCATGCCCACCGCCTGCATGAAGGCGTAGACGATGGTCGGGCCGACGAAGGTGAAGCCGCGCGCCTTGAGGTCCTTGGAGATCGCCTGCGCCACCGCCGTCTCGGTCGGCACCTGGCTACGGTCGCGGAAATGAGGCTGGAGGGCGCGGCCGTCGACGAAGCCCCAGAGATAGTCCGAGAAACCCTGTCCACGCCCCATCATGTCGCAATAGATGCCGGCCGACTTCACCGTGCCGACGATCTTGGCGCGGTTGCGGATGATGCCGGGGTCGGCCATCAGCGCCTCGACCTTGTCCGGCGCATAGCTGGCGATCAGCTCGGGGCGGAAACCGTCGAAGACCTTGCGGAAATGGTCGCGCTTGCGGAGGATCGTGATCCACGACAGGCCGGCCTGGAAGCCGTCGAGGATGAGCTTTTCGAACAGCGCCCGGTCGTCGCGCTCCGGCACGCCCCAGTCGGTGTCGTGATAGGCGACGTAGAGCGGGTCGTGGCCGGGCCACCAGCACCGGGGCTTGCCGTCTGCGTGATCGGTGAGCAACATTCGGGTCTCCTGCCGAATTATTTTACACTTAAAATATTTTTTACGGACGGGGTTGTTCGTGAAAATTCCACGGCGATAATGCCTTCGCATCGGCCGCGACCACGGACAAGCCCGGGGCGGCTTTGGACCCGAGTTCCCCTCGGGGTGGGAGGTTTTCGATGAAGCGCATTCTCGTTCCCCTGGCGCTCGGCGCGGCCGCGGCCCTCGCCTCCATTCCGGCGAAGGCCCAGGAGCCGATCCGCATCGGCGTGATCCAGACCCTATCCGGCCCTGCTGCCGTCCTCGGTCAGCAGGCGCGCGACGGACTGCAGCTGGCTGTCCGCCAACTCGGCGGCCGCATGGGCGGCCGCGAGGTGCAGGTCATCGTCGTCGACGACGAGCTGAAGCCCGATGTCGCCGTGCAGCGCGTCCAGGCGCTCATCGACCGCGACAAGGTCGACTTCGTGGTCGGACCGATCTTCTCGAACATCCTGCAGGCGATCCACGCGCCGGTCGTGAACTCGCAGCGCACCTTCCTGATCAGCGCCAATGCCGGCCCGTCCAGCTATGCCGGCCGTGGCTGCCACGAGAATTTCTTCGTCACCTCCTACCAGAACGACCAGGTGCACGAGGTGCTCGGCGCCTATGCCCAGCGGCAGAACATGCAGAAGGTGTTCCTGCTGACCCCGAACTACCAAGCCGGCCGCGACGCCATGGCCGGCTTCAAGCGGCATTTCCGCGGCCAGATCGTCGACGAGGTCTACACGCCCCTCGGCCATCTCGACTTCTCCGCCGAGCTCGCCCGCATCGGCTCCTCCGGCGCCAGTGCACTGTTCACCTTCATGCCGGGTGGCATGGGCGTGAACCTCGTGCGCCAGTACGGCCAGGCCGGCCTCACCCAGCGCGTACCGTTCCTTTCGGCCTTCACCGTCGATGAATCGACGCTGCCGGCCCAGCAGGACGCCGCCATCGGCATGCTCGCCGGCATGACCTGGGCGCCGAACATGGACAACCCGCAGAACAAGAAGTTCGTCGCCGACTACGAGGCGGCCTACGGCCATGTGCCCGGCTCCTACGCCATGCAGGCCTTCGACGCCGCCATGCTCATCAACAGCGCGGTGACGGCGACCAACGGCAACCTGTCCGACCGCGCCGCCGTGCGCGCTGCCCTGCGCAAGGCCGACTTCACCTCGCTGCGCGGCCGCTTCCGCTTCGCCAACAACCACTATCCGATCCAGGACTTCTACACCGTGCGCGCCGCCAAGCGCCCGGACGGCAAGTTCCAGACCGAGATCGTCGAGCGGATCTTCGAGAACTACACCGACGTCTATGCCGCCCAGTGCCCGATGCGGTGGTGACGGGTTGATGCCTGGCACAGCGGGTCTCGCGTCCTTCGAGGCCCGCTGCGCTCGCACCTCAGGATGAGGAGCTGGGTGTCTGGCACATTTCGCATCGGCGGCTCCGCCGGTGCCTTGGATTCACGCTGTTGCAACGCTCCACCTCCCTCGTCCTGAGGTGCGAGCGCAGCGAGCCTCGAAGGACGCACTCAGCCGATGCAGGGCTGGTCGTCCGAACCTTCTGATCGCCCGGTTCATGTCCTCCACGCTCCTCATCATCCAGACGCTGAACGGGCTGCAGCTCGGCGTGCTGCTGTTCCTCATCGCCGCGGGGCTGACCCTGGTCTTCGGCGTCATGGACTTCATCAACCTCGCCCACGGCGTGCAATACATGCTGGGGGCCTATCTCGCCGCCATGTTCGTCGCCTGGACCGGCAACTTCTTCCTCGGCATCGCCCTCGCCCTCGTCACGGCGCTCGCCTGCGGCCTGCTGCTGGAGGTCGCCGTGATGCGGCACCTCTACGACCGCGACCATCTCGAGCAGGTGCTGGCGACCTTCGGCCTGATCCTGTTCCTCAACGAGGGCGTGAAGATCGTCTGGGGCGCGGCGCCGCTGCAGGTGCCGATCCCGCCCTCGCTCTCCGGCACCATCCGCATCGCCGACGGCGTGCTCTATCCGGTCTGGCGCCTCGCCATCATCGCCTCGGGCCTGCTGGTCGCGCTCGGCCTCTACCTCGTCGTGGCGAAGACCAAGGTCGGCATGCTGATCCGGGCGGGTGCGACCAACGCCCCCATGGTCTCGGCGCTCGGCGTCGACATCCGCCGCCTCTTCATGATCGTCTTCGGCTTCGGCGCCATGCTGGCGGGATTTGCGGGCTGCATGGCGGCGCCCGTCTTTTCCGTCGAGCCGGGGATGGGCGACAACCTGCTCATCCTCGCCTTCGTGGTGATCGTCATCGGCGGCATCGGCTCGATCCGCGGCGCCTTCATCGGAGCGCTGCTCGTCGGCCTCGTCGACACGCTGTTGCGGTCCTTCTCGGTGGACCTGCTGCGCCTCGGAGGACTGTCGCCCTCGGACGCGCGCACCGTCGGCCCGGCCATCGCCTCCATGTCGATCTACATCCTCATGGCCGCCGTGCTGTTCTTCCGGCCGACCGGCCTGTTCCCGGCCAAGGGCTGATCCATGGCCGAGACACCCGCGTCCGCCCCGCCGCCGCACCCGCCGCTGTGGCGCCGCGTCTGGCTGCCGGCCACCGTCTTCTTGCTGCTCGCCCTCGTGCCACTGGTCTGGGGTGAGCGCTTCATTCTCGGCCTCGTCACCCGCGCCATGATTATGGCGATCGGCGCCCTGTCGCTCGACCTCATCCTCGGCTACGGCGCCCTCGTCTCCTTCGGCCACGCCGCCTTCCTCGGCCTCGGCGCCTATGCGGTGGCGATCCTGTTCTCCCACGACATCGTCGATGCGGCGATCGCCTTTCCCGTCGCGATCCTCGTGGGTGCGGGCTTCGCGCTGGTCACAGGCGCCATCTCGCTGAAGACCCGCGGCGTCTACTTCATCATGATCACGCTCGCCTTCGGACAGATGGCCTACTTCACTGCCACCAGCCTGTCGGCCTATGGCGGCGACGACGGCCTGCGGATGTTCCACCGCTCCGAGGTCTTCGGCACGCGCATCCTCGCCAACGACACCACCTTCTACTTCGTCGTGCTGGGCACGCTGATCGCCTGCTATCTCCTGCTGAAGGCCATCGTCGGCTCGCGCTTCGGACGGGTGCTGCGCGGTGCGAAGGAGAACGAGCGGCGCATGCGGGCACTCGGCTTCGACCCGTTCCGGTACCGCCTTGCCGCCTATGTGATCGCCGGCGCCATCTGCGCGCTGGCCGGCGCTCTCTTCGCCAATCTCGGCATGTTCGTGGCCCCGGCCTACATGACCTGGCAGCGCTCGGGCGAGTTCATCGCCATGGTGGTGCTCGGCGGCATGGGCACCCTCATCGGCCCGATCATCGGCGGCATCGGCGTGACGCTGGTGGAGGAGTGGCTGGCCGCCATCACCCAGCACTGGAAGGCGCTGTTCGGCCCCCTCGTGGTGCTGGTGGCGATCTTCGCCCGCGGCGGCATCGTCAAGCTCCTCGACCGGGGAGGGAAGCGATGACCGCCCCCATCCTCTCGCTGGCGAACCTCCACAAGAGCTACGGCGCGCTGAAGGTCACAGACGGGGTGACGCTCGACATCGCACCCCGCGAACTCCACGCCATCATCGGCCCCAACGGCGCCGGCAAGACCACGCTCATCGGCGAGATCGTCGGCGAGGTGGCGCTGGACGCCGGCACGGTCACCTTCGGCGGCGAGGACGTGACGCATCTGCCGGTCCATGCCCGCGCGCTGAAGGGCCTGACCCGCTCGTTCCAGATCACCCAGGTGCTGCCCGGCTTCACGACGCTGGAGAACGTCGCCATCGCCGCTCAGGCGCATGACGGCTCCTCCTTCCACTTCTTCCGTCCCGCATCGGCGGAGCGGCGGCTGAACGAGGCGGCCATGGCGGCCCTCGAGCAGGTCGGCCTCGAAGCCCGCGCCGCCTCACCCGCCGCCAGCCTGTCGCATGGCGAGAAGCGGCAGCTCGAGATCGCCATGGCTCTCGTTTCGGAGCCGAAACTCCTGCTCCTCGACGAACCCATGGCCGGCATGGGGCGCGAGGAGACCGAGCGCATGGTCGAGGTTCTGATGGCACTGAAGGGCCGCTACCCCATGGTGCTGGTCGAGCACGACATGCACGCGGTCTTCCGTCTCGCCGACCGCATCTCGGTGCTGGTCTATGGCCGCGTCATCGCCTCCGGGCTTCCCGACGCGGTTCGCTCCGACCCGGCCGTGCGCGAGGCCTATCTCGGCGAGGAGGACTTCGCATGAGCGACGTCGACCTCGCCATCGACGCCGAAACGCGCCTCGCCGACCAGCCGCGCGATGCCCGGCCGGAACTGCGGCTGTGGCTGCGCCTTCTCACCTGCACCACCATGATCGAGCGCGAGATCCGCCGCCGTCTGGCGGAGCGCTTCCAGATCACCCTGCCGCGCTTCGACCTGCTGGCACAGCTCGACCGCTCTCCCGACGGCATGACGCTCGGCGAGATTTCCCGCCGCATGATGGTGACCAACGGCAACGTGACCGGCCTCGTCGCCCGCATCGTCGAGCAGGGCTATGTCGAGAAGCGCCGCGACACGCTCGACGGGCGCGTTCATCGCATCGCGATGACGGAGAGGGGTCACGAGGAATTCCGCCGCATGGCGCGCGAGCACGGCATCTGGATGCGCGAGCTGCTCGCCGGGCTGGACCCGACCGAACGGGAGGTGATGATGGGCCTCCTCGCGAAGACGAAGGCGGGCGTGGCCCGCGCCACCGCGATGCGCGAGGCGGGAGGGGACTAGCATGCTGACCGTCTCCAATCTCGAAGCCGGCTATGGTGACGTGCAGGTGCTGTTCGGCGTCTCGCTCGGCGTCGGCAACGGCGAGGTCGTCACCCTGCTCGGCCGCAACGGCATGGGCAAGACGACCACCATCAAGTCGATCTTCGGCCTGCTGAAGCCCGCCGCGGGCTCCATCGACGTCGATGGCGCGGCGCTTGCCGGCAGCCCGCCGTTCCGGGTGGCGCAGGCCGGGCTCGGCCTCGTGCCCGAGGGCCGGCAGATCTTCCCCAATCTCGACGTCGAGGAGAACCTCGTCGCCACCGCCGCCAACCGCGACGGGCGGCGTGAGGCCTGGACGCTGGAGCGGGTCTACGAATTCTTCCCGCGCCTGAAGGAGCGTCGGCGCAACATGGGCAACCAGCTCTCGGGGGGCGAACAGCAGATGCTGGCCATCGGGCGGGCGCTGATGACCAACCCGAAGCTCCTCGTCCTCGACGAGGCGACCGAGGGCCTCGCTCCCGTCATCCGCGCCGAGATCTGGGCCTGCCTCGCGCGCCTCAAGCAGGACGGCCAATCGATCCTGGTGATCGACAAGAACGTGGATGCTCTGGTCAAACTGGCCGACCGGCACCTGATCCTCGAGAAGGGCCGGATCGTCTGGGAAGGGACAAGCGGCGACTTCCTCGCCAGTCCCGACCTCAAGGACCGCTACCTGCACGTCTGATCGGATCGTTCATGACCACCTCGCTCGCCGCCAAGATCACCCGGGAATACGGCACGCCCGCCGTCGTCATCGACATGGACCGGGTCGAGGCCAACATCGCCCGCATCCAGGCCCAGTGCGATGCCGCGGGCGTCGCCAACCGTCCGCACATCAAGACGCACAAGAACCCGGAACTGGCGAAGCTGCAGATTGCCGCCGGCGCCAGGGGCATCACCTGCCAGAAGATCGGCGAGGCCGAGGTGATGGCCGCCGCCGGCATCGACGACATCCTCATCAGCTACAATCTCCTCGGCGAGGAGAAGATGGCGCGGCTCGGCAAGCTTCTCGAGACCACGACGATGACGGTGGCCGCCGACAATCCCGTGGTGATCGGAGACCTGCCCAGGGCGGCAGCAGCCGGCGGCCGCCCGCTCGGCGTCGTCATCGAATGCGACACGGGGCGCAAGCGCGCCGGCGTCGAGACGCCGAGCGAGGCCATCGAACTCGCCAAGCTGGTCGCCGCCTCGCCCGGCCTCGCCTTCAAGGGCTTCATGATGTACCCGACGGAGGACGGCTGGCCGGAGGCGCAGAAGTTCCTCGATGCGGCGCTTGCGGGCATCCGCCTCGAGGGGCTCGACGCGGAGATCGTCTCCACCGGCGGCTCGCCGAACATGAAGAACGTCGGCAAGCTGAAGGGCGCCACCGAGCACCGGCCGGGCACCTACATCTACAACGACCGCATGCAGGTCGCCGCCGGCGTCGCGACGCTCGACGACTGTGCGCTCTCCGTCTACACGACGGTCGTCAGCCGGGCAGGACCGGATCGCGGCATCCTCGATGCCGGCTCCAAGACGCTGACCTCCGATCCCGGCGGCGGCCTCGACGGCTTCGGCCTCATCCTGGAGCATCCGGAGGCGCGCATCGCCCGCTTCGCAGAGGAGCACGGCATGCTCGACCTGACGAAATGCAACGAGCGCCCGAAGGTCGGCGACGTGGTGCGCGTGGTGCCGAACCATGTCTGCGTCGTCGTCAACATGGTGGACGAGGTGGTGATGGTGCGCGGCGACGAGATCGTCGGCATCTTGCCGGTGGCCGCCCGCGGCAGGCTGCGCTGAAGGAGACGCGAGAGATGAGCCCCGAAGAGAAGCTCGCCCAGTTGGGCCTCACCCTGCCGCCGACGCCGACGCCGGCCGGCAACTACGTGCCGTTCCGGCGCGACGGCAACATCGCCTACCTCGCCGGACAGGGCCCGCGCCGTGCCGACGGCTCGCTGCATTCCGGCAAGGTCGGCGGCGACGTGACCGTAGAGGCGGCCTATGAGCACGCCAAGCTCGTCGGCCTGCAGATCCTCGCCTCGGCCAAGGCGGCCGCCGGCGGCGACCTCACGAAGGTCGAGTTCCTCAAGGTGCTCGGCATGGTCAATGCCACGCCGGATTTCGGCGACCATCCGCGCGTCATCAACGGCTTCTCCGACCTGATGGTCGCGGTGCTCGGCGATCGCGGCCGGCACGCCCGCTCGGCGGTCGGCATGGGCTCGCTGCCCATGGGCATCACGGTGGAGGTGGAGGCGGTGATCCGCATCCACGACTGAGGGTTGAGATCGGTCAACACTCCAAAATTGAATCGTATCTTTTTGCCATCTAGAGTCTTGGATGCTTTCTCGGAGGGGAGGCGTTCATGGACGTCGAAAAGCAGCGGCGTAGCGAACTCATCCGCGCGCTAGACCCAGACTTCGTTTGCTTCGAAGAGGTCAGACTTCAGCACCTCACATTTCCTCGGCTGACTGTCCGCGCTGATATCGTTGCGATTCCAATCGCCCCCCAGTTCCAAGGCTATGCTCTTGCTTTCGAGGTAAAGGATCCTTCAGAGCAATGGCAGTACAAAAACTGGTCTAAAACAATACGTCAGGCTAGTGACTATGTTTATGGAAAAATACTGCCCGATCCACGACTGAATGAACATGTTGGGCGACGCATATCATGCAGCTTTGTTTATCCTTCTCCCGAATACATTAGAACAATGCCAACAGAGGAAGACAGTATAATTGTGGGCATATTCCATCTAGCTATTCACTTCCGTGTAGGAAGGGCATTCATAGACACTTCACGCCGCGAAAAGAGGTTCTGTCTTACAATGGGGCCAAACGACGTCTGGAGAAGTGATGTTGGGTACACGGGGCAAGCCGAAGGGCTCATCAAAGGGAAGCGTACCGTCGGCTCGCAACGTGTGGACATCCTTCGCGAGCTAGACGGCATCGGCGACGATTGAGCAAATCCGTCGCCCTTACTCCGCCACGACCGCCGTCGCCTCGATCTCGATCTTCGCCGCCTTTTCGACCAGCCGCACCACCTGCACCACCGCCATGGCCGGGTAGTGCTGGCCGAAGATCTCGCGATAGGCCTGCCCGAGCGGGCGGAGGTTGGCGGAATACTCCTCGACGTCGGTCACGTACCAGGTGAGGCGGACGATGTGGTGGGGTTCCGCGCCGCCCTCGGCGAGGATGGCGCGGATGTTCTCGAAGCACTGGCGGGCCTGCGCCGCGAAGCTGTCGGCGAAATTGCCCATCGCGTCCCAGCCGACGACGCCGCCGGTGACGATGATGCGGCCCTTCGCCGCCATGCCGTTGGCATAGCCGCGGGGCACCGGCCAGCCCTTCGGGTTGAGGGTGACCGGGCGGACGTCCTCGTCCGGCAGGGCGAGCGGGATCACGGGCTTCACGGGCTGGGTCATGGGGCGTCTCCGGCGCGCTCTACTCGGCGGCCTTGGCAGTGTCGTCGGATGGGCCGGCCGCCTCGCGGGCGGCACGCTCGCGCAGCGCAAAGCGCTGCAGCTTGCCGGTCTCGGTGCGCGGCAGGCTCGGCACGAAGGCGATGTCGCGGGGGTATTTGTATGGCGCGATCTCGTTCTTGACGAAGGCCTGAAGCTCGACCGTGAGCGCCGGGGTCAGGGTGACGTCCGGTTTCACCACCACATAGGCCTTCACGATCATGCCGCGCTCGGGGTCGGGCTGGCCGACGACGCCGGCCTCGGCGACGGTCGGATGGGCGAGCAGCGCCGCCTCGACCTCGGGCCCGGCGATGTTGTAGCCGGCGGAGACGATCATGTCGTCGTTGCGGGCCTGGTACCAGAAATAGCCGTCCTCGTCGGCGACATAGGTGTCGCCGGTGATGTTCCAGCCGTCGATGACGTAGCGGCGCTGGCGCTCGTCGGCGAGATAGCGGCAGCCGGTCGGCCCGCGCACCGCGAGGCGCCCCGGCGTGCCGGGCGGCAGGTCCTCGCCGTCGGCGCCGATCACCCTGGCCTCATAGCCGGGCACGGGCTTGCCCGTGGCGCCGGGGCGGATCGCGTCCTCGGGGGCCGAGATGAAGATGTGCAGCATCTCGGTCGCGCCGATGCCGTCCATCAGCTTCAGGCCCGTCGCTTCGTGCCAGGCATCGAAGGTCGCCTTGGGAA
>CAZPMD010000099.1:9863-17697 GCA_964587395.1 uncultured Hyphomicrobiales bacterium
AGACGCATTTCCTCAGGGACCGCCAGTCATGCTCCCGCAGCTGCGGAATCATGGCGCGGTAGGCGGTCGGCGCCGTGAAGCAGATGGTCGGCTTGTAGGTGGCGATCGCCGGCAGCAGATCGCCGGGCGAGGCCTTCTCGAGCAGGACGGTGGAGGCTCCGACGCGGAAGGGGAAGAGCACGAGGCCGCCGAGGCCGAAGGTGAAGGCGAGCGGCGGCGAGCCGATGAAACGGTCCACTGCCGTCGGCCTCAGCGCGTTGCGCGAATAGGCGTCGCAGATGGCGAGCAGGTCGCGGTGGAAATGCATGGTGCATTTCGGCTCGCCCGTCGTTCCCGAGGTGAAGCCGAAGAGGCAGACGTCGTCGCGGGCCGTGTCGATCGCGGTGAAATCAGCCGATGCGGCAGCCGCCAGCGTCTTCAGCTCTGAGAAGGGCACGATGCGCTTCAGGAAGCGGGAGGTGCCGGCGGTCTTGGTCAGTTCCTCGGTGAGCCGGTCGTCGCAGAGCGCCAGCGCGATCTCCGCCTTGTCGACGATCTGGCCGAGTTCCTTGGCACGCAGCAGCGGCATGGTGGCGACGACGATGCCGCCCGCCCTGATGACCGCCAGATAGGCCGCGACCATGGTGGGGTTGTTCGGCGCGCGCAGCAGCACCCGGTTGCCCGGAACGAGACCGAGCGGCCCGGTGAGCACGTTGGCGATGCGGTTCACCTCGGCCGCAAGGTCGGCATAGGTCCAGTGCGTCCCGCCGGGTGCGAGAATGGCGGTGCTGCCACCCCTGCCCTCGGCCAGATGCCGGTCGACGAATTCAGTCACGCAGTTGAGGCGCTCGGGATAGGCGAGTTCCGGGCGGTCGAAGAGGAAGGTCGGCTGGAGTTCGGCGGGCGGCAGGCCACGCGCCGCGAAGGTGTCGACATGCGCGGACCGGGCCGACGCCCCTGCAGCCCCTGAACGCAGCGTCACGACCGATCCAGCCATGGGGGAACTCCTCTTCGGCTGTCTGGATTCATCCGTTCACGCAACCGCACTCCGGGTCCGAAGTCGCCGCAACGGCAGGTTCGGGTCCCTCTTCACAGGATGCAGGCCGCACGCCAGTTTCTCCGAGCGGGCCGAGACAGCGGGGATCGACAACGGACACGGCGCCCCCTCCCTCATATCTCGCCACCGGCCACCGGCAGGGCGATGCCGGTGACCGCCGCAGCCTGGTCGGAGACGAGCCAGAGAACGGCTCCCGCGACCTCCTCGGGCTTCACCAGGCGGCCGATGGGCATGGAACGGGTGAGTTCGGCGAGGGCCGCGTCGCTGGAGCGGCCCGTCTTCGCCACGATGGTGTCGATGGAGCCTGCAACGAGGTCGGTCTCGGTGAAACCGGGACAGACGCAGTTGATGGTCACGCCGGAGGTCGCGACCTCGCGCGCCAGTGACCGGGTCAGTCCGACGACGCCGTGCTTCGCCGCGCAGTAGGCGGAGACATAGGGATAGCCGGTGAGCCCGGCTGTCGAGGCGATGGAGACGATGCGCCCGCGCCCGCGCGCGACCATCCCCGGCAGGACGAGGCGGATGCCGTCGAAGACCGCGGTCAGGTTGAGCGCGATCATGCGGTCGAACAGCGCGCGGTCCACACGCTTGATCGGAGCGGTCTCGGCGTGTCCCGCGTTGTTGACGAGGATGTCCAGGTCGCCGGCTGCGGCGATCGCCCGCTCGAGAGCGCCTGTGTCCGTCACGTCGCAGGCGTGGGCGCGGGCCGCGTCGCCCGCCGCGACGGCCTCATCGAGAACGGCCGCATTCCGGCCGAGAATGACGACCTCGGCGCCATGCGCCGTCAGCGCGGCCGCGATGGCCCGGCCGATGCCGCGCCCGCCCCCGGTAACGAGGGCCCGCTTGCCGGCGAGCGACCGTGCGGCGGATGATGAGGCGGCGGCGGGGTCCGTCGGCATCAGAGGCCTCCTGGCGGAATAGTTTAAGCTTCAAATAATTCCGGGCAAGGGGCTTTCGCCGGCTTGCCGCCGATTATTTTAAGCCTAAACTATTTTTCAAGACGAGCTGCCCTGCGGCAGTGCGTCCTTCGAGGCGCGCCACCGGACGATGCTGCCGCATCGCCGGGGCTCGCACCTCAGGATGAGGACGGAAGAGACCTGCATCGGGCTTGATGCGAGTCGGCAGCGCCAAGTCCTGCGATGCTTTGCCCTCCTCATCCTGAGGTGCGAGCGAAGCGAGCCTCGAAGGGCGCACTCCGGCAGGCGCAGCGACAAGGGAGACGTCCATGCGCATCGCGGTGATCGGCGGCGGACCGGCGGGGCTCTATTTCGCCATCCTGATGAAGAAGTGGCAGCCCTCGTCCGAGATCACCGTCTTCGAGCGCAACCGGCCTGACGACACCTTCGGCTTCGGCGTCGTCTTTTCCGATGCGACCCTCGACATCTTCGAGCGCTATGACGCCGAGAGCTACCGCGCCATCACCGAAAATTTCGCCTACTGGGACGACATCGAGGTGCGTTTCAAGGACACCGTGCACCGCATCGGCGGCAACGGCTTCTGCGGCTGCTCGCGCCAGACCCTGCTGATCCTGCTGCAGGAACGGGCGCGCCAACTCGGCGTCGCCATGACCTTCCAGACCGAGGTGGAGCCTGACCTCTCCGCTTTCGCCGGCTACGACCTGATCGTCGCATCGGACGGCATCAATTCGCGTATCCGCGAGGCGAGCCGCGACCATTTCCAGCCGGAGGTGGACCTGCGCCCCAACAAGTTCACCTGGCTCGGCTCGACGCGCGAACTCGACGCCTTCACCTTCTTCTTCCGCGAGACGCCGCACGGCATCTTCATCGCCCACACCTACCAGTACGAGCCCGGCCGCTCGACCTGGGTGATCGAGACCGATCCCGACACCTTTGCCCGTGCCGGCCTCGACCGCATGGACGAGGAGGCTTCCGCCCGCTTCCTCGAGGGTGTCTTCGCCGAGGAACTCGCCGGCCACCCGCTCATCACCAACCGCTCGCTGTGGCGGCAGTTTCCGATGATCCGCTCGAAGCGCTGGGTGAAGGACAACGTGGTGCTCATGGGCGATGCCAAGGGGACTGCGCATTTCTCCATCGGCGCCGGCACCAAGCTCGCCATGGAGGATTCCATCGCGCTGTTCGATGCCTTCCGCGCCAGGGGCACGGTGAAGGAGGCGCTCGCCTCCTACGAGACCGACCGGCGCGAGGAGGTTGAGCGCACCCAGCACGCCGCTGACGTCTCGCTCGTCTGGTTCGAGCATGTCGACCGCTTCTGGGACATGGACCCGCGCCAGTTCGCCTTCGGCCTGATGACCCGCTCCAAGGCGATCACCTATGAGAACCTGAAGCTGCGCGCGCCGGATTTCGTCGCCAAGGCCGACCGGATGTTCGCGGAAGGTGTGCCCGGCGCCGACCTGATCCGCCCGCGGCCGCCCCTGTTCCAGCCGCTGACGCTGCGGGGGATGACGGTCGAGAACCGCGCCGTCGTCTCGCCGATGTGCATGTACTCGGCCGTCGACGGCCTGCCGACCGACTGGCACGTCGTCCACTACGGCGCCCGCGCCATCGGCGGCGCTGGCCTCGTCTATACCGAAATGGTCTGTGTCAGTCCCGAGGCGCGCATCACGCCCGGCTGCGCCGGCCTGTGGACCAATGAGCAGGAGGCTGCCTGGACGCGGATCGTCACCTTCGCCCACCAGAACTCCCAGGCGAAGATCTGCCTCCAGCTCGGCCATGCCGGCCGCAAGGGCGCGACGAAGCTGATGTGGGAGGGCATGGACCGGCCGCTCGACGAGGGCGCCTGGCCCATCGTCTCGGCCTCGCCCCTGCCCTACTACCCGGACAGCCGGGTGCCGGCCGAACTCGACGAACCCGGCATGGCGCGCGTCACCGCGGAGTTCGTCGCGGCGACCGAGCGGGCGGTGCGCTGCGGCTTCGACATGCTCGAACTGCACTGCGCCCACGGCTACCTCCTCGCCTCCTTCCTGTCGCCGCTGACCAACACGCGCGCCGACGCCTATGGCGGCAGCCTCGAGAACCGCCTGCGCTTCCCCCTGAAGGTCTTCGCGGCCATGCGCGCGGCCTGGCCGGCGGGGAAGCCGATGTCGGTGCGCATCTCGGCCACCGACTGGGCCGAGGGCGGACTGACGGAAGAGGATTCCATCGCCATCGCGCGGGCCTTCGCCGAGGCGGGCGTGGACCTCGTCGACGTCTCGACCGGGCAGACCTCGCCGAAGAGCCGGCCGGTCTATGGCCGCATGTTCCAGACCTCGTTCTCGGACGCCATCCGCAACGAGGCGGAGGTGAAGACCATGTGCGTCGGCAACATCACCTCGGCCGACCAGATGAACACGATCCTCGCGGCCGGGCGCGCCGACCTCGTGGCGCTCGGCCGCCCCCACCTCGCCGATCCCTCCTTCATGCTGAAGGCGGCGGCCTGGTACGGCGTCGACATTCATCAGCCACCGCAATATCAGCCCGGCAAGGACCAGGCGCTGCGCAATGCGGTGAAAGAGCGGAGCGACTTCGAGGCGCTGAAGATCGCGGCGAAACCGAAGCGGCACGCACGCGGCAGCTTCGCGCAGCAGGCGGCGGCGGAGTAGCTACCGCCCCGCTGCAGACAGTCCGCCGTCGACCGCGATCTCGGCGGCGGTGACATAGCGCGCCTCGTCGGAGACGAGGAAAAGGACGGCCTGCGCCACGTCCCAGGCATCGCCCATCTTTCCCGTGGGCACCTGCGCGTTGCGTGAGGCGATGAGCGCGGCGGCATCACCGCCGGCGACCTGCTTCGCCAGCCGGTGCTCGACCAGCGGCGTATGCATCAGGCCGGGGATCACCGTGTTGCAGCGGATGTTCTGCTTCGCATAGGTGACCGCGATGGAGCGCGAGAAGCCGAGTATACCGAGCTTGGCAGTGGTGTAGGCCACATGCGGCCGTCCCGGCAGGATCCGCACGCCGGCGATCGACGACAGGTTGACGATGGCCCCGCCGCCCTGCCGCTCCATGACCGGGATGACATGCTTGGCAGCGAGGAAGGCGGTCTTCAGGTTGAGGTCGAGCTGGAAATCCCAGACCTCCTCGCTCATCGCGACGGGATCGCCGGGCGCCGAGCCGCCGACATTGTTGACGAGGATGTCGATGCGGCCGAAGCGGGCGAGGCAGTCGGCGACGGCGGCCTCCACTTCGGCGGCCTTCGTCATGTCGACGCCGCGTGCCACGCAGGTGCCGCCCTCGGCCCCGATCAGCCGCTGCGTCTCCTCGGCGGCCTCTGCGGAAATGTCGGTGCCATAGATCGTCGCTCCCTGCCGGGCGAGGAGAACGGCGGTCGCCTTGCCGTTGCCCCAGCCCTCGCCGACGGAGCCGGCACCCGAGATGAAGGCAACCTTGCCCGTCAGGTCATGCATGGGGAGCTCCGCTCGTGACTGTCCGGGGTCGTCACACGACTACCGCGTGGGCCTTCATGCCCGCCGTGCCGAAGACGCGGCGGTAGCGTTCGATCTCGTCCTTGGGGCCGGTCGCCTTCAGCGGATTGTCGGACAGCTTCACCGCCGGGCGACCATTCGCCTCGATCACCTTGCAAACCACAGAGATGGGAGCGAGGGCATTCGGATCGCCGTTCGGAACGCAGCCCTTGAAGTCGTTGGTGAGATTGGTGCCCCAGCCGTAGCCGATCCGCACCCGCCCCTTGAAATGGCGGGCGGTCTCCTCGATGGAGTCGATGTCCATGCCGTCCGAGAGGATGACGAGCTTCTTCGTGGGGTCGCGGCCCTTGTCTCGCCACCACTGGATGAGTTCCTCGGTGCCCTCTGTCGGGTCCTTGGAATCGGGCCTCGCCCCGGTCCAGTCGGCGACCCAGTCGGGTGCGTGGGCGAGAAAATGCGCCGTGCCGAAGCAGTCGGGCAGGATGATGCGCATGTTCTGGTCGTAGATGCGGGCCCAGTCCTCCAGCACCTTGTAGGGCGCCTTGAGAAGCTCCTCGTCGGTCTTCGCCAGCGCGCCATAGACCATGGGCAGTTCGTGGGCATTGGTGCCGATGGCCTCGAGGCCGAGATCCATGGCGAGCTTCATGTTGGAGGTGCCGGTAAAGACGTCGGGCCCCAGCGCGTCGGCCATGGCCTCCATCATCCACTGCTGCCAGAGAAAGCCGTGGCGGCGGCGGGTGCCGAAATCGGAGATCTTCAGCGTGCCGACCTCGTCCTTCAGGCGGCGCAGACGCTTGATCTTCTCCCACGCCTTGGCCTTGGCATTGGCATAGAGGATGTCGAGTTCCAGCTTCGACAGCGAGCGCATGGTGGCGCGGGCGCGCAACTCGTTGATGACCGCGAGCGCCTGAACCTCCCACATGGTGGTCTCGGCCCACTTGCCGGCGAAGGTCAGCTCATATTGCCCATCGCGCTTCTCAAGCTGGTACTCGGGCAGACGGAAATCCTTGAGGAAGGCGAGGTAGTCGGGGCCGAAGATGCGCTCGCGTCCATAGAAGGTGTTGCCGGCGAGCCAGATCAGTTCCTTCGGCCTGAACCGCAATTCGCGGACATGATCGAGCTGCTCGCGCAACTCGCGCTCGTCGATGACGTCGGCCAGGCGGACGGAGAGACTGCGGTTGTTCAGCGCAAAGGTCGCCGTCACCTCCGGATGGAAGCGCCGGATGAGCTGCTGCATCGCGAACTTGTAATAGTCCGAGTCGAGAAGCGACCGGATGATCGGGTCGAGCTTCCACGTGTGATTGTAGACCCGGGTGGCGATGTCGACCATGGACGGCCCGCTCGTGGCGCTTCTGGGCTGCGGACCTTAGGAGCCCGGGCCGCGCTTGGAAAGCCACCCGCCGGGCATCCGGACGCAAGGCAGCCGCGCGGTTCGGGCAAGCGCGTGCTTTTTCACCACCCCCCTCCCCACCGCAAGCGGGGCAGGCATCAGCGATGGGGGATCACAGGACCGCACCGGGACCAGAAGCCGATCGTCAGGCCAGCGCCGCGTCCCGGCTCAGGCCGAATTCGCGCCCGGGAATGGAGGCGAGAAGCGCCTGTGTATAGGGGTGCCGGGGGTTGCCGAAGACCTCACCGATGGGGCCGGCCTCCACCACCTCGCCGCTCTTCATCACGGCCACCAGGTCGCAGACCTGCGCGGCGACCCTGAGGTCATGGGTGATGAAGACGATGGAGAGGCCGAGCCGCTCGCGCAGCTCGGCGAGAAGCCGCAGCACCTGCGCCTGCACCGAGACGTCGAGGGCCGAGACCGCCTCGTCCGCCACCAGCACCTCCGGCTCGAGGGCCAGCGCCCGGGCGAGGCCGATGCGCTGGCGCTGGCCGCCGGAGAATTCATGCGGATAGCGATCCGTCGATGCCGGATCGAGCCCGACGAGACCGAACAGCTCCTTGGCCTTCGCCAGCGCCTGCGCCCGGTCCATGCCGTGGACGATGGGACCCTGCGCCACCAGCTCGCCGGCCTTGCGGCGGGGATTGAGCGACCCGAACGGGTCCTGGAACACCATCTGGATATGCTGCGTCTCGCGGCGCATCTCCTCGCGCGTCAGCTTCGCGAGGTCCTTGCCGTTCAGCACGACCGAACCACTGTCCGGATCGATGAGGCGGATGATGCAGCGGGCGAGCGTCGACTTGCCCGAACCGCTCTCGCCGACAATGCCGAGCGTACCGCCCCTGGGGAGCACCAGCGAGACATCCTTCACCGCATGGGTGACGCGCACGCCGCGACCGAGGAAACCGCCGGTGCGGAAGGTCTTCGAGACATTCCGCATGGTCAGGATCGGCTCGTCGGAGATCGGCCGCGGCGGCGGCGCCTTGAGCGGCGGCACGGCGGCGATGAGCTGCTTCGTATAGGCATGCTG
>CAZPMD010000100.1:0-12645 GCA_964587395.1 uncultured Hyphomicrobiales bacterium
CGACGCCGTGCGTCTGCCCGCCGGAACCTACGCGGTCAGGCCGCCGCACGTCATTCATGGTCCCTTCTTCAGCGACGACGGCTGTCTGCTGATCGAGTTCATGTACTACCCGCCCGCCCGATAACAACAAGCATCCAGAGACCGCCGACACCGGACCCGCCGCCGCCGCGGCAAAGACGAAGGAGTGACCACCATGATTGCCTTGAGAGTCGCCGCCACCGCGGTCGCCCTGACCCTGACCGGCGCCCTGCCGGTCCTTGCCCAGACCGTTCCGGCCGGCCCGCCGGTCAATGTCCAGATCGTCACCCAGCCTGGCCCGGCGATGCCCCAGTTCACGCGTGTCGACCAGCCGCTGCTGCGTGACGGCCTTGCCGCCAAGTCGAACGGCCGCATCCGCGTGACGCTCGCCTCCTGGCCCGAGCGCAACCTCAACGGCCCGGAAATCCTGCGCCTCGTGCGCTCCGGTCAGGTCGATATCGGCGCGGTGCCGCTGAACACGGTGGCCGGTGATGTGCCGCTGCTCGACGTCGTCGATCTCGCCGGCCTCAATCCGAGTCTCGATCAGGCGCGCAGGGTGGCTGCCGCCATGCTGCCCGAGGTCAACAAGGAGCTGGAGCGCTTCGGCGTCCGCATCCTCGTCATGTATCCCTTCGCGGCGCAGGAGTTCTTCTGCCGCGGCCAGGTCACCAGCCTCGCCGACCTGCGCGGCAAGCGCATCCGCACCGGCGGCGGCTCCTCCAACGATTTCGTCACCCAGATCGGCGGCCAGCCGACCGGCATCGGCTTTCCCGAGGTCTATTCGGCGCTGGAGCGCGGCGTCGTCGACTGTGCGATCACCGGCACCGGCTCGGGCAACAGCGCCCGCTGGTACGAGGTGACGCAGAGCCTCTACGCCCTGCCGCTGTTCTGGTCGGTCTCCGCCTATGTCGTGAACATCCAGTGGTGGAACCGCCTCGACCCGGCCGTGCGCGCCGCCATGGAGGCGACGATGAAGGAGGTCGAGGAAGCCCAGTGGAAGCTCGGCCTCGAACAGACCGAGGACGGCATCTCCTGCAACATCGGCGATCGCGCCAACTGCAAGCTCGGCCGCGTGCCGGATGCCAACCCCATGCGGGTCTATCGTCCGGTCCCCGCCGATACCGAGGTGATGCGCACGACGCTGACCTCGACCATCCTGCCGAACTGGGTGAAGCGCTGCGGCGCCCGCTGCGGCGAGATCTACAACCGCGTTGTGGCGCCGATCACCGGCGTGACCTACGCCGGCAATTGATCCGCCGGGACGGCAGCATCGCGCGGGCGGCAGGTCTGCCCGCGCGAAAGCACCGAGGACAGAGCCAGGCGATCCGGTGAAGGATCGCAAGCGTTGCCGAACCGGGCCTTGAGAGGACCGCCATGCTGAACACTCTGATCGACGTCGCCGGCGTCGGCCGACGGTCCGTGGCCTGGGTCGGCCGCATCATGGGCTATGTCGCCGGCTGGGGCTTCATCGCCACGGCGGGCCTCATCACCTTCGACGTGCTGGCGCGGCGCTTCCTCGGCTTCTCGACGCAGGCGACGACGGAACTGTCCGGCTACGCGCTGGCCTTCGGCATCGCCTGGGGGCTTGCCCATACCCTGTCGACACGCGCCCATGTCCGCATCGACGTGGTGGTGAACCTGTTTCCTGCCCGCATCCGCTACTGGCTGCACCTGACGAGCCTGGCCTTCCTCGCCGTGCTCGTCGGCTACCTCTTCTACGGCGCCTGGACGCTGGTCGAGGAATCGCTCCTGTTCAACGCGACCGACATCAGCGTCATCCGGACCCCGCTGGCCATTCCCCAGGGCCTCTGGGCCTTCGGCATCGGCGTGTTCTTCCTGCTGATCCTCACCATGCTGGTCGAGGCCATGCTGCTGATCCTCGCCGGCCGCGGGCCCGAGACCGAATCGATGCTGCACAGCCGCACCTACCAGGAAGAGGTCGCCGAGGCCCTGGAGGCCGTCGGCGAGCCTCTGCCCGCAGATGCCGCAAAACCCGAGGTGAAGCCGTGATCGCCGTCGTCTTCCTGCTCGTCCTCGTCGGTATCATGGTCGGCATGAGCTTCACCGGCAATGCGCCGTCCGGTGAACTGATGGGCGAGATCCTGCTGCTCGTCGGGCTCTTCGTCCTGTTCTTCGGCATGGGCATCTATGTCGGCGCCGCGCTCGGCGTCCTCGGCCTCATTGTCGGATACGCCTTCTCCGACCGGCCGTTCTGGCTGTTCATCGGCCAGACGATCTGGAATCCGTCCTCGTCCTTCGTGCTTGTGGCCGTGCCGCTGTTCCTGCTCATGGGCGAGATCCTGCTGCGCGCCGGCCTCTCCGACCGGCTCTACCGCACACTCAACATCTGGCTGAACCGCATGCCGGGCGGGCTGTTGCACACCAACATCGCAGCCTCGGGCGTCTTCTCGGCCATTTCCGGTTCGTCGGTGGCGACTGCCGCCACCATGGGCTCGGTGGCCCTGCCCTTCTTCAAGGACAAGCCCTACGATCCGAAGATGGTGCTCGGCTCGCTCGCCGCCGGCGGCGCCCTCGGCAATCTCATCCCGCCGGGCATCACCTTCATCATCTATGGCCTCATCACCGAGACCTCGGTCGGCGCTCTCTACGTCGCGGCGATCGGCCCGAGCATCCTCGTCGTCGCCCTGTTCATCGGCGTCATCCTGCTGAAGGCGAAGACCGCCGCGCCGCGCGACCCCGATGGGCCGGTCTACAGCTGGGGCGAGAAGTTCCGCAGTCTCATCGACCTTCTGCCGACCGCCGTGCTGATCCTAATCGTGCTGGGGACCATCTATGGTGGCCTTGCCACCGCGACGGAATCGGCGGCGCTCGGCGTTGTCGCCGCCATCGTGCTGGCCGGGCTGGACGGCAAGCTCAACTTCAAGATGCTCAACGATTCGGCCGAGGCGACGGCGCGCAACACGGCGCTGATCGGCCTGATCCTGTTCGGCGCCTATCTGCTAAACTACATCTTTACCGCGCTCGGCGTGCCGCAGGCGCTCGCCAAGCTCGTCTCCGAGATGCCGCTGCCCCCCTGGGCGATCATGCTGCTGATCATCGGCTTCTATCTGGCGCTCGGCACCTTCATGGAGGGCTTCTCCATGATGATCACCACCATCCCCGTGATCTTCCCGGTGGTGACCGCGCTCGGCTACGACCCGATCTGGTTCGGGGTCATCGTCGTCATGATGGTGGAGATCGCGCTGATCTCGCCGCCCGACGGCACGGTGCTCTATGTCCTGCAGGGTATGAGGAAGGACGGCGGGCCGATCACCGACGTCTTCTCCGGGGTGCTGCCCTTCATGCTCGTCTACATCCTCGCGGTCGGCGTGCTGATGGTCTTCCCCTCCATCGCCACTTGGCTGCCCACGGTGATGCGCTGACGAGAGGTTCCGATGGCCCTGCGTCCAGCCGCCCATCGGTTCAGATTCCGTTCAGTTGCCGTCCCGCAAACATGCCGTCCTCACAACCTTCCGGGGCGTGCTGGCGGGCTGTCGGATTCATCCTGCGCGAGGAATCGTGCGGCCGATGGCTTTATTCGGAAACAAACCGTCGCTATAGCACAGCCCCGGGATTTCAGCGGATGACCGCCGGACGACCGCCTCAGGGGCGGCGAACCCGGCCAAGGACGAAAGCTCGGATATGACGCGTGTCGCGATCGTGGGTGGCGGGCCGGGTGGGCTCTTCACCAATTACCTGCTCGACAAGTTCTGCGACGGCCTGTTCACGGCGACGCTCTTCGAGGCCTCCGATCGCCTCGGCGGCAAGATCATGACCGACAGCTTCGACAAGGGGCCGTCGATGTTCGAGCGTGGTGTCGCCGAATATTACGACTACTCCCACTTCGGGCCGGATCCGCTGAAGCGCATCATCACCGAGGTGATGGAACTCGACACCGTGCCGATGGACGGCAAGGGGGTCATCCTCGAGGGCAAGATCCTCAACACCCGGCGCGACATCAAGAAGCACTTCGGCGAGGCGACGCTGAAAGCGATCGACGACTTCCAGGCCAAGTGCCGCCAGATGTGTTCGCCCGACGAGTACTACGAGGGCTATTCGGGCGACGACAACAAGCACCCGTGGGGCGAGAGGACCTTCCGCGAGATCCTCGACGAGATCCCGGACGAGGCGGCGCGCAAATATATCGAGGTCGCCGCCCGTTCCGACGTCGCCACGGAATCGCAGCTGACCAACGCGCTGAACGGCCTGAAGAACGTCCTCATGGACGATCCGAAGTATCTGCGCCTCTATTCCATCGTCGGCGGCAACGAGAAGCTGATCGAGGGTCTGGCCGAGCGCATCTCGGCCAAGGTGATGCTGCAGAGCCGCGTGTCGAAGATCACCCGCAACGAGGGCGGTACCTACACCCTCACCGTCCGCCGCAAGGGTCGTGACGAGACGCACGAGTTCGACCACGTCGTCGTCGCCGTGCCGAACTACTGGGTCAGCCAGATCGAGTTCGAGGGCCGCGGCGCCCGCACGGCGATCCAGAAGCACCAGGCCCGCTATGACAACCCGGCCCACTACCTGCGGGTCACCATCCAGTTCAAGAAGCCCTTCTGGAGCGAGCACTTCCAGGGCCACTATGTGATGACCGACGCCTTCGGCGGGTGCTGCGTCTACGACGAGACGGCCCGCCATCCCTCCAAGCACGGCGTGCTCGGCTGGCTCATCCCGGCGACCCACGCTCTCGCCCTGTCGAACCTGCCGGACGACCATCTCGTCGCCATGGCGCTCGATTCCCTGCCGCAGGATCTGATCGCCACGGCGAAGAAGCAGTTCATGGATGCCAGGGTGCAGCGCTGGGTCGGCACGATCTCCGGCCTGCCGGGCTCCCATCCCGCGCCGGAGCTGCGCGAGCGCCACCAGCCGGACGGCAAGGTGCTGCCGAACCTCTACCTGGTCGGCGACTACCTCTTCGATTCGACCGTCAACGGCGCCTATGACTCGGCCAATTTCGTCGTCGACATGATGATGGGCAAGCTGCGCGGCGCCGCCTATTCCGGCGCCCGCAAGAAGGCCGACCTGGAGAAGCAGAAGGGCGTCGTGGAGGAGGGCTTCGTCGAGTCGACGCTGACCGACGACTATCACGACGAATATGCCGTCGGCCTCTCCTACGAGGAGAGCTTCCGCGAGTATTTCGACGAGCAGTACAACGCCGACCTCTATGAGTGCATCTTCGGCATCAAGCCGCCCTACACGCTGCTCGACGTCGGTTCGGCCTCCGGCCTGACGCTGAAGTGCTTCGCCGATATCGGCATCGACGCCTGGGGCATCGAGAACTCGCGCCACGTCCATGCCCAGACGCCGAAGGAGTGGCTGCATCGCAACCTGCTCGGCGACGTCACCAACCTGCCCTTCGAGGACCAGTCCTTCGACGTCATCTACGACACGTGCCTCTGCTACGTGCCGGAGGAGCTGATCGACAAGGCGATCCAGGAACTCTACCGCGTCACCCGCATCGGCATTTTCTTCGGCGGCATCACCGCCGACATGACCCGCGAGGTGATCGAGTATCACGATGTCTTCGACGGCGTGCTGACGCTGGAATCCACCTGGCAGTGGTCGGAGCGCTTCCAGCGCCACGGCTGGCGCCCGGCCGTGCATGACCAGAAGATCCTCAAGAAGGCCTGGAAGATCGAGTGCGACGCCAACGAGGGCGACTTCCCCTGGTATCCGGACATGGAGACCATGCGCTACTGCTTCTACGCCAAGCCGGACGCGGCGAAGTGGGTGGAGAAGCTGATGGCGGGCCGGCAGAAGGGCCCGACCTCGAAGCTGCGTCTCGTCGCCGGAGGTCGCTGACGCGCCCCTCGCCGATATGCCTGATCGGGCCGGACCTCGTGTCCGGCCCCTTCCATTTCAGGGCGCACGGTGATTTCGGATGCATCCTGCTGCGGAATGGGGCATGAGGGAAAAGAACCTGTGGCCTGCCGTGACCAAGAGCGCCATTTTCCCCGACCCACGATCGTCCCAGACCCGTCATGAGCCAGGACAAGAACTACGTCGAGCCCGATGACGAGGAGGACGAGGAGGAGGACGTCAGTGCCGACGACCTCCGGCTCATGGCGCGGTTCCTCGCGCCCTTCGCCGCCCCCTACAAGACGACCATCGCCCTCCTGGTGGTGCTGATCCTCACCGAGGCCGCCCTCAATTTCTCCTTCCCGCTGGTCACGCAGTACCTCATCGACGAGGGCCTGATCAAAAAGGAATGGCGTGCGCTCATCAATTCGCTTGTCTTCATGGGCATCGCCGCCATCGCCGTTTCGGCAGTCGCGCTGCTCGCCGACTACGTCTACACGCGCCTCTTTGCCGATATGACGCGCGACATCCGCCAGCGCCTGTTCGACCACGTCCAGTCGATGTCGATGCCCTTCTTCCACACCACGCCGACGGGCACGGTCCTGTCGCGGTTCTCCGGCGACCTGGTGGCGCTCGAGGCCGCTCTGGTTGCCTTCGTTCCGGGGTTCGTCATGCCCTTCATGGAGGTCATCTACGCCTCCATCCTGATGTTCATGTTCGACATCTGGCTGGGGCTGATCGCCTCGCTCGTCTTCCCGATGATCCTGTGGTGGCCGCGCATCTTCGCCCGCAAGGCCTTCCTCTTCGCCTATGACAAGCGCCAGACCGAGGGCCGGCTGATCAGTGCCGTCCAGGAAAACGTCTCGGCCCAGCCGGTGATCAAGGCCTTCGGCATGGTGGGGCGCGCTCGCCTGCATTTCGCCGGCCTGAACGCCACCTGGGTCGGCGTGGCACGGCGCACCAATTTCTCCTCTGCCCTGGTCGAGCGCACGGCGCAGACCGGGCTCTACGTCATCCACATCGCCGTCTTCGCCCTCGGTGCCTACTGGGCCTTCACCGAGCGCATCACGGTCGGCACCATCATCGCCTTCGAGGGCGTCTTCCTGTCGATGGGCTATGCGCTGACCAACGTCACGCAATACGTGCCCACCATGGCGCAGGCGGCCGGCTCCATCCGCCACCTCACCGATCTGCTCGCCGAGAAGCCGACCATGGTCGACGCGCCCAATGCCGGCACGCTCGCGCCCTTCGAGCGGCAGATCGTCTTCGACAACGTCGCCTTCTCCTATCCGGGCTCGTCCTTCCGGACCGAGAATCTCAGCGTCACCGTGCCGAAGGGCTCCTTCCTCGGCATCGTCGGCCCGTCGGGCTCGGGCAAGAGCACCTTCCTCAACCTGCTCATGCGCTTCTACGATCCGCTGGAGGGCCGCGTCGTCATCGACGGCACCGACATCCGCACCGTCACCCAGGCCTCGCTGCGCGCCCAGATGGCCGTGGTGTTCCAGGAGAGCTTCCTGTTCAACACCACCATCGCCGAGAACATCCGCATGGCCCATCCGGAGGCCACGATGGAGGAGATCGTAGCCGCCGCGCGCCAGGCCGAGGTCCATGACTTCATCAAGGCGCTGCCGCTCGGCTACGAGACCACGGTCGGCGAGCGCGGCGGGCAGCTCTCGGGTGGCCAGCGCCAGCGCGTCGCCATCGCCCGCGCGCTGGTGCGCAATCCGGCCGTCCTGGTGCTCGACGAGGCGACCAGCGCCCTCGATGCCGAGACCGAATCCAAGCTGAACGAGACGCTCCGTCGCATCGCCGAGACGCGCACGGTGGTCTCCGTCACCCACCGCCTCGGCTCGGTCGTCACCGCCGACCGGATCATCGTCCTCGACCACGGCCATATCGTCGAGACCGGGACCCACCCCGAACTCATCCGGCAGGGCGGCCTCTACGCCACCATGTGGTCGCGCCAGCAGCAGACGCGCCAGGCCGTGGCGGCGGTCGATGAGGACGAGGACGAGGAATAGCCAGCGGAGGCGGCGCGACCCGCACCCCGGGCGGCGCTCAGAGTGCGCCGATATCCGGGGCGTGCGGGTTCTTCATGCCGACCACATGGTAGCCGGCATCGACATGGTGGATCTCGCCGGTGACGCCGCGCGACAGGTCCGACAGGAGGTACATGCCGGAATCGCCCACCTCGTCGATGGTGACGGTGCGGCGCAGCGGCGAGTTGTACTCGTTCCACTTCAGGATGTAGCGGAAGTCGCCGATGCCGGAGGCGGCCAGCGTCTTGATCGGCCCGGCCGAGATGGCGTTGACGCGGATCTTCTTCTCGCCGAGGTCGGCGGCCATGTAGCGCACGCTCGCCTCGAGAGCCGCCTTGGCGACCCCCATGACGTTGTAGTGCGGCATCCACTTCTCGGCGCCGTAATAGGTCAGGGTGAGCAGCGAGCCGCCGTCCACCATCAGCTTCTCGGCGCGCTGGGCGATGGCCGTGAAGGAATAGCAGGAGATCAGCAGCGACCTGGTGAAGTTGCCCTCGGTCGTGTCGACATAGCGGCCGGTGAGCTCGTCCTTGTCGGAGAAGGCGATGGCGTGGAGCAGGAAGTCGAGCTTGCCGAAGACCTTCTCGGTCTCGGCGAAGACGGCGTCTATGCTGGCGCTGTCGGTGACGTCGCAATGGCCGACCACCTGGCCGCCGACCTCGGCCGCCAGCGGGCGCACGCGCTTCTCAAGCGCTTCGCCCTGATAGGTGAAGGCGAGCTCGGCGCCCTGATCGGCGCAGGCCTTGGCGATACCCCAGGCAATGGAGCGGTTGTTCGCAACCCCCATGATGAGGCCGCGCTTGCCCTGCATGATGCCTGCCATGTCGTTCCTCGTCCGGCATTTCGCCCGATAACCAGCCGGTCCGTATGCCACTGCAGCGCGCGGCGTGCAAGGCGGACCGCCTCTGCCGGGCCTCCCTCGGACCGGCGCTCTTGGTCAGGTCAGAACCCTGACGCCGGCGGGCGTTGCGACCTGCGCGCTGTAGCGTGGCCTCGTCCCCGATATGACCGTCGGTGCACCGGTGATGGCGAGGTCGCGGTAGAGCCTCAGGATCACCTCGGGCTCGGGATGCTCGAGCGTGAACGCGGTGAGGCGCGCCCCGAGGTCGGCGATCGTCGCCATGGACCGCGTCCGCCCCCTCCGATCGATGATGGACGGCGCGATCCCGTCCAGCGGCAACGACCCGCCGTCGGGAATCGCAAAGTCGAAGGCGGGAGCATCGCGCGGCAGCGCCATCTTCCGTCCCAGCATGGTCTCGCGGCCGGCCAGGACGGAATCGATGGCGTCGGTCCGCGCCACCCATCCCTTCAGCCGCCGGCCCTCGTCCCAGTCGGCGCGCACCTGTCTCTGGTCGTCGAGGCCGAACCAGCGGCGATGAGCCTGCGGCGCGGCGGCAGGGTCGAGCGCGACGATCTCCAGATAGACCCCGCCACCGAGCTGCAGCAGATGGTTGTGGGTGCCCATGTAGAGGTGTCGCTGCCCGAAAGGCGCGTCGAGACCGAGGCAGCCGCGCACATGCGCCACCCCCTCCGCAAGATCGGGCGCGACGACGGTGAGATGGTCGAGCTGCAGCATGGGACACGCCAAGGTTGGTTGTCGCGACAGCGGAGTGGGCGCTCTCCGGCGTTGGGGGGCCGTGGTCTGCGGCGCCCCTTACAGCCCGTCCCGCGGATCGCCCTTGCGCCGCTCCTTCAGCACGCGCGCGAGGCCTTCGAGGTCGGCGCTCGCCTCCGGCAGGACGATCCGCACGGTGACGTAGAGATCGCCCGGTCCGCTGTCCGCCGGCAAGCCCTTGCCGCGCAGGCGGAAGGTCTTTCCCGAGGAGGTCATGGCGGGAAGTGTCAGCTCCACCTCGCCGTCGAGCGTCGGAGCCCGGACCTTGCCCCCGAGAATGGCCTCGTCGAGGGCGACGGGCAGATCGAGCCGGAGATCCTTGCCGTCGGCCTTGAAGGCCGGGTGCGGCTCGATCGCGACGACGACATAGGCATCGCCCGGCGGGCGGCCGAGGCTCGCCGCCTTGCCCTTGCCGCGCAGCCGCATCCGGTGGCCCTCGCGCGTCCCCGGCGGGATCTTCAGGTCGACGGATTCGCCACTCGGCAGCACGACGCGCTGCGTCGAGCCGCGTGCGGCGTCGAGGAACGGCACCCGGATCGTCAGCGTCACATCCTCGCCGGAGGGCGGCGGCCCGAAGTCCTGGTCGAAGGGGCTGTGCCCCTGACCGCGTCCACCCGGCCGCCCGCCGGTCATGCCGGAGAGGATGTCGAAGAAATCGTCCATCGGCGGCGGGCCGCCCTGCTGGCCGCGTCCCTGTCCGCCGCCACGGCGGAACCCGTCGCGTCCGAAGTTGAAGGTCTCGAAGATGGTTTCGCCCTGTGGGCCGCCGGCTCCCGGCCTGCCGCCGCCAAATCCTTCGAAGCCGGCGAAACGCGGCTTGCCCTCGGCATCGATCTCGCCGCGGTCGAACTGCCGCTTCTTCTCGGCGTCGGACAGCAGTTCGTAGGCATTGTTCAGTTCCGCGAAGCGGTCCTGTGCCTTGGCATCCTTCGGGTTGGCGTCGGGATGCAGCGCCTTCGCCTTCTTGCGGAAGGCGCGCTTGATCTCGTCAGCGCTCGCAGCGCGCGTGACGCCGATGACGTCATAGGGATCGCGTGCCATGGTCGTCCTTGGAAAAGGCGCCCGATGACGAGGGCGCCCCGTGAGGGTTCGGTTCGCCGTCGAATGTGGGGACGACGGCAGAAATTCACAAGTTCGCGAGCGCGGCGCTCAGCTGCGGCGCCAGGGCCTCAGTTCAACGACGGCCCATGGACCGGTCGTGCGGCAGGCGCGGCCGTCGAACCAGACCTCCTTGCCGTCCTTGATCGCGCTGCCGAGGAAGTCGCGGCAGATCTGCCCGCCGCTGGCATTGGCGCGCTGAAGGGCCGTGACGGTGCCGCTCATGCCGCTCTGTGCATTGGTCCAGGGCAGGCTCGGCGTATCGGTGCGGTCGGCGAGGGCTTCCATCAGGACGGCCTTGGCGGCATCCCAGTCGGCCTGGGGGATGGGAAGGCTGCCCGCCGGAGTGGTCGCGGCAGGCTCGGCGGGCCGGCGGACGGATCCCGTGGTGACCGGGTCCTCGCCCGTTGGCTGGCGCATCTGCGCCGTGCCGGGAGGGGCGACATTGGCGCGCTCCCAGAGCGAGGGCAGGGCCACGGTGCAGCCCTGGAGGAACAGGAAGAGGCCGGCGCTCGCGAGGCTTGCCACGCGGCCCGGGCATGGGCGATAGCGCGTCGCAGGGCATGGGCGCGCCATCCCTGCTCCGCTATAGACTTGGCGAACGCCAACCGTCTCGCCCATACGCGTACAACTCCGGAGCCACTTCCGCTCTGGGGCTCAGTGAACATCGGAGTTCGTTAATGTCCGGTTCGAATGACGAGGATTTCACCCAGAACGACGAGCCCTTCGTGCTGTTCGAGCAGTGGCTCGCCGATGCGACCGCCTCGGAACCCAACGATCCCAATGCCATGGCGCTGGCGACCGTCGATGCCGACGGCCTGCCCAACGTCCGCATGGTCCTGCTGAAGGGCGTCGATCCCAGGGGCTTCGTCTTCTACACCAATACCGAGAGCCAGAAGGGCACCGAACTCGACGGGCAAAAGAAGGCGGCCGTCGTGTTCCACTGGAAGTCGCTGCGCCGCCAGGTGCGGGTGCGCGGGCCGATCGAGCGGGTGACCGATGCGGAGGCCGACGAATATTTCGCCTCGCGCCCGCGCGGCAGTCGCATCGGTGCCTGGGCGAGCCAGCAGTCCCGCCCGCTGGAGAGCCGATTCGCTCTCGAGAAGGCGGTTGCCACCTATGCCGCAAGGCATGCGATCGGCGAGGTGCCCCGTCCGGCGCACTGGACCGGCTATCGCATCCTGCCGGTCTCGATGGAGTTCTGGCATGATCGCCCGTTCCGCCTGCACGACCGGGTCCAGTTCACGCGGCCTTCGCCGTCGGGGCCCTGGGCGCAGAAACTCCGGCTCTATCCCTGAGCTCGGCGCGAAGCCGTAGGCAGGCGGCCGCGATGGTTCTATGAACGGGCGCGGACATCTCGCGGGATGCCCGCCATGAGCCGAGGAAGCATCCAGTGAACCAGATCCGCCGTACCCTGCTGCTCACCGGCGCCAGCCGCGGCATCGGCCACGCCACCGTCAAGCGCTTCTCCTCGGCGGGCTGGCGGGTCATCACCTGCTCGCGACAGCCGTTCCCCGAGAACTGCCCCTGGGAAATGGGCCCCGAGGATCACATCCAGGTCGATCTCGCCGATGCCGCCGATACCGAACGGGCGATCGACGAGATCCGCGGCCGGCTCGTCGGCGGTCGTCTCGAGGCCCTCGTCAACAATGCCGGCATCTCGCCGAAGGGGGAGGGCGGCGCCCGCCTCGATTCGCTGCACACGCCGCTGACGGTCTGGCAGCAGGTCTTCCAGGTGAACTTCTTCGCCTCGATCCTGCTCGCGCGCGGCCTCCTCAAGGAACTCGCCGAGGCCAAGGGCTCGGTGGTCAACGTCACCTCGATCGCCGGCTCGCGTGTCCATCCCTTCGCCGGCGCCGCCTACGCCACCTCCAAGGCGGCTCTCGCCGGCCTCACCCGCGAGATGGCGGCTGACTTCGCGCCCCACGGCATCCGGGTGAACGCCATCGCCCCGGGCGAGATCGACACCTCGATCCTCTCCCCCGGTACCGAGAAGATCGTCGAGCAGATCCCGATGCGCCGTCTCGGCACCCCGGACGAGGTCGCCAAGATCATCTACGTGCTCTGTACCGA
>CAZPMD010000100.1:12655-17682 GCA_964587395.1 uncultured Hyphomicrobiales bacterium
CTTCTCGATCGGGATGCCAATCCCCGTGTCACGCACCGAGAAAAGGCACATCACGCGTTCCGCCGTGGTCCCCATGCTCTGTACCGAGACCTCGAGCTATCTCAACGGCGCCGAGATCCACATCAACGGCGGTCAGCACGTCTGAGGTCGGCGATCAGGCCATCGCCCTGAGCCTTTCGGCCGTCTCGGCATCCGCCGGCAGGAAGGTCTCGATGGCGAGTTCGGCGAGCGTCACGTCCACCGGCGTGCCGAAGACGGTCGTCGCCGAGATGAGCGTCAGCAGGCCCGTCGCTGTCCTCAGCCGCACCGGAATGAACAGTTCCGCGGCCTCCAGGCCCTTGCGCGGATGAGGTTGCGAGAACGGCACCGGATAGGCCGAGACCTCCGCCAGCAGCGCCTCCAGCACCGGATCGGCGGTCAGTTCGATCTGGCGCCGCAGTCGCGCCAGCACATGGGCCCTGACCTCGCCGAGGTTGTCGATCCGTGGCGCGATTCCCAACGGATGCAGCGACAGGCGCACCATGTTGATCGGCGGTGTCAGCAGCTCTGGTGCGCAGCCCTCAAGGAAGGGCGCGATGCAGCGGTTGTGGGCGATGATGTCCCAGTGCCGGTCGAGCGCCACGGCCGGATAGGGCTCGTACCCCGCGAGGACGAGATCGACAGCCCGCCGTGCCGCCTCCAGGCCCGGATCGTCGAGGCGACGCTCGGGGAAGACCGGCGCGAAGCCGGCTGCCACCAGCAGGACGTTGCGGTCGCGCAGCGGGATGGCGAGGCTCTCCGCCAGGTGCAGGACCATATCGCGGCTGGGCGTCGCCCGGCCGGTCTCGACGAAGCTGAGGTGGCGCGTCGAGATCTCGGCATCGAGGGCCAGGTCCAACTGGCTCATGCGGCGGCGCTGGCGCCATTCGCGCAGGAGATCGCCGACGGCGCGGGCCGGGGACGGGGTGTTGGAGGCGGCGGGGGGTGTCGTCATGGGGCAAGACTAGCCGCGCCAGCGGTGCCGGACCAATGACCTCAGAGGTAATCGACCGGCCGCGCCGGCGGCTCCACGGTGGCGGCACAGCGGATCGGATCCCCCGCCGCCCATCCCAGAGGAGCCCGCCATGTCCTACGCCTTCGCCCTCTTCCGCGCCCCGGACGCTTCGACCTTCCTGCGCCGTGTGCTTGCCCTTGATGCCGTGACCTCGGGTGCCATGGGTCTCATGCTCATCGTCGCCGCAGGCGCGCTGGGCCCGCTGCTGAACCTGCCCGCTCCGCTGCTCCGGGGCGTCGGCCTCTCCTTCATCCCCTTCGTCGCCCTCGTCGCCTATGCCGCGACGCGCAACCCGACGAGCCGGCCGCTTGCCTTCGCGGTCGCGGTGCTCAACGCCGTCTGGGTGATCGCCAGCCTCTGGCTGCGGATGTCCGGCCTCATCGCGCCGAACATCCTCGGCACCGTCTTCGTGGCGGCACAGGCCGTCTTCGTCGGCATCCTCGCCGAGCTGCAGTTCATCGGCGCCCGCCGCCTCGCCGCGGCCTGATCCCGATCCCGGAGGGCTGGCGGCTACAGCCAGCCCTTCTTGCGGAAATAGAGATAGGGCAGCACGCCGGACAGGATCATCAGCGAGATGGCCATGGGATAGCCGAAGTCCCAGGCGAGTTCCGGCATCTGCTTGAAGTTCATGCCGTAGATCGTCCCGACCAGCGTCGGCGGCATGAACACCACCGACAGCACCGCGAAGATCTTGACGATGTTGTTCTGCTCGATGCCGATGAGGCCGAGCGTCGCATCGAGCAGGAAGGTGATCTTGTTCGACAGGGAATCGCAGTGCTGGGTGAGCGATTCGGTGTCGCGGCTCTGGCTCTTCAGCAGCGCCCGGACGTCCTTCGACACCTTGTTGCCCTCGATCTCCGTGGCGAGGAACAGCACCAGACGGTTGATCGAGACGAGGCTCTCGCGTGCCTTGGAGACCAGTTCGCCCTTGGTGCCCAGCGTCTGCAGCACATCCTGGAAGGCCTTGTCGCGCCGCCCGCCGGTCTTGCGGAAGATGTCGGTCGAGACCTGTTCGATCTCCTCGCTCACCTTCTCCAGGATGTCGGCGACCCGATCGATGATGCTGTCGAGGAGGCCGGTCAGGATCGCCTCAGGCGTCCCCTGTACGGATCCCGGCTTCTGCGCCCGGTTGAGGAACAGGTTGATCGGCTTCGGCGTGTCGTAGCGCACGGTGATGAGACGGTCGGGCGCCAGGACGAAGGAGATCTGCGTCAGTTTCGGGGTTCCGAGTTCGGTATTGCAGAGCGTCGTGGCGGTCATGTAGCGCACGCCGTGATCGACATAGAGCCGGCTCGAGGGCTCGATCTCCTGCATCTCCTCGCGCGTCGGAATCTCGATGCCGAGGCAGCGTTCCAGCGCCTTGTCCTCGCCCTGCTCGGGCTGCAGCAGGTCGATCCACTTCACCTCGGGCGGAATCGCGTCGTGCGCGGTCTCGATCCGAACGAGGGCCTCGTTCCGGACCGCATAGGCATTCAGCATGGACCTGCTCCGCGAATGGACGGACGGCCCTGCCTAGCCATTCCGCCGCCACTTGGAAAGCAGCGTTGGCACTTGCCGCGGCGAAGATGACGGCAGCGTGACGAACCGAGGCGGTCGGTGGCGATTGCCAGCGTGCGGCCGCGCCTCTAGACGCCGTGCATGACCATGCTCTCTCTCGTCCAGGCCGCCGCCACCGGCTTCCTGATCGGCCTTGGCCTGATCGTTGCCATCGGCGCGCAGAACGCCTTCGTCCTGCGGCAGGGCCTGACGCGCCGGCACGTCCTGCTGGTGACCACCATCTGCGCCGTGTCGGATGCCCTTCTCATCCTCGCCGGCGTCGCCGGGCTCGGCGCGCTCGTCGCCCGCTCGCCATTCCTGCTCACCGTGGCGACGCTGGGGGGCGCGGCCTTTCTCTTGGCCTATGGCCTGATGGCGGCGCGCCGGGCGCTCACCCCCTCGCGCCTGACCGCCGCCCCGGTCGCTGAAGCCGGTCTCGCACAGGTGGTCTCCGCCACCCTCGCCTTCACCTTCCTCAACCCGCATGTCTATCTCGACACGGTGGTGCTTGTCGGCAGCCTTTCGGCGCGATTCGACGGAACGGCGCGCGTGGCCTTCGCGGCGGGCGCCATGGCTGCCTCCGCCATCTGGTTCTACGGGCTCGGCTTCGGGGCGAGGCTGCTGGCCCCGGTCTTCGCGCGGCCGGCCGCCTGGCGAATCCTTGATGCGCTCATCGCCTGCGTGATGGTGGCGATCGCCCTGTCGCTGCTCAGGAGCTGGATGGCCGGATGAAAAAAGGGCCGGTCACGAGGACCGGCCCTGAGTCATTCAGGAGAGGCATGCGGGAGGCCTGATTGAAGCCCGGTGGGACCGGGAAACTGTCAGTCCATGGAGAGCGGATACCGTTCGGTCGAACGATCGGCGGAGGGCTTGCGGGCCCTGGTGAAGGGAGCGGCAGCAGCAACCGCGGAGATGCCGATCGCACCATACCGGTCCACGAGCGTGTCGCGGATGGGCTTCGTGTCGACATTCGGGGCCGCCGTGGCGGTTTTCATCATCGTCTCCATTCGTCGCAAGGCGGGCTGCATGGGCCGGCCCCGACGTGACGATGAGGCTAGCGCCCCGATGCGGCGGCGGTGGGTTGCGATCGTGGAGCGATCATGGCGATGCGAGGCCTGATTCGCGGCGCCGGACCGCCTTTTTTGACGCGCTGCGTCATGGCGAAAATGCAACAGCCTCAAGCCTTTCGTGCCCCGGCGACGGAGTCAGGCGTTGACCTCACGTCAAGCCTTCGCCACAACCATTGACACGGTGGAACAACGTGGGCGCGCCGGGATGGCGGTTGGGCGCTCGCCTGGGTTCCCTTGAGAGGATCGAGACATGCGGTGGGGCGTAATTGCAGCAATGGCCGTGGCCCTGGCGGGCTGCAACAACCAGACGGTCAATTCGAACCAGCCCATTTCGGAGCGTGACCGCACCCTGATGGCCCAGGCGCCGCAGGTCGAGATGGATTACTGGCGCATGCCGCTGCGCGTCGCCTATCGCACCACCGAACGGCCGGGCACGATCATCGTCGAGACCTCGACCAAGCACCTTTTCCTGGTCGAGGAAGGCGGCACGGCCATTCGCTACCAGGTCGCCGTCGGCAACGAGGCCTTCGGCTGGACCGGGACCGCCACCATCCAGCGCAAGGCCGAATGGCCGAGCTGGACGCCGCCGGCCGAGATGCGCCGCCGCTGGCCGCATGTGCCTGCCTTCATGGAGGGCGGGCCGCAGAACCCGATGGGGTCGCGCGCCCTCTATCTCTACCAGAACGGCCGTGACACGCTCTATCGCATCCACGGAACGAATGCGCCGCTGCAGATCGGCGAAGCCGTCTCGTCCGGCTGCATCCGCATGCACAACGAACACGCGATCGACCTCTACAATCGCGTCGGGACCGGCACCAAGGTTATTGTTCGCTGACGCCGCGGGTCCCGCGAGACTTCTGACGAATTCAGGCGGCGGCCCTCGGGGCCGCCGTTTTCGTTGTGGCGACGGGCCAGCGGGAATCAGCTGGTCTTGGCCGACTTCGGCGACCTGATGGCCCCGGCAACGGCTTTGAGGCCGACCTGACCGTAGCGGTCTTCCAGCTTGACGCCTTTCGGCGGGATGGGTTGAGGCTTTGCGCCCATGGCTTCCTCCCTGGATGGATTTGTCTCCATCCTTCTGATTCTGCTCTGTTTCTACACCATGCCGGGAAGCCGCCACAGAGGGTTGCCATGCGGTGCAACATCGCAGCCGCTACGGCCCCGGCCGGGGATAAGCGCGGCATCCTGTGCACAAGCAAAGGTGTGCCGCTTGCCCCGCGGGGCCCCGCCGCTCAAGGTCACGTCAGCAAGATGTTGAGGCTGTGCTGATCGACAGACGCTAGATGTGGCGTCTTCACTCGATCCGTGGCAGGGTCTTCCTCGCATCCTCCAGAGGGCCACGGACCGACCGGCGCGATGAAATTCTCCCGCCTGCGCATTCACGGCTT
>CAZPMD010000101.1:0-4906 GCA_964587395.1 uncultured Hyphomicrobiales bacterium
CAATCGTGCCGATGTTGCAATGCGGCTTCGTGCGTTCGAACTTTTCCTTGGCCATGACGGCCTCCTTCAATGTTCGCTGCCGGAGGATCCTGAAGGACCCGGTCCGGCGAGATGACCGGGTTTAGGCGTATTTGGCCTGGACTTCGGCGGCGACGTTCGACGGCGCCTGCTCGTAGTGGCTGAACTGCATGGTGTAGCTGGCGCGGCCCTGGGAGAAGGAACGCAGCTGGTTGACGTAGCCGAACATGTTCATGAGCGGCACCTTCGCCTGGATCACGTTGGCGTTGCCGCGCATGTCCTGGCCCTGGATCTGGCCGCGGCGGGAGTTGAGATCGCCGATGACCGAACCGGTGTACTCCTCGGGGGTGACGACCTCGACCGACATGATCGGCTCGAGCAGCACCGAACCGCACTTCTGCAGCGCCTCGCGCATGGCGGCGCGGGAGGCGATTTCGAAGGCGAGGACCGAGGAGTCGACGTCATGATAGGCGCCGTCGATCAGGGTCGTCTTGACATCGACCACGGGGAAGCCGGCGATGATGCCCGCGCCCATGACCGAGTCGATGCCCTTCTCGACGCCCGGGATGTACTCCTTCGGAACCGCGCCACCGACGATCTTGGACTCGAAGGCGTTGCCGGCGCCGGGCTCGTTCGGCTCGACGATGATCTTGATCTTCGCGAACTGGCCGGTACCGCCCGTCTGCTTCTTGTGGGTGTAGTCGATCTCGGCGCGCTTGGTGATCTTCTCGCGGAAGGCGACTTCCGGAGCACCGACGGTCACGTCGACCTTGTGGGTGCGGCGCAGAATGTCGACCTTGATGTCCAGATGGAGTTCGCCCATGCCCTTGATGCGGGTCTGGCCGGACTCGGCGTCGGTGGAGACGCGGAAGGACGGATCCTCGGAGGCCAGCTTCATCAGCGCCAGCGCCATCTTCTCCTGGTCCGCCTTGGTCTTCGGCTCGACGGCCATCTCGATGACCGGCTCGGGGAATTCCATGCGCTCCAGGATGACCGGCTTCTGCGGATCGCAGAGCGTGTCACCGGTGCGGGTGTCCTTCAGGCCGACGAGAGCGACGATGTCGCCGGCATAGGCCTCGGAGATTTCCTCACGGTTGTTGGCATGCATGAGGACCATGCGGCCGACGCGCTCGTTCTTCTCGCGCGAGGAGTTCAGCAGGGCCATGCCCTTCTCGAGCTTGCCCGAGTAGATGCGGCAGAAGGTCAGGACGCCGTACTGGTCGTCCATGATCTTGAAGCCGAGCAGCGACAGCGGCTCGGAGTCCGAAGACTTGCGCTCGATCTCGGCGTCGTTCTTCGGGTCGATGCCCTTGATCGCCGGCACGTCGACGGGCGACGGCAGATAGTCGACGACGGCGTCGAGCAGGGTCTGCACGCCCTTGTTCTTGAAGGCGGAGCCGCAGAGCACGGGGAAGAAGGCGGACGTGAGGACCGCCTTGCGGATGAGGCGCTTCAGGGTCGCCTCGTCGGGCTCGTTGCCCTCAAGGTAGGCTTCCATGGCGGCGTCGTCGAGTTCGACGGCGGCCTCGACCAGCTCGTTGCGATACTGGGCGGCCTTTTCCTTGAGATCGTCCGGAATCTCGAGGTTGGCGTCGAAGTCGGCGCCGAGCGACTCGCCCGACCAGACGACCGCCTTCATGCGGACGAGATCGACGAGACCCTTGAAGTTGGACTCCGAGCCGATCGGCAGCTGGATGGCGATGGGCTTGGCACCGAGGCGCTTCTTGATGTCCTCGAGGCACATGTAGAAGTCGGCGCCGGTCTTGTCCATCTTGTTGGCGAAGACAATGCGCGGAACCTTGTACTTGTCGCCCTGGCGCCAGACGGTCTCGGTCTGCGGCTCGACGCCCTGGTTGGAATCGAGGACGCAGACGGCGCCGTCGAGCACGCGCAGCGAACGCTCGACCTCGATGGTGAAGTCGACGTGGCCGGGGGTGTCGATGATGTTCAGGCGCTTGCCGGCCCACTGGGCGGTCGTCGCGGCGGACGTGATGGTGATGCCGCGCTCCTGCTCCTGCTCCATGAAGTCCATGGTCGCGGCGCCGTCATGGACTTCGCCGATCTTATGGGACTTGCCGGTGTAGTAGAGGATCCGCTCGGTCGTCGTCGTCTTGCCCGCATCGATGTGGGCCATGATTCCGAAGTTGCGGTAGTCCTCGATCGCGTGAGTGCGCGGCATGATCTCAGTTCCTTCGGTTCCGGTGAACCGTGAAAGTCGTTACCAGCGGTAATGTGAGAAGGCGCGGTTGGCTTCCGCCATCTTGTGGGTGTCTTCGCGCTTCTTGACCGCGTTGCCGCGGTTGTTGGCGGCGTCCAGCAACTCGGAGGAGAGCTTGTCCACCATGGTCTTGTCGTTGCGCGAGCGGGCCGCCTGGATGAGCCAGCGGATCGCCAGGGCCTGGCGGCGCTCGGGGCGAACCTCGACCGGCACCTGGTAGGTCGCGCCGCCGACGCGGCGGGAGCGGACCTCGATGGCCGGCATGACGTTCTCGAGGGCCGACTGGAACACCGTGAGGGGCTCCTGCTTCGCCTTGGCCTCAATCTGGTCGAAGGCGCCGTAGACGATCTGCTCGGCTACCGACTTCTTTCCTTCGTACATGACCGAGTTCATGAACTTGGCCAGCACGACGTTGCCGTACTTCGCGTCCGGAATGACTTCGCGCTTTTCGGCCCGGTGACGACGAGACATCGCTCTCTCCGTTGATCCTGAAAGCCACCGGCCGCTCCAGCCCGGCGCCTACGCGCCTCGGCCAGGAGCGGCCGGTGGAAACAACTTTTACTTCGGCCGCTTGGCGCCGTACTTGGAACGGCGCTGCTTGCGGTTCTTGACGCCCTGCGTGTCGAGAACGCCGCGCAGGATGTGGTAGCGCACGCCGGGAAGATCCTTGACGCGACCGCCGCGGATCATGACCACGGAGTGCTCCTGGAGGTTGTGACCCTCGCCAGGAATGTAGCCGATGACCTCGAAACCGTTGGTCAGACGCACCTTGGCGACCTTGCGGAGCGCCGAGTTCGGCTTCTTCGGGGTCGTCGTGTAGACGCGCGTGCAGACACCACGCTTCTGCGGGCAGCCCTCCATGTGGCGGGACTTCTCGCGGTAGGTGCGCGGCTGACGCGGGTTGCGGATCAGCTGGTTGACTGTCGGCATCGGCGGCCTTGTCCTTGAACCCATGAGGCCCGGTCACCCGGTCCTCGGTAAAGCTTCGCTCAGCCCGACCCGTTTCCGGAACAGGCAACCGGGCGCTTCGTTTGCCCCGAGAGGCAAACCGCGCCCGGCGAAAACAGAGGATCGCCGTTCCTCATCGGGCGGGCGATCATGCGTTTCGATCTGACTGACGTCAGGCGATGCGGTTTCGGTTTGCTTCGATCGGAACCGGCTCAGAGCCGTTCCCAGGACCGCGTGTGCAACCGACGTGCATCGGAAAGTCGGGCGGCAATACACCGTGAGTCGGCGCCCGTCAAGCGTTGCTCCCCAGGACGGGGCCCAAAGACCGTTTCTTTCGCGCCCGCGGCGCAATGCGACAGAAACATTCCGGGCCTGCCCCGTCATATTCCGACAGCCTGCGCGGCCTATCCATCGAGCCCGGCCCATCATACCGGGGGCTGACCGGACGTAAGCACATTGCCCGATAGGCGGGGAATCGGCTTATCCCGCATAGTGTGATTTCGCAATGTCAGGGTCGTCCCCTGCCGAACCGGCTTTGCGGCAATCGTGCGAACGCAAGGGTCCGTCGCGACCAAGGTGCTAACGGGGCGTCTGATCCTGTCGGACGGCGACCCAAAATCAGAGGATGAGAACAATGGCGTTCAGGAACGTCGTTTTTGCGGCCGTTGCCGCTGTCGCACTGGCCGGTTCGTTCGGCATGCCTGCCCAGGCCCAGACTGATCGTGATGGCCAGCAGCGCTGGATCAATATCGTCAACCGTTCGGGCGTGACGATCCGCGAGTTCTACATGACCGATGTCGACACCCGCGGCTGGGGCGACGATCGCCTCGGGCAGGAAGTGGTCGAACCCGGCGACACGCTGCGCGTCGTCCCGACCCCGCGCCAGCGCTCGCGCGGCTATTGCCAGTACGACATGAAGGTGGTCTTCGCCAACGACCGCACCGTGGAGCGCCGCGGTGTCAACCTGTGCCAGTCGACCAACCTCATCTGCACGTCGACCGGATCCTGCCGCGTCAACTGACACTGCCGCCGCGCGACAGTCGCCAAGGCCGCCCCCCGGGGCGGCCTTTTGCGTTCAGGCTCCGCTGACGACGGGGACCGGCCCGAGATTGCCTCTCATTCCGATTGCGCCGGCCCTGCCGAACGGGCATAGCCATGAACGTGACATTCCGCATCGTCATCTGAGCAGACTGCCTAGGGTCGGCTTGCGTCGCGGTTCTGGTGTCCGACCCTCCCGTCGACCCCTCCGGAAGGACCATTCGGGGGTCCCGTCCCAAAGGAACTGCTTCATGACGTTCAAGACGCTCCTCGGAGCGACCGCCGGTGCGGTCCACGTGATCTCGACCGGCACGGGGCCGCCGGTGCGGTCGCTCTCGCCGCAGGCCTCATTGCCGCCCCGCCCGTCAGCGCGCAGACCGACCGCGATGGCCAGCAGCGCTGGATCAACATCGTCAACCGCACGCGGGTGACGATCCGCGAGTTCTACATGACCGACGTCGACACCCGCGGCTGGGGCGATGACCGCCTCGGCCAGAACGTGGTCGAGCCCGGCCAGGCCCTTCGCGTCGTGCCGACGCCGCGCCAGCGCGCCCGTGGCTACTGCCAGTTCGACATGAAGATCGTCTTCGAGAACGAGCGCACGGTCGAACGCCGCGGCGTCAATCTCTGCTCGACCAGCAATCTGGTCTGCGGCTCGACCAGCTCCTGCTCGGCCAACTGACC
>CAZPMD010000101.1:4916-17026 GCA_964587395.1 uncultured Hyphomicrobiales bacterium
AGGGCCGCCCGGGTGGGCGGCCCTTTTTGTTGGTTCAGACCGTCATCCGGCGCCGGGCAGGGAGCAAGCCCCCTGCCCTCGCGAACCCCGTCAGGACTGTGGAGCCTCGATAGCGGCCAGCTCCGCCGGAGCACCCGCAGGCGTCCCTGAAGCCTTCTGCTTCTCGTCCAGGATGAGATCGTCGCGCTTCAGCGCGATCTCGCGGATGCGATTCATCATCGCGCCCGTCCCCGCCGGGATGAGGCGGCCGACGATGACGTTTTCCTTCAGCCCCTCGAGCGTGTCCGACTTGCCGTTGACGGCCGCCTCGGTGAGCACGCGCGTGGTCTCCTGGAAGGAGGCCGCCGAGATGAAGGACCGCGTCTGCAGCGAGGCCTTGGTGATGCCGAGCAGAACGGGCGTACCGGTTGCCGGACGCTTGTTCTTGTCATCGGCGATCGCGAGATTGGCCTCTTCCATCTCGGAAGCGTCGACCTGGTCGCCCTGGATGAGGTCGGTATCACCGGGATCGGTGATCTCGACCTTCTGGAGCATCTGGCGGACGATGACCTCGATGTGCTTGTCGTTGATGACGACGCCCTGGAGCCGGTAGACCTCCTGGATCTCGTTGACGAGGTAGGCAGCAAGCTCCTCCACGCCCTTGATCGCCAGAATGTCGTGCGGCGCCGGATTGCCGTCGACGATGAAGTCACCCTTCTGGACCTCGTCGCCATCCTGCAGATGGATGTGCTTGCCCTTCGGGATGAGGTACTCGGCCGTCTCGGCATCAGCCTCGAAAGGCTCGATGGTGAGGCGGCGCTTCTGCTTGTAGTCCTTGCCGAAGCGCACGACGCCGGAGATTTCCGCGATGATCGCGGCATCCTTCGGACGGCGCGCCTCGAAGAGTTCGGCGACGCGCGGCAGACCACCCGTGATGTCGCGGGTCTTGGCGCTTTCCAGCGGGATGCGGGCGATGACGTCGCCGGCATGGATAGCCGCGCCGGGCTCGAAGCTGATGACCGCGTCCACCGCAAGGGCGTAGCGGGCATCCGTCCCACGCGGCAGCTTCTGCAGCTTGCCGTTGGAGTCGCGGATGACGAGCGACGGCTTGAGATCGGCAGAACGGGTCGAGGTCCGCCAGTCGGTGACGACGCGCTTGGTGAAGCCGGTCGCCTCGTCGGTAGTTTCCGCGAGGGACTGGCCATCGACCAGGTCCTCGAAGCCCAGTACGCCGTCGATCTCGGAGATGATCGGACGGGTGTAGGGATCCCACTCGGCGATGCGCTGGCCGCGCTTCACCTTGGTGCCCTCGTCGACGCGCAGCTTGGCACCGTACTGGATGCGGTGCGTCGCGCGCTCGGTGCCGTCCGCATCGACGATGACGACCGCCATGTTGCGGCCCATCGCGATGAGTTCGCCTTCCGAGTTCTTCACGATCGAGCGGTTGCGGATCTTGATCGTGCCTTCGAAGGTCGCCTCGATGAACGAGGTGTCGACCACCTGGGCGGCGCCGCCGATGTGGAAGGTACGCATGGTGAGCTGGGTGCCCGGCTCGCCGATGGACTGCGCCGCGATGACGCCGACGGCTTCACCGATATTGACCGGCGTGCCGCGTGCGAGGTCGCGACCGTAGCACTGGCCGCAGACGCCGACCTTGGTCTCGCAGGTGAGGACCGAACGGATCTTCACCTCCTGGATGCCGGCGGCGGTGATCGCCTCCACGTCCTTCTCCAGGATCATGGCGCCGGCCTCGACCAGCACCTTGCCCGAGGAGGGGTCGGTGACGGTGACGGCGGCCGAACGGCCGAGGATACGCTGGCCGAGGGTGGCCACGACCTGTCCGGCGTCCACGATGGCACGCATGCCGATACCCTTCTCGGTATGGCAGTCACGCTCCGTGATGATGCAATCCTGGGCCACGTCGACGAGGCGGCGGGTCAGGTAGCCGGAGTTGGCGGTCTTCAGCGCGGTGTCGGCCAGACCCTTGCGGGCGCCGTGGGTGGAGTTGAAGTACTCCATCACGGACAGGCCTTCCTTGAAGTTCGAGATGATCGGCGTCTCGATGATCTCGCCCGAGGGCTTGGCCATGAGGCCGCGCATGGCGGCGAGCTGGCGCATCTGGGTGGGCGAGCCACGCGCACCGGAATGCGACATCATGTAGATCGAGTTGATCGGCTTGTCGCGACCGTTCTCGTCCTTTTTCACGGACGAAATGCGGCCCATCATCTCCTGGGCGAGACGATCCGAGCACTTGGCCCAGGCGTCGACGACCTTGTTGTACTTCTCGCCGTAGGTGATCAGACCGTCCAGATACTGCTGTTCGTAGTCCTTGGTCAGCGTCCGCGTCTCCTCGACGATCGGCCACTTGTTGTCCGGAACGACCATGTCGTCCTTGCCGAAGGAGATGCCCGCCTTGTAGGCGTGATAGAAGCCGAGCGCCATGATGCGGTCGCAGAAGATCACCGACTCCTTCTGGCCGCAGAAGCGGTAGACGGTGTCGATCATCGCCGAGATCTCCTTCTTCGTCATCAGCTTGTTGGCTGCGTCGAAGGGAACCTTGGGCGACTTCGGCAGAAGCTGACCGAGCAGGACACGACCCGGCGTGGTCTCGTAGATGCGGCGGATGTGGTTGCCGTCCGGGTCGAGGCCTTCCCAGCGGTACTTGATCTTGGTGTGAAGGGTGACGACCTTGTTCGCCAGCGCATGCTCCAGCTCGCCGACATTGGCGAAGGCCTTGCCCTGCCCGGGCATGCCGTCCGACATCAGCGAGACGTAGTAGAGGCCGAGCACGATGTCCTGCGAGGGCACGATGATCGGTGCGCCGTTCGCCGGATGCAGGATGTTGTTGGTCGACATCATGAGGACGCGCGCTTCCAGCTGCGCCTCGAGCGACAGCGGGACGTGCACGGCCATCTGGTCACCGTCGAAGTCGGCGTTGAAGGCCGAGCAGACGAGCGGATGCAGCTGGATCGCCTTGCCCTCGATCAGCACCGGCTCGAAGGCCTGGATGCCAAGGCGGTGAAGCGTCGGGGCGCGGTTGAGCAGAACCGGATGCTCGCGGATGACCTCGTCGAGGATGTCCCAGACCTCCGGACGCTCCTTCTCGACCAGCTTCTTGGCCTGCTTGACGGTGGCCGAGAGGCCCTTGGCGTCGAGGCGGGCGTAGATGAAGGGCTTGAACAGCTCCAGCGCCATCTTCTTCGGCAGGCCGCACTGGTGCAGCTTCATTTCCGGGCCGACGACGATGACCGAACGGCCGGAATAGTCGACGCGCTTGCCGAGCAGGTTCTGGCGGAAGCGGCCCTGCTTGCCCTTCAGCATGTCGGCGAGCGATTTCAGCGGGCGCTTGTTGGCGCCGGTGATGACGCGGCCGCGTCGGCCGTTGTCGAACAGGGCATCGACCGCTTCCTGAAGCATGCGCTTCTCGTTGCGGATGATGATGTCCGGCGCGCGCAGCTCGATCAGCCGCTTCAGGCGGTTGTTGCGGTTGATGACGCGGCGATAGAGGTCGTTGAGGTCCGAGGTCGCGAAGCGGCCGCCGTCCAGCGGCACCAGCGGACGCAGGTCCGGCGGAATGACCGGGACGACAGTCAGGATCATCCACTCCGGCTTGTTGCCGGACTGGATGAAGGCCTCGATGATCTTCAGGCGCTTGGCGAGCTTCTTCGGCTTCAGCTCGGTGGTGGCCTCGGAGATCTCCTTGCGGGTATCGGCGGCCAGCTTCTCGAGGTCGAGGCCGCGCAGCAGCTCGCGGATGGCCTCGGCGCCGATCAGCGCGGTGAAGCTGTCATCACCGAACTCGTCCTGCGCCTTGATGTACTCCTCCTCCGAGAGAAGCTGGCGCTCCTTCAGCGAGGTCAGGCCCGGCTCGATGACGCAGTAGTACTCGAAATAGAGGATGCGCTCGAGGTCCTTCAGCGGCATGTCAAGCAGCAGACCGATGCGGCTCGGCAGGGACTTCAGGAACCAGATGTGGGCGACCGGCGCTGCGAGTTCGATATGGCCCATGCGCTCGCGGCGCACCCGCGAGAGGGTGACCTCGACGCCGCACTTCTCGCAGATGATGCCCTTGTACTTCATGCGCTTGTACTTGCCGCACAAGCACTCGTAGTCCTTGATGGGACCGAAGATGCGGGCGCAGAACAGACCGTCGCGCTCGGGCTTGAAGGTACGGTAGTTGATCGTCTCCGGCTTCTTGATCTCGCCGAACGACCAGGAAAGGATCTTCTCCGGGCTCGCGATCGAGATCTTGATCTGATCGAACGTGGCCGGCTGCGTGGTCGGATTGAAGAGATTTGCGATCTCTTGGTTCATCGCCGTCTCCTAAGCCCGGTCTCCCGGGGGGAAGTTCGGGGCCGGAAATCAATCCCGGCCGATGAAAGCGTCTTCAGTGGAACGTCTCGGGGGACCGGGCGGGCCCGATCCCCGGGGCAGGCTCGAACGCCCTACTCGGCGGCCTGCTGTCCCACGTCGTCGTTGTCGGTGCGCACCGGCTTGGAGGCCGCCAGTTCGACGTTGAGGCCGAGCGAGCGCATTTCCTTGACCAGCACGTTGAACGATTCCGGAATGCCGGCCTCGAAGGTGTCGTCGCCGCGGACGATGGCCTCGTAGACCTTGGTGCGGCCGGCCACGTCGTCCGACTTCACCGTGAGCATTTCCTGCAGCGTGTAGGCGGCGCCATAGGCTTCGAGCGCCCAGACCTCCATCTCGCCGAAGCGCTGACCGCCGAACTGCGCCTTTCCGCCCAGCGGCTGCTGGGTCACGAGCGAGTACGGGCCGATCGACCGGGCGTGGATCTTGTCGTCCACCAGGTGATGCAGCTTCAGCATGTAGATGTAGCCAACGGTGACCTGGCGATCGAAAACCTCGCCCGTCTTGCCGTCGAACAGCGTCACCTGACCGGAATGGTTCAGGCCCGCCAGGTCGAGCATGGACTCGATGTCCGCCTCCTTCGCGCCGTCGAAGACAGGGGTCGCGAAGTGGACGCCGCGCCGCGTGTTGCGGGCGAGTTCGACGAGGTTGGCCTCGTCGAGCGCGCCGATCTGCGCATCGTCGCCGTAGATCTTCGTGAAGGCCTCCTTCAGCGGCTTCACGTTCTTGGAGCGCATGTAGGCGTCGTAGGCCTGGCCGACCATCTTGCCGAGGCCGGCAGCGGCCCAGCCGAGATGGGTCTCGAGGATCTGGCCGACGTTCATGCGGCTCGGCACGCCCAGCGGGTTGAGCACGATGTCCGCATGGGTGCCATCCTCGAGGAACGGCATGTCCTCGATCGGCACGATGCGCGACACGACACCCTTGTTGCCGTGACGGCCGGCCATCTTGTCGCCCGGCTGGATCTTGCGCTTCACCGCGATGAAGACCTTGACCATCTTCATCACGCCCGGCGGCAGCTCGTCGCCGCGCTGCAGCTTCTCGACCTTGTCCAGGAAGCGCTGCTCGAGGCGGCGCTTGGACTCGTCGTACTGCTTCCGCATGGCCTCGATCTCGGCCATGAGCGCGTCGTCCGCAACGCCGAAGGCCCACCACTGCCCGCGCGGATACTCCGCCAGAAGGTCGCGGCTCAGCGCCGTGTCCTTCTTGAAGCCCTTGGGGCCGGAGATGCCGGTCTTGCCGTCCAGCACTTCGGCGAGGCGGCCGTAGACGTTGCGGTCGAGGATCGCCTGCTCGTCGTCGCGGTCCTTGGCGAGACGCTCGATCTCCTCGCGCTCGATCGCCATGGCGCGCTCGTCCTTGTCGACGCCGTGGCGGTTGAACACGCGGACTTCGACGATGGTGCCGGTCACGCCCGGGGGGACGCGCAGCGAGGTGTCGCGAACGTCGGAGGCCTTCTCGCCGAAGATGGCGCGCAGGAGCTTCTCCTCCGGCGTCATCGGGCTCTCGCCCTTCGGCGTGATCTTGCCGACGAGGATGTCACCCGCCTGCACTTCCGCGCCGATATAGACGATGCCGGCCTCGTCGAGGTTCTTCAGCGCCTCTTCCGACACGTTCGGAATGTCGCGCGTGATCTCCTCCGGACCGAGCTTGGTGTCGCGGGCCGAGACCTCGAACTCCTCGATGTGGATGGACGTGAACACGTCCTCCTTGACGATCCGCTCGGAGAGCAGGATGGAGTCCTCGAAGTTGTAGCCGTTCCACGGCATGAACGCGACGAGCACGTTGCGGCCGAGCGCCAGATCGCCGAGGTCGGTCGAGGGGCCGTCGGCCAGGATCTCGCCCTTCTTGACGATGTCGCCGACGCGCACCAGCGGACGCTGGTTGATGCAGGTCGACTGGTTGGAGCGCTGGAACTTCATCAGGCGGTAGATGTCGACGCCAGACTTGGTCGGATCGAGATCTTCCGTGGCACGGATGACGATACGGGTGGCGTCCACCTGGTCGACGACGCCGGTCCGGCGGGCAGCGATGGCGGCGCCCGAGTCACGGGCCACGACCGATTCCATGCCGGTGCCGACGAAGGGCGCATCCGCCTTCACCAGCGGCACGGCCTGACGCTGCATGTTCGAGCCCATGAGAGCGCGGTTGGCGTCGTCGTTCTCGAGGAAGGGGATGAGGGCGGCCGCGACCGACACCAGCTGCTTCGGCGACACGTCCATGAAGTCGACGCGATCGACCGGCAGCAGCAGCGTCTCACCCGCCTGGCGGCAGATGACGAGGTCTTCCATGAACTTGCCGTTCTTGTCGATCGGCGCGTTCGCCTGGGCGACCGAGTACTTCCCCTCCTCCATGGCGGACAGATAGATCACCTCGTCGGTGACCCGGCCGTCGCGCACCTTGCGGTAGGGCGTCTCGATGAAGCCGTACTTGTTGACGCGGGCGAAGGTCGCCAGCGAATTGATGAGGCCGATGTTCGGACCTTCCGGCGTCTCGATCGGGCAGATGCGGCCGTAGTGCGTCGGGTGCACGTCGCGCACCTCGAAGCCGGCGCGCTCGCGCGACAGACCACCCGGGCCAAGCGCCGAGAGGCGGCGCTTGTGGGTGATCTCGGACAGCGGATTGGTCTGGTCCATGAACTGCGAGAGCTGCGAGGAGCCGAAGAACTCGCGCACGGCGGCAGCCGCCGGCTTGGCGTTGATCAGGTCCTGCGGCATGACCGTGTCGATCTCGACCGAGGACATGCGCTCCTTGATGGCACGCTCCATGCGGAGCAGGCCGACGCGGTACTGGTTCTCCATGAGCTCGCCGACCGAGCGCACGCGACGGTTGCCGAGGTGGTCGATGTCGTCGATCTCGCCCTTGCCGTCACGCAGCTCGACCAGCGTCTTGACCACGGCGAGGATGTCGTCCTTGCGCAGGATGCGCACGGTGTCCTCGGCGGTGAGGTCGAGGCGCATGTTCATCTTCACGCGGCCGACCGCGGACAGGTCGTAGCGCTCGGAATCGAAGAACAGCGAGTGGAACATCGCCTCGGCGGTCTCGACCGTCGGCGGCTCGCCCGGACGCATGACACGGTAGATGTCGAACAGCGCATCCTCGCGCGTCATGTTCTTGTCGGCGGCCAGCGTGTTGCGGATGTAGGCGCCGATGGTCACGTGGTCGATGTCGAGGGTCGGAAGCTCCTCGTAGCCCTCGGCCACGAGCATCTTCAGCATCTTCTCGGAGATCTCCTCGCCGGCCTCGGCGTAGATCTCGCCCGTCTTCATGTTGACCATGTCCTCGGCGAGATAGCGGCCCGCCAGTTCCTCGGTCGACAGACGGAGCGCCTTCAGGCCCTTCTCGGCGAGCTTCTTCGCCTCGCGGACCGAGAGCTTCTTGCCGGCGTCGAGCACGACCTCGCCGGAATCGGCGTCGATCATGTCGTTGGTGGCCTTGAAGCCGCGCATGCGGGCGGCGTCATAGGGAACGCGCCAGCCGTCCTTCTTGTCCTTCGTCACGACGATGCGGTCGTAGAAGGTCGAGAGGATGTCCTCCGCATTCATGCCGAGGGCGTAGAGCAGGCTCGTCACCGGAATCTTGCGGCGGCGATCGATGCGCGCATAGACGATGTCCTTGGCGTCGAACTCGATGTCGAGCCAGGAGCCGCGATAGGGGATGATGCGGGCAGCGAAGAGCAGCTTGCCCGACGAATGGGTCTTGCCCTTGTCGTGGTCGAAGAAGACGCCCGGCGAGCGGTGCATCTGCGAGACGATGACGCGCTCGGTGCCGTTGACGATGAAGGTGCCGTTCGACGTCATGAGCGGGATGTCGCCCATGTAGACGTCCTGCTCCTTGATGTCCTTGACGGACTTGGCGCCGGTGTCGGCGTCCACATCGAACACGATGAGGCGCAGCGTCACCTTGAGCGGGGCGGCGAAGGTCATGCCGCGCTGGCGGCACTCGTCGACGTCGTACTTCGGCGGCTCGAACTCGTACTTCACGAACTCCAGCATGGCGCTGCCGGAGAAGTCGGTGATCGGGAACACCGACTTGAAGACCGCCTGCAGCCCCTCGTCGGAGCGTCCGCCCTTGGGCTCGTCGACCATCAGGAACTGGTCATAGGACGACTTCTGAACCTCGATGAGGTTCGGCATCGTCGCAACTTCCCTGATTTTGCCGAAGAACTTGCGGAACCTTTTGCGGCCGGTGAAAGTCTGAGCCATGTCGCCTCTCGCTTGGGCCGCCAGGCGTCGGCGGCGGCCCTGGTTCCAGCGGCGGGCGGGCTTGATGGAGCCACTCCCGTCGCAGACGCCTGACCGGACGGTCCACATGCGGGTCGATGGGCGACCCTGGACCGTCCGGTCAAACGCTGACACCTCTGTTGAACGCGCGGTGCCTTCCGGCCCCGCAATCTCGACTCGCCCGCCGCATGGCGGTTTCCGGTCCGGTCGCCCGGCCCGGAGGGATCCGCGCGGGCGACCCGGAGGCCGCCCGCGCGGAAAGAAATCACTTCAGTTCGACCTTGGCGCCGGCGGCCTCGAGCTGCTTCTTCAGCTTCTCGGCCTCGTCCTTGCCAACGCCTTCCTTGACGGCCTTCGGAGCACCCTCGACGAGGTCCTTGGCTTCCTTCAGGCCGAGGCCGGTGATGGCGCGGACTTCCTTGATCACCTCGATCTTCTTGTCGCCGGCGGCGGCAAGCATCACGGTGAACTCGGTCTGCTCCTCGACCGGGGCAGCGGCAGCGCCGGCGCCCGGGCCGGCAGCGACGGCCACGGCGGCGGCGGCGGAGACGCCCCACTTCTCTTCGAGCATCTTGGCGAGCTCGGCGGCCTCGAGAACGGTGAGCGACGACAGCTCGTCGACGATTTTGGCAAGATCAGCCATTTGCATTTTCCTTTTGAACGGTTCGAACCGGTTTGAGTGAGAGAAGCCTCACGCGGCCTTGTCTCGGTCGGCATAAGCGTTGAACACGCGGGCCAGCTTGGCAGCGGGCGCGGTCGACAGCTGGGCGATCTTGGTCGCGGGAGCCTGGATGAGGCCCACGAGCTTGGCGCGCAGTTCGTCGAGCGACGGCAGTGTGGCGAGAGCCTTCACTCCGTCCGCATTCAGTGCGGTCGTCCCCATGGCGCCGCCAAGGATGACAAACTTGTCATGGGCCTTGGCGAAGTCGGAGGCGACCTTCGGTGCCGCGACCGGATCATGGCTGATGGCCAGGATCGTGGGGCCCTTCAGGAGGGCTCCGATCGACGCGACGTCCGTGCCTTCGAGAGCGATCTTGGCGAGGCGGTTCTTTGTGACCTTCACGGACGCGCCCTGGGCCTTCATCTTGCGACGGAGGTCCTGCATCTGCGCGACGGTGAGGCCGGAATAGTGAGCGACGACGACGACGCCGGAGGTCTTGAAGACCTCGTTGAGCGTGCCGACCAGCTCCTTCTTTTCCGTGCGATCCACGTTTGCTCTCTCTGGTCGGGGCCTCCTTGCGGAAGACCCCGGGTTGCACCTGCCGATCATCGGCGCCGGCGAGCCGGCCATCCGAACGATCAGCGTTCGGCCCTGTCCCCTCTGGAACACCGCGGGATGAAACATCCCCCGGCCGAGGTGCCTTGAGTTCGAACCCTTCCCTCGGCGTTGCCGCCGGTGAAATGGTCTTCACCCGTCTGTGCAGGCTTGGCGATTAAGAGGGCAAGACCCCTCGCCTGCAGTCTCGGACAGGACATTCCGGTCTTGCGATCCCGGGTCCTCGGACCCTTGTGGGACAACTCCACCGGCCTTGCCGCGCGGGTTTCCCAGCGCGGAAGCTCTTCAAAACTTGTGTCGGACTCCTGATCGAGGTCCTGGACCGCCTTGGCGGACCTTTGCGACGACCGCGATCCCAAACAGGCGAATCACGATCCATAGCCCAAACGCAATGAGGGCGTGGTTGCCCACACCCCTAGCCGGCGTCGTCTAGCAAAGGCTGTTCCACTTGCCAAGTGGGCCGCGCGTTTTTTTTGGCGCGCCCCGCTTCCCATGCAAACCTGCGTCCCGAACGCGCGACCTGCCGGGGCACACGCGCAAGGCGCGTGCCCCGTCAAGGATCATCAGGCGTTCAGAACGCTCGACGGGTCGACCTTCACACCCGGACCCATCGTCGAGGAGATGGCGATCTTCTGGACGTAATTGCCCTTGGCGCCGGTCGGCTTCGCCTTCACGACGGCATCGGCGAAGGCCTTGATGTTCTCCACCAGCTTGCCCTGGTCGAAGGAGACCTTGCCGACGGCCGAGTGGATGATGCCGGCCTTCTCGACGCGGAACTCCACCGCACCGCCCTTGGAGGCGGCGACGGCCGACTTCACGTCCATGGTCACGGTGCCGACCTTCGGGTTCGGCATCAGGCCGCGCGGGCCCAGAACCTTACCGAGGCGGCCGACGAGGCCCATCATGTCCGGGGTGGCGATGCAGCGATCGAAATCGATCTTGCCGCCCTGGACGATCTCCAGGAGGTCCTCGGCGCCGACGATGTCGGCGCCCGCCGCCTTGGCCTCGTCGGCCTTGGCGCCGCGGGCGAAGACCGCCACGCGCAGGGTCCGGCCGGAGCCGTTCGGCAGATTGCAGACGCCGCGGACCATCTGGTCGGCGTGGCGCGGGTCGACGCCGAGATTCATCGCGATCTCGATGGTCTCGTCGAACTTCGCCGTGGCACGCTCCTTCACGAGCTTCACCGCGTCGTCGATCGAATAGGTCTTGGCGGCGTCGATGCCCTCGAGGGTCTTACGATAGCGCTTTCCGCTCATGGCTTACCCCACCACCTCGAGGCCCATGGAACGGGCCGAGCCTTCGATCATCGACGAGGCCGATTCGACCGAGTCGCAGTTCATGTCGACCATCTTCACCTTGGCGATCTCGGCGATCTGGGCGCGCGTGATCTTGCCGATGAAGCCCTTGCCGGGGGTCGTGTGGCCCTTGTCGATCTTGGCGGCCTTCTTCACCCAGTAGGTGACCGGGGGCTGCTTCATCTCGAAGGTGAAGGAACGGTCCTGGTAGGCGGTGATGACGACCGGAATCGGCATCCCCTTCTCCATCTGCTGGGTCTTCGCGTTGAAGGCCTTGCAGAACTCCATGATGTTCAGGCCGCGCTGACCGAGAGCGGGGCCGATCGGCGGAGCGGGGTTAGCGGCCCCGGCCGGCACCTGCAGCTTGATGAATCCGACGATTTTCTTCGCCATGATGTCCTCCTGACGCGCCCGTTCCGGGCGGTCGGTTGGGTTTCGTGGTCGGGTTCGGGAAGGATGGCGAACCGCCTCCCCTCGCCTCCCACGGGTGAAGGAGGAACGGCGGACCGCTCCTCCGCCGGATGCCCGGAGGCATCCGGTTCAGGCCGCCGGACGAATCCGGCGGCGCATCGGGTCAGAGCTTGTCGACCTGACCGAATTCCAGTTCCACCGGCGTCGGCCGGCCGAAGATCGAGACCGCCACCTTGACCCGGGCGCGGCCGTCGTCGACCTCCTCGATGAAGCCCTCGAAGGAGGCGAAGGGACCGTCGTTGACCCGCACCTTCTCGCCGACCTCGAAGGAGATCGTGGTCTTGGGGCGGTCGACGCCCTCCTGGACCTGCTGGGCGATGCGCATCGCCTCGGCCTCCGGGATCGGCATCGGCTTCTTGTCGGCGCCGAGGAAGCCGGTGACCTTCGGAGTGTTCTTGATCAGGTGATAGGCCTGATCGGTCATGTCCATCTTCACCAGCACATAGCCGGGGAAGAACTTGCGCTCGGTGTCGATCTTGCGGCCGCGGCGCACCT
>CAZPMD010000102.1:0-16291 GCA_964587395.1 uncultured Hyphomicrobiales bacterium
CGGCACCACCATCACCGTGGACGGCGGCCAGCGCATCGGCCTGCGCGGCTCCTGATCTCCTGAATCATCGAAGGGAAGATCCATGATCATCGACGAGCGGACCTATACGTGCCACCCGGGTAAGGTGAAGGCCTTCCTCGAGGTCTACGAACGTCGGGCGAAGCCGATTCAGTGGCCGATCCTAGGCGATCCCATCGGCTTCTTCGTCACCGAAATCGGCACGCTCAACCAGGTCGTTCACCTGTGGAAATACGACAGCATGGCCGACCGCGAGCAGCGGCGCGCCAAGCTGGCGACAGCCCCGAACTGGGGCGACTATCTCGATGCGGCGACGCCGTTCCTCCTGCGGATGGAAAACCGGATCCTGGTTCCCGCCGCCTTCTCTCCGATGAAGTGATCGATACCGATGACCAAGCCTATGAACGGGGCCGAGAGCCTCGTGCGGACCCTCGTCGCTGGTGACGTGACGGTGGCCTTCACCAATCCCGGGACCTCGGAGATGCATTTCGTCGCCGCCCTCGACCGCGTCGACGGCATGCGCTGCGTTCTCTGCCTGCACGAGACCGTCACGACGGGCGCCGCCGATGGCTACTGGCGGATGACCAACAAACCGGCCTCGACCCTGCTCCACCTCGGCCCCGGTCTCGGCAATGCGCTGGCCAACCTGCACAACCTGAAGCGCGCGCGCTCGGGCGTGGTCAACATCGTCGGCGAGCACGCGACCTATCACCGCGTGTTCGACGCGCCGCTCACCTCGGACATCGAGGGCATCGCCGCCACGATGTCACACTGGGTCAAGACCTCGATGTCGGCGAAGGACGTCGCGGCCGACGGCGCAGAGGCGATCAACGTTGCCATGCAGGCTCCCGGCAAGATCGCCACCCTGATCCTTCCTGCCGATACTGCCTGGACCGAGGGCACCGGCCCCGCCAGGACAGCGCCGGTGGCCGCCCCCGCCAAGGTGTCGGAGGACGCCGTCGAGGCGGCTGCACGGGCCATCGAGGCGGGCGGCAAGCCATTGATCGTCATGGGCACCTGGGCCGTGCGCGAGAAGCCTATGGTTCATGCGGCGAAGATCGTCGCCAAGACCGGCGCGCAGATCCGCGCCGAGGGCTCGAACGGCCGCATCGAGCGCGGCGTTGGCCGCATCCCACTGGAGCGCGTGCCCTATCCGGTGGACGTCGCACTGGCCGCCACCAAGGGCGTCACCCATCTCGTCCTGGTGGGAGCCAAGGCCCCCGTCGCCTTCTTCGCCTATCCCGGCAAGCCCTCGATCCTCTATCCGCCGGAGGCGGAGGTCGTCACGCTGGCGAACTTCAGCGAGGATGCGGAGGACGCGCTTGCCCGCCTTGCCGAGCGCCTCGGCGCCGACAAGGCGACGCCGGTCCTCAACACGGCGAAGCGTCCCGACCTGCCGAAGGGCCATCTCAACCAGGATTCGATCGCCGCGGTGATCGGCCATCTCCTGCCCGAGAACGCGATCGTCACCGACGAGTCGGTCACCACGGGCCGGAACTTCTTCAAGGACACCCACGGGGCCGCGCCGCACGACTGGCTGTCGCTGACCGGCGGCGCCATCGGCGAGGGCCTGCCGCTCGCGGTCGGCGCGGCGGTGGCCTGCCCCGACCGCAAGGTGATCGCCCTTCAGGCCGACGGCTCCGGCATGTATTCCCTGCAGGCGCTGTGGACCATGGCGCGCGAGCGGCTCGACGTCACGGTGTGCATCTGGGCCAACCGCAGCTACGCCATCCTCAAGGGCGAGCTCGCCAATGTCGGCGCGGAGAATCCCGGCCGGAAGGCGCATGACATGCTGTCGCTCGGAGATCCCAACCTCGACTGGGTGAAGCTTGCCGCCGGCATGGGCGTGGAGGCGACGCGGGTGGAAACGGCCGAGGCCTTCGCCGACGCCTTCGCCAGCGCCAACAAGCGCAAGGGCCCGTTCCTGATCGAGGTGGTGATCTGACCGTCTCGCCTGGGCCGCCGGTCTCGTCCATGATCACAACGTGACCGGCGAATCTCCGACACCGCAGCCATTCGCGGCCCGCTTCCTTCAGCTTCTGGGGGATGCGGGCTGGCGCATCGTGTTGCACGTGCTGCCCTACGCCCTGGCGGCCGGGGCGATCACGGAGGCGGCGATCCGGCTGCGGCTCAGCCCCGTCTGGCGGCTCCCCCTCGTCGCCCTGCTGCTCGCCAGCCTGCACCTCGCTGTGCTGCTGGGCGCCCATGTCGCGACCCTCCGGCTCAGCCTGAGCCGCGGCATCGAGCCTGCCTCCGTCCGTCATCTCTTCGCCATGGCAGGCCGGATCTCCCTGGAGAGCGCGACGATTGCCGTCATCTGCCTGGTCGCCGCCCTGGCGCTCGTCGGTGTGCTCGACCTCGCCGTTCTCGGAATCCAGCCGGCTGCAGCTGCGGGCTGGCCATCGATGCTGCTGCGGGCGATCGTGACGCTTGCGACCTTGTCAGTGATGATCGTGTTGCTCGCCGGAGGCACCGCACTCTCGGCCTCCACCTTCGGGCGGTCGGTAGGGTTCGCGGATGCGGCGCGCCAGCTGTTCCGCCGCTCGGAGCGCACCACCGGGATCGTTTGCCTCGCGATCCTTGCGGGCACGCTGACGGCGCTGCTCGCCACCCGCCTGTCCGGCATGTCCGAGGTTGGACCGGTCGTCATCGCGGCCGTGCTGGCCAAGGCAGCGGGGTATCTCGCGGCGACAATTCCGCTCTCGGTCGGGGCGGCGGCGATCGCTGCCGATCCCTGAGGGCGCGGCTGGTCAGCCCGGCATGAAAAAGGCCACGCGCCCGAACAGCCGTGGCCTGATTCGCCGGATCGCTCCAGGACGGGTCAGTGGCCGTCCTTGCGGCGCAGGCGCACCACCACGTCGACGCGGGCGACCTCATAGCCCTCCGGCGCCTCTGGCAGCCTGTCGACGGCGACATGCGGGCCCGGAATGTCGAACACCGTCGTCTCACCTTCCACGATGAAGTGGTGGTGGTCCGAGAGGTTCGTGTCGAAATAGGCCTTCGAGCCGTCGACGGCGATCTCGCGCAGCAGACCAGCCTCGGTGAACTGGTGCAGGGTATTGTAGACGGTGGCCAGCGAGACGGGCACGCGCGCCTTCGTCGCCTCGTCGTAGAGCATTTCTGCGGTGACGTGCCGGTCGCCTTTGGCGAAAAGAATCCAGCCAAGCGCCATGCGCTGGCGCGTCGGCCTGAGCCCGACCTCCCGCAGCATGCTGCGCACGTCATGAATCGGGCAGCCGGTCTTCTGCAGCAGGCTGACGCGCTCATGGGTCGACAGCTTGCCATCGCCCGGCTGCGCGGAATCCTGATAGGTCAGGTCGATGAGAGTACGAACAGTCATGGTCTTATTCTAGGTAGAAGCGGCCACATCTGCAAGGCATTCGCAACATTCGGACCATGCCGCGCCGGAGCGACGACGGGGGTTCTCCACTGCAAGGGCCGTTCCTGGATGCGGCCTTTTGCCCCTCAGGGACCCCTGTGTTAGAGAGCAGCCCGATCGTGGCCGGGAATCCGGCAGACCAGAGGCGGACCCTTCAGGCATGAGCGAGCGCAAGTCGAGTTTCACCTACGAGGAATTGCTCGCCTGCGGGCGCGGAGAGCTGTTCGGTCCGGGCAATGCGCAACTGCCTCTGCCTCCCATGCTGATGTTCGACCGCATCACCTCGATCGGCGAGGACGGGGGTGCGAACAACAAGGGTCACGTCGTCGCCGAATTCGACATCAAACCCGATCTCTGGTTCTTCCCCTGTCATTTCAAGGGCGATCCGGTGATGCCGGGCTGCCTCGGCCTCGACGCGCTGTGGCAGTTGACCGGCTTCCATCTCGGCTGGCTCGGCCTCCCGGGGCGCGGGCGGGCGCTCGGCGTGGGCGAGGTGAAGTTCTCCGAACAGGTGCTTCCGACCACCAAGAAGGTGGTCTATGGCGTCGACTTCAAGCGGATCTTCAAGTCCAAGCTGGTGCTCGGAATCGCCGATGGCTGGTTGGAGGCCGACGGCAAGCGCATATATGAGGTCAAGGACATGCGCGTCGGCCTGTTCGGCTCGGCCGCCTGATCTCCTGATTCGCCCCATTCCGGCCGCGCCCGTCGCGGCCTAGCAACCCAAGAGGCCCTCATGCGCCGCGTCGTCGTCACCGGAATGGGAATCGTCTCGTCCATCGGCAACAACACCAACGAGGTGCTGGCTTCGCTTCGCGAGGCGAAGAGTGGCATCGCGCTCGATCCGGCCTTCGTCGAGCATGGCTTCCGCTCGCAGGTGTCGGGGGCGCCCACTCTCGACCCGACAACGATCCTCGATCGCCGCGCCATGCGCTTCCACGGCGGCGGCTCGGCCTGGAACCACGTGGCGATGGATCAGGCGATCCTCGATGCGGGACTGGAGGCCGGCGACATCTCCAACGAGCGCACCGGCATCGTCATGGGGTCGGGCGGCCCTTCGACCCGTGCCCTGATCGACGCCTATGAGAAGGCGAAGGAGAGCGGCAATTCCAAGCGCGTCGGCCCCTTCGCGGTCCCGAAGGCGATGTCGTCGACCGCTTCGGCGACGCTCGCCACCTGGTTCAAGATCAAGGGCGTGAACTATTCGATCTCGTCGGCCTGCGCCACGTCCAACCACTGCATCGGCAATGCCTACGAGCTGATCCAGTGGGGCAAGCAGGACATGGTCTTCGCCGGCGGCTGCGAGGAACTCGACTGGACGCTGTCCGTGCTCTTCGACGCCATGGGCGCCATGTCGTCGAAGTTCAACGACAGGCCGTCCACCGCCTCGCGTGCCTACGACGCCAACCGCGACGGCTTCGTCATCGCCGGCGGCGCCGGCGTGGTGGTGCTGGAGGAGTACGAGCACGCCAAGGCGCGCGGTGCCAAGATCTACGCCGAGATCGCCGGCTACGGCGCGACCTCCGACGGCTACGACATGGTGGCGCCCTCTGGCGAGGGCGCGGTGCGCTGCATGAAGATGGCGCTTCAGGGTGTCGGCCCGAAGGTCGACTACATCAACCCGCACGGCACCTCGACCCCGGTCGGCGATCTCAAGGAGATCGAGGCCATCCGCGAGGTCTTCGGCGGCGCCGACAAGAGCCCGCCGATCTCGGCGACCAAGTCGCTCACCGGCCATTCGCTCGGCGCCACCGGTGTCCAGGAGGCGATCTACTCGCTGCTGATGATGAACAACGGCTTCATCTGCGAGAGCGCCCATATCGAGGAACTCGATCCCGAGATCGCCGACATGCCGATCGTCCGCAAGCGCATCGACGACGCGAAGCTCGGCTGCGTCGTGTCGAACTCCTTCGGTTTCGGCGGCACCAACGCCACCATCGTCCTCAAGCATGTCGACGCCTGAGGCGATCCCGTCACCGGGTGGTCGTAGAAGAATGGCAAGGGTCACAGGTCCGTCACCTCGCAGTGAACGCCCATGTGGACCGACCGGTTTGCGCAGCCCAACCTTCGGGTCGTCGGCCACGACCCACGAGCCGACAGTAGAGCGAGGAGTTCGCGTGTGACCGCATTGATGAAAGGCCGCCGCGGCCTGATCATGGGAGTGGCCAACGACCATTCCATCGCCTGGGGCATCGCCCGCACGCTCGCCGCCCACGGCGCGGAACTCGCCTTCACCTATCAGGGCGAAGCGCTGGGCAAGCGGGTGAGGCCGCTGGCCGAAAGCCTCGGCACGCCGCTGGTCATCCCCTGCGATGTCGAGGACATTGCCAGCGTCGATGCGACGTTCGCCCGTCTCGCCGAGGCCTGGGGCGGGCTCGACTTCGTCGTCCACGCCATCGGCTTCTCCGACAAGAACGAACTCAAGGGCCGCTACGCCGACACGTCGCGCGAGAACTTCTCGCGCACGATGGTCATCTCCTGCTTCTCCTTCACCGAGATCGCCAGGCGTGCCGCGGCGCTGATGCAGCCTGGCGGCACCCTGCTGACGCTGACCTATGGCGGCTCGACGCGCGTCATGCCGAACTACAACGTCATGGGCGTCGCCAAGGCCGCCCTGGAGGCCTCGGTCCGCTATCTGGCGGCCGATTATGGTCCCCTCGGCATCCGCGTGAACGCCCTGTCGCCGGGCCCGGTGCGCACCCTGGCCGGCGCCGGCATCGCCGATGCCCGGCTCATGTTCAATTTCCAGAAGCGCCATGCGCCGCTGCGCCGCAACGTGTCGCTCGACGATATCGGTGGCTCCGCACTCTACCTCCTGTCAGATCTGTCGGGAGGCGTGACCGGTGAGGTGCACCATGTCGATTCCGGCTACAACATCATGTCCATGCCCCACCCCGAGGCGCTGAAGACGCTCGACGCCGCCGAGCAGGCGGTCGAGGACGCCGCCAAGCGGCGGTCCGGCGAGGCCGCCGAATAGGCGCTGTCCATTCCGATCGAGGCTCCGGGCCTGTCCGCGATTTTTTTCGCGGCGGGCCCGAACCTTTTTCAAGACCGTTGCGACCCATGGGTATCAGGGGCGCTGGAGCCCCAAGAGAACCAAAGGGGACACCGCCATGAACCGCATCAAGACCCTCGCCATCGCCGCCCTCGCCGTCGCCACCGTCTCGGTCGGCATCTCCTCGCAGGCCGAAGCCGGCCCGTGGCATCGCCGTCACATCGGCTGGGGCGTCGGGGCGCTGGCCACCGGCCTCATCGTCGGCGGCGCGATCGCCGCCAGCCGCTCCAACGCCTACGCCTCCGAGTGCTACCTGACCCGCCGCTGGGTCGACGGTCCCTACGGCCCGGAGCGCCGCACCATCCGCGTCTGCGAGTGATTGCAGCGCCCGCCCGACCGACCTCCAAAAGACCTCCAGCGAAGCCCCGGCCATGCACCGGGGCTTTTGCCTGCCGAGGGGTCAGCGCCGAACGGCGAAGAGATCCTCGTGACCGACCTCGCAGGCTACGCCGGAGAGTCGGGCGGCGAGCCAGGCGTCGATGACGACCTCGGAGACCCGGCCTGTTTCGCGAACGGCCGCCGCAAATCCCGTGACGAGTTCACGGGCGAGGACGGCGAAGTCCGCGCCGAGGCGCCACGGGCTCGGGGCACGCTCGACAGCGTAACCGGCAGCGGCGAAGGCGCTCGCCATCAGGTCCGTCGCCCGCGGGCCGGCGGCCGGGCCGAAGCCCTTGTCCGTGCCCTGATGGGCATGAAAGGCGGCGAGCATGGCGCCGTCAGCCGGAAGCGGCGGCTCCCAGCGCTCGGTGCCATCATAGGTCAGTACGGTGTAGAACGGCAGTCCCCGCCGGACCAGGACGCTGGCGAAGCTGTCGATCCAGGCGGGCGAGACAAGGTCGAAGAGAGCCGCCGCGGTGACGAGGTCGGCATCGGCGGGAAGCGCCGAATCGAGGTCGCGGTTGAGATCAGCCTGATGGAAGGCGACGGTGATCGCCTTGCCGCCTTTCTCGATCAGGAGCCGGTCGCCGGCCGATGTCGCGACGTCGGCCCAGGCCGCCAGGCGTTCGCGTGCGGCGGCCAGAAGCTGCGGATCGTAGTCGACCAGACGCCAGGTCTGCCGGGCCGGCAGCGCGGCGAAGGTTCCGCGCAGGTTCGATCCCGCCCCACAGCCGAGGTCGACGACACTGATGTGGTCGCGGCCGGCGAATTGGCTGCGGACGCGCGCCAGCAGGCTTGCCGAGCGGGCTGCGTGATCGGCCGGTTCGCGCAGCGCGAGCCATGCGGGGGAAAAGCTCATGGGGCGGCTCCTTCCTGGCAGTCGGTCCGTGTCGGGCCGGAGCCGGCCCGCGCCAGCACGCCTGCGACGATGCGGGTCGTATCGTCCCAGCCGGGCAGGGACTGTCCGGCGGCCAAGGAGCGATCGGCCAGTTCGGTCCTGAGCCGCGGATTGCCGATCAGGCGCGACAGTCCTGCGGCGAGCCCCCCGGCGTCGCCGGGCGCCACCTTGATGGCTGCGCCGTCGGGAACCGTTTCGGCAGCCGCGCCGCCGGTGGTGGTGACGATCGGCAGGCCGCGGGCCATGGCCTCGGCCAGTACCATGCCATAGCCCTCGTAGAGCGAGGGCATGACGAAGATGTCGGCGCCGTCATAGAGCCGGCCGAGTTCGTCGTCGCTCACCGCGCCGGCGACCGTGACGCGCCGCTCGAGGCCGTGGCGGGCGATAGCGGCGCGCAGCGACGCATGAGTCTCGGGGTCGCGATCCGTGGCACCCGCGATGACGAGGCGCCAGGCCTCGCCGCCGATCCGGGACAGCGCCTCGACGAGGACGCCATAGCCCTTGCGCGGCGACATCGCGCCGACCGATAGAATGACCGGGACGGATCCGCCGGAGCCGCGCGCGCGCGGAACCGGATCGGTGCCGGGTTCGGCGACCGTGATGCGGTCGGCCGGCACGTCATAGTCCTCGGCGAGGATGCGGGCCGTCGAGCGGCTGGTGACGATGACCCACCGGGCATGGCTGAGCGCCACCCTCTCGCTGGCGCGGAAGCGGGCGGCGGCCTCGGGCGCAAGGCCGCTCTCCAGCGCCAGGGGGTGATGGACCAGCGCCACGATCGGGGCCTTGATGGACAGACAGATGCTCTCCGGCAGCGCGCCATAGGCGAGGCCGTCGACCAGCAGGACCTCATCGGCGGGAAGCGTGATGAGCGCGCCGGCGGCCCTCAGAAGGTCGTCGGCGGTTGGGTAGGGATAGGCGCCTGGCAGGGCGAGGTGGGTGAGCGCGATGCCGGCCCCGGCGGCGCGCGTCAGCACCTCGCGGTCATAGCGATAGCCGCCTGTCGGCGTCGACAGGTCCCCGGGAATGGCAAAGACCGCCCTGTTCATGAGGAAGAGCCGCCGTCCGGCACGGTCAGGCCCGGCCAGGAGGCGCCGCCTCGAAGGTGGCGCGCGCGAGATCGTGCTCGTGCAGGGTGACGCGGATCTTCGCGAGCCCGGAGGCATCGGCGCCGAGGGCGCCGGAGGAAGCCGCCTCGGCCATGCGGTCGAAGACATATTTGCAGAGAAATTCGGTGGTGGTCAGCCTGCCGGCGAACTCCGGCAGCGTGTCGAGATCCTGATAGGCGAGGCGCTTCAGCGTCTTGCCGAGAACGTCCAGCGCCGCGCCGATGTCGACGACGACGTTCTGGGGCGTGAGCGTCTCGCGGTAGAAGGCGACATCGACAACGAAGCTCGCGCCGTGCTTGCCCTGCGCCGGCCCGAAGAAGGGATCGGGCAGGGAATGGGCGATCATTATGCGGTCGCGGACTTCGACGGAATACATGGGCCTCTCCTGATCAGTACTTCACGGCGGTCATGAGGCCATGCGCGCCGGGTTCGAGGATGCGGGGCAGGGCTGCCGGCAGGTCGTCGAAGGCGACCTCGGCCGTGATGAGCTGGTCGAGGCGATCGTCGCCGAGCAGGCTGACAGCCTTCTCGAGACGGCGGTGATACGACCAGCGCGGCCGCCTGGATGTGGCGACCATGCCGACCTGCGAGGAGATCAGCCTGAGGCGCTTCGAGTGGAAGCCGGCACCGAGGGCCACGGATGGGTCCTGGTCGCCGAACCATGAGAGCTCCACGACGGTGGCCTCGTCGCCGCAGCAGGCGAGTGCGCAGGCCAGGCCCGCCGAGGTGGCGGAGGCGTGGAAGGCGACGTCGCAGTCCGAGGGGCCGTCGAGCGGCTTCTGGAACTTCACGCCGAAGAGCTTGGCGAAGTCGCGCCGCGAGGGCTCCAGATCGACGAGTGTCACCTCGGTCCCGGGGATCTTCGAGACCAGAAAGGTGACGAGAAGACCGAGCACACCGCCGCCGACCACGACGATGCGGTCGCCGGGGCCGACGCCGGAGTCCCACACCGCGTTCAGGGCCGTCTCCATGTTGGCGGCGAGGACCGCGCGGCGGGCCGGCACGCTTTCCGGTACCTTCACCACCGATACGCGGTCTGTGGGGGCGAGAAAGCGCGTCTGGTGCGGACCGAGGGTGAAGACCGTCTTCCCGATCAGGTCCTCGGGTCCGGCTTCGACGGTGCCGACGGCGCAGTAGCCGTATTTCACCGGAAAGGGGAAATCACCCTCTTGCAGGGGGGATCGCATCCGCTCGCGCTCGGGGGCTGAGACGAGGCCGTTGAAGACGAGCCTTTCCGTGCCGCGGCTGACACCGCTATACAGCATGCGGATCTCGGCATCGGCCGGTCCGCGTTCATCGAGCGTTGTGTCGCGCAGGTCCACCGTGCGGCGCGAGGCGTACCAGAGGGCTCGGGCTGCCGCTGCCATGTTGCATTCTCCTGTGTCGCCGCCCGCAAGGGCGACGGAGGCTCATCGATGAACGATCTCTCGCCGTTCCCGGTCGCGACCGGCAACACGCCTCCGCAGAACGGCTCTACGACGCCGGCGGGTATCCAGTCCACGGCAGAGTTGAGCCGACGGCGGTGGATCGTGCTGGGGCTCAACGTCGCGACGTGGTTCCTTCTCAATGGCGCCGCCTGGTCGGTTCTCGGGTCCGGTGGCTGGACCCTCGTCGACATCGTGCTCGCGCTGGCCTTCGCCATCGCCACGCCCTGGACGGTTCTCGGCTTCTGGAACGCCCTGATCGGCCTCTGGCTCCTGCACCGCGAGGGAGATGCGATGACGGAGGTCGCACCCTTCGCCCGTGCCGGTGACGAGCGTGTTCCGCTGACCATCCGCACGGCGGTGTTCATGACGCTGCGCAACGAGGATCCCGAACGCGCCATCACCCGGCTGAAGATTGTCAAGCACAGCATCGACGCGACCGGTGAGGGCAGCCAGTTCGACTACTTCATCCTGTCCGACACCAACAACCCGGCCATCGGCGAGCGTGAGGAAAAGGCCGCTGCCGCCTTCGCGGCGGAAGCCGGCGAGGGCCGCGTCGTCTATCGCAGGCGCACCGACAATACCGCGTTCAAGGCCGGCAATGTCCGCGACTTCCTCGACCGCTGGGGCGCGCGCTACGAACTGATGCTGCCGCTGGACGCCGACAGCCTGATGGCGGGCGCGACCATCGTGAAACACGTGCGCATGATGCAGGCCTATCCGAAGCTCGGCATCCTGCAGAGCCTCGTCGTCGGCATGCCGTCGTCCTCGGCCTTCGCCCGCATCTTCCAGTTCGGCATGCGGCAGGGCATGCGCTCCTACACCATGGGCCAGGCCTGGTGGGTGGGTGATTGCGGCCCCTTCTGGGGCCACAACGCGCTGGTGCGCATCCGCCCCTTCATGGACCATTGCCATCTTCCCGTTCTCTCCGGCGGCCCGCCGCTCGGCGGCCACGTGCTCTCGCATGATCAGGTGGAGGCGACCTTCATGCGCCGTGCCGGCTATGAGGTGCGGGTGCTGCCCGAGGAGGAAGGCTCGTGGGAGGAGAACCCGCCGACCATCCTCGAATTCTCCCGCCGCGACGTGCGCTGGTGCCAGGGCAACATGCAGTATGTGAAGCTGCTGGACCAGCCGGGCCTGAAGCCCATCAGTCGCTTCCAGCTCCTCTGGGCCATCCTGATGTTCGTCGGTGTGCCGGCCTGGACGCTGATGATCGCGCTGTCGCCCTTCCTCGCCTGGCACGGACCGAGTCGCGAGGCCTTCCCGGTCGGCTTCGCGGCAACCGTCTACGTGATCTTCTTCCTCATGTACCTGATGCCGAAGATCGCCGGTTTCACCGACATCCTGATGACCGAGGGCGGTACGGACCGCTACGGCGGGCGGGCGCACTTCCTCGGCGCGGCGGCCACCGAACTGGTGTTCTCCTTCCTGCTCGGTGCGCTCACCTCGTTCCGCATCACGGTCTTCATGATCGGCCTCGCCTTTGGCAAGTCGGTGACCTGGGGCGGCCAGCAGCGCGATGCCATGGCGCTGTCCTGGCGCGAGGCCTGGGATGCCTTCTGGCCGCAGATGGCCTTCGGGTGGGCGGTGTTCGGACTACTGTGGCTCGCCTCGCCGGCTGCGGCGCTCTGGTCGCTGCCGCTCACCGCCGGCTTCCTCATCGCCGTGCCCTTCGCCGTCCTGACGGCGTCACCGGCGCTCGGCCGCTTCTTCGTCAGCCACCGCCTCTGCGGCATCCCGGAGGAGTTTGCCATGCCGGACGAGATCGCCCGGGCGCGCCAGTCATGAGCGAGCTCGAACGGCGCATCGCCGAAGTGCTCGCGGTGGCGAGATCGGTCGTCACCTATCACGGCGACGCCGCCAAGAACGCCGCCATGGACGCGCTCTATGCGCGGTTCGTCGGACCGGGCGGCCTCGCCTTCGACATTGGCTCCCACGTCGGCGATCGCGTCGCGAGCTTCCGCCGCCTCGGTGCGCGGGTGGTGGCACTGGAGCCGCAGCCGGGACCGGCGGGTGTCATCACGCAGATCTTCGAGGGCGACCCTGACGTCACCTTGCTGCGCGCGGCCTGCGGGGCCGCGGAAGGCGAACTGATGCTGAAGGTGAACACCGCCAATCCGACCGTCACCACGGCCTCCACCGCCTTCGTCGCTTCGGCGGCAGGCGCCGGCGGCTGGGAGGGGCAGGTCTGGGACCGCGAGATCACCGTGCCCTGCCTGACTCTCGATCGGCTCATCGCCGACCATGGCGCGCCGGATTTCGTCAAGATCGACGTCGAGGGCTTCGAGGCCGACGTGCTGGCGGGTCTGAGCCGGCCGCTCCCGGCGCTGTCCTTCGAGTTCACCACCATCCAGCGCGACGTGGCGAAGGCCTGCCTCGACCGGTTGGCGGCGCTCGGGCCCTATCGCTTCGACGTCGCCCTCGGCGAGAGCCAGCGCATGACCTTCGACGCCCCCGTTTCGGCAGCGGAGATGGCGCATCACATCACCGGCCTTCCCCACGAGGCCAATTCCGGCGATGTCTATGCGGTGATCGTGAAGGACTGACCGGATGCGCCTTGCCATTGTTGCCGCCGCCCTGCTGCTTGGAGCCGCCGCGCAGGCCGCTTCCCTCGACGGATTGCCGGTGGAGATCACCAACGCCTCCGAACCGGTGCTCTGCGCCGAGAAGGACAACGTCACCCTCAACCTGACCAACCCGCAGGTGCGCGCCTTTCGCATCGAGGCGGCGCACCCGGCCTATATCGGCTCGCTCGCCGTGGACCGCTTCGCCCCCGACTGGACCGCCTGCCCGATGAAGGAGGAGGCGCTGGCCCAGCCCATGCCGCAGCGCATCACCCTCTACGAGACGGTGGAGTGGCAGGTCATCGGCTATCGCGAGCAGCGCTTCTGGCGGGCCTCCGACACCACGGTGAAGGTCGGCGACCGGGTGGAACGCGACATCCACCTCCTGCAGATCTGGTATCGGTTCAAGGACCGAGCCGAGGAGGTGCTTGTTCTCTATCCCACCGACGGCTACTGGCGCGCCCGGCCGCTGCCGCCCTCGAACCTGCGCTGGACCGCCTATGGTTCGTCCTTCCTCGTCGGTCCCGTCGTGGTCGAGGGCCGGCCCATCGTGAAGATCCGCGAGGTGGCCTTCGATCCTGCCACCAGGACCTTCACGCTGACATATCCTGACGGCAACAGCGCCACGGTCCGGCTGTCGACGCTCAACCAGGAGCTGATCGGCCTCGACGTCGCTTTCGCGCGGCCGATCGCCGGAACGCCCTTCGCGGCGTTGCGCTCGATGTACGTCACCGAGTTCAACGCCGACGTCGCGCGCATCGCCGTGCGCGAAAAGGATGCGCCGGGCTGGCGCGAGGAGGCGATCATGCCATTTCGTCGCGCCAATGCCACCGACCTCTGGGCCGGGCGCCTCTCGGCGTCGCGGCACAACACCTCGGCCCCGGACATGGTCTTCAACGCGTTCCGGGCCGATCCGCCTCAGCTTGCAGCGCCGGCCATCGACAGGTGAGCCTGCGAGGCTGGACGTCCGCGACGATGGTCGCCATGCTGCCCCCGATAGCCAGGATCTGGTTCGGGAACTCTCACGCTCACCGGGCGTTCAGCTTTGCTGCGGTATGACATCCCGCCTGTTCCTTCCCATCCTCTGAGGTCCTCTTCATGGTCCGTCGCATCCGCAAGGCCGTGTTCCCGGTTGCCGGTCTTGGCACGCGCTTCCTGCCCGCCACCAAGGCCATCCCGAAGGAGATGCTCACCGTCGTGGACCGTCCCGTCATCCAGCACGTGGTGGACGAGGCCCGCGAGGCGGGGATCGAGCATTTCGTCTTCGTCACCGGTCGCAACAAGCAGGTGATCGAGGACCATTTCGACAAGGCCTTCGAGCTCGACACGACCCTGGCCTCGCGCGGCAAGACCGCGCCGCTCGAGGAACTGAAGCGCGACCTGCCGGCCGCCGGCGCCACCTCCTTCACCCGCCAGCAGGAGCCGCTCGGGCTCGGCCACGCGGTCTGGTGTGCCCGTGACATCGTCGGCGACGAGCCCTTCGCCCTGCTGCTGCCGGACATGCTGCACCTGGCCCAACCCGGCTCGAAAGGCTGCATCGCCGCGATGATCGAGGCCTACAATGCGACCGGCGGCAACTACGTCGCCGGCTACGAGGTGCCCGACAGCGAGACGCACCAGTACGGCATCATCGGCAAGGGCAAGCCCGCCGCAGGCGGCGGCTACGAGATCGGCAAGATGGTCGAGAAGCCGCCGAAAGGCACTGCCCCCTCCAATGTCGCGATCTCGGGGCGCTACATCCTGCAGCCGGAGATCTTCCGCATTCTCGAAACGCAGGAGCGCGGTGCCGGCGGCGAGATCCAGCTGACCGACGGCATGCTGACGCTGAAGGAGCGCCAGCCCTTCTTCGGCTTCACCTTCCATGGCGAGATCCACGACACCGGCACCAAGCTCGGCTTCCTCACCGCCAACCTCGCCTATGCGCTGCGCCGGGATGATCTGGCCGGGCCGCTTCGGGCGGAGATCGCGCGCCTGAAGGGCTGAGTGTCGCACGACGAGGGACTCACTCGAGTCGTCCAAGGTGTCGAAGACAGCGGGTCTCAGCGCTGCAGCCGCAGCCCGAAGAGCACGACGTTGGCCGAGTAGCTCTGGTTGGCGGTGTTCGACTGGAGCGTTTCGCGGCGCACCTCACCGCGGATCTGCAGGTTGCGCGAGGCGCGGTAGACGAGGCCGAGGGAGGCCACCATGCGCTGGTCGACACGGCTGGTGCCACGGTAGTTGTCGTGGCCATAGGCGAGCCTCGCCGTGCCGGTCAGCCAGCGCCGGAAGGCGTGCTCGAGTTCGATCGACACGTCGCGCTTCTCGATGCCGGATGCGCCCGTGGTGAAGCTCTCGTCGATCATCGACTTGGCCGTCAGACGCACGGTGGTCAGGGCGGTCGCGGTCCAGACCAGCGAGGCGTCGAAGACCGGCAGGCTGATGTCGCCGAAGGTCGGTTCGAGGTTGTCGCGGACGAGATAGCCGGCCGAGATTTCGCCGGTGAGCAACCGCGTCAGCTCGAATGTGGAGCCGACCCGCCAGGTGGTCGCTGTCGAGCCCTGCAGGGTGCCGCCGGTGGCGACGCGCTGGTCGAAGCGGCGCTGTTCCAGGCCCACCTCGACAAAGGGGCGCAAGCCGGGCGTCAGCTCGTAGGAGGCGCGCAGACGGCCGCCATAGGCGTTGTAGTCGCGCTCCCCCTGCGGGATCACCACGCCCGCATTGGTCACGGCGTCGTCATAGGTGAACCTGTCGAAGGTTCCTCGCAGCGAGATCTGCAGGCGGCCGATGTCCTGCACCACGCCCGCTGTCGCGCCATACTGGTGGATGAGCGGCAGATTTCTGAGGCCGTCCGGCGACGAGGGCAGGTTCGACGAACCGGGCGAGTTCGCATTGAGGACGTAGCGTGCCTCGCCCTCGATCCGCGTGTCGCGCGAGACATCGATGCGGCCCGTGGCGGTGGCGCTGACCTCCGGGCGGTTGACGCCGGGGTCGGAGAAATAAGCCGAATAGGTGCCCCGCAGCCGCGCCGTCAGCTCGTGACGCGACCAGTCGGAGCGGGCCTGCAGCTCGCCGTAGGACTGGGTGAAGAGAGAGCCCGAACCACCGGACGGAAGGCGCCGGGGATTGGAATCATATCCGAGTGTCGCGTCCACTGTCGGCGTCACGACGAAGCCGCCGAGACGGATGCCCGTCGGCGCGAAGGGATCGGCTTCGGCCTGCGGACGCCGGTCGTAGGACACGACTTCACCGGTGCGCGGATCGACGACGACGTTGCGGCCGAGCGGGTTCGCATTGGGCAGGACACGGCCCGAGGGCTGCTGGGTCCGTTCGGTGACGATGGGAACGTCGACGGGCCGGCGCGGCTGCCGTGGAGGGGCGACGCCACGGAGGCCGCGGTCGAGCGCGAGCGAATCCTCGCGGTTCGGGGCAAGGCTGCTGCCGCCCCGCGACGTCGGAGGCACGGCCGAGAGGGTGCGCAGTCCGTTCTGCCGCG